>NZ_CP139970.1:2761011-3067790 GCF_034424545.1 Trinickia caryophylli | reverse complement strand
CGACGGTCTCTTCGAGCGCGATCGTGCCGCGCCAATGCAGCAGGTACAGGTCGAGCCGGTCGGTCCGCAAGCGTTTCAGGCTGGCCTCGCACGATGCCGCGACACCGCGCTTGCCGGCATTGTGCGGATAGACCTTGCTGACGAGGAAGATCTCGTCGCGCACCGCACCGAGCGCCTCGCCGACGAGCGTCTCTGTCGCTCCGTCGCCGTACATCTCGGCCGTATCGATCAGCGTCATTCCGAGGGCCACCCCTTCTCGCAGGGCGGCTATCTCCCCCTCGCGCGACGCGCGCCGCTCGCCCATCTCCCAGGTTCCCTGCCCCAGCTTCGCGACACGTTCACCGTCCGGCAGCGTTACCGTCTCGTCGTTGCGCATGATGAGAATCTCCTCGAAGCACTCGATGGAATTCGATCCGCCCGAGTGTAGCCGTTCATACGGAACCTTGCGGGCTGCTTCTCAAAATCGCTCGGGCGACGCACCGATGGCATAAAATTGCCGCTCGCCCCTCGCTGCGCACCATCCATGAACGCACCCACCGAAGACCGCTGGCGCGACCTGCGGCCGGACCCGGATAACGACACGCCTCTTTACCTCCAGCTCGCCCGCAAGCTCGGCCAAGCGATACACGAAAATCGCTGGAACGCCGGAGAGGCCCTGCCGTCCGAGCGCGTCCTTTCCGACGCGCTCGGCGTGTCGCGTATCACGGCGCGCAAGGCCATCGCCCTGCTGGTGGAGCAAGGCATGATCCGCCGCACACAGGGCGCGGGCAGCTTCATCACCCCGCGCTACGACGATTCGCTCTCGCAGTTGTCGAGCTTCAGCGAAATGCTGCGCCGGCGCGGCTTCACCCCGAGCTCGCAGTGGCTCGCGCGCGAGATCCAGCCGGCGAGCCGCGACGAGGTGATCCAGCTCGGCCTGTCTCCCTCGGCGGCAGTCACGCGCTTGAAACGCTTGCGGCTTGCCGACGGCATCGTGATGGCCGTCGAAAATTCGACGCTGCCGGCCTCGGTCATACCCGATCCCAACGCCATCGGCGATTCGCTCTACAGCTATCTCGAGCAGCGCGGCGTGCCCATCGTGCGCGCGCTGCAGCACTTTCGAGCCGTGAACGCCAACGACGAAATCGCGCGGCAAATGGGCATCGCGCCGCACGATGCGCTGCTGCTGATCACGAGAATCGGCTACACCACCGATCAGCGCGCAATCGAGCTGACCGACACCTATTGCCGCAACGACTATTACGACTTCGTCGCCGAACTGCGCAAATAACGCGGAAGATGCGGCACCCGGCCGCAGCGCTCATGCGGACCACCGAGGTGCGTCGCTGCCTATCGGTACGGGAGGGCGAGCGAAACGCGCACATGCCAGCTGCCGCCTTCCTTCGCACGACGCATGAGCGCAACCATCGCGCCGAAAGCCGCAAGATAGCCCGTGGCATGATCGAGTGCCTGACACGGCAAGTGCTTCGGGCTAGCGCTGCCAGCGGCCTGCATCTCCGTCCAGGCGATGCCGCTTGCCGACTGCACGAGACTGTCGAACCCGCGTCGGCCGCGCCATGGCCCCTCCTGCCCGTACGCACACACTGTCACATGGACGATGCCCGGCACCGCGCGCGCGAGGTCGTCGGGCCCGAATCCGTGCGCCGTAAGCGCGCGGGGCGATATGCCTGCAAAAAGACATCGGCCCCGACCGCCAGCGCATGCAGCGTGGCGCGCCCGCGCTCTGCTCGCAGATCGAGCACGGCCGAGCGCTGGCCGCGGCCGTTATCGATGCGCAGATAGCGTTCGCTGCGAAACGCGACCAGCGCGCGACGCATCGATACGCTCACCTGCTGGCCCTGCCCGGTGCGCTGTGCATGACAGCAGGCGGCGGCGAGCGCGGCTGCGCCGATCGTCGCGCTCGCGAGCGTGCCCACGCGATATTGCGACGGCAGGCAATCTTGTTGTTTACCAACCCGCCAGTAGCCGCCGCGGCGCGCGCAGTGCGTGCGAGGGCGTGCCCGGCGGGGCAGTCCGCGCACCCGCGCTCACCACCGTGAAGCGCGCGCTCGCGGCACCGGCACCGATCCACGCCCGCGCGCCCTTCGGCAGCCATAACGATTCGCCGGCATGCAGCCAGTAGTCCTCGGCATCGCGTTCGACCGTGATCCACAGTTGCCCGGCCATCACCGTCACGAGAGACGGCTCGGCGATCCGCCATACGGCCGCCGGCTCGTCGCGCTCCATTTCGAACGTGCGGATTTCGCGCATCGCAGCCCCCTTCAAAACTGTTTCCGTTGACCCATTATTGCGAGCCGGGGGCTACAATCACATGCACAGTCCTGAACAGTTTCGCCGAAACTGTGCAGTCAAATTAGCAAACAGTTCAGCCGGAATTCCCATGAAGCTCGAACTCGATCGCGCGAGCGGCGTGCCGCTCGCCGACCAGATCGTCGAAGGCGTCGCGCGCTGGATCCGCTCCCGCGAGGCGCATGCGGGGGCAAAGCTGCCATCGATCCGCCGTTTCGCGGCCGAGTACGGCATCAGCCGCTTTCCTGTCATCGAAGCTTACGACCGCCTCGTTTCGCTCGGCCATGTGGAGCCGCGGCATGGGTCGGGCTTTTATGTGAGCAACCGGTCGAGCGCGCTCCAACCCCGGTGCGGCACCTCGGACCCTCGCCGCGCCGAGGACGAATCGACCTACATCATCCAGCAGTTCAATCAGCCGGGCGATACGCTCAAGCTCGCGAGCGGCTTCATCCCCGAAGCCTGGCGCGATGTGGAAGGCATCGCGCAGGCGATACGCCACGTCGCGCGCACCGAGCGCGCCGCGATGATCGACTATGCCACGCCGCTCGGCAGCCTGCCGCTGCGCGAGCACTTGCGCGCACGCGTCGCACCGCTCGGCATGCGCGTCGACGCTTCGCAGGTGCTCATCACGGCGGGCGCGAGCCAGGCCGTCGATCTGCTTGTCCGCTATCTGGTGAAGGCCGGCGACACGATGTTCGTCGAAGACCCCGGCTACTACAACCTGTTCGGCCTCCTGAAGCTGCACGGGGTCAACGTCGTCGGCATTCCTCGTACGGACTCAGGCCCCGATCTCGCCGCTCTCCAGTCGGAACTCGAACGCCATCGTCCGCGCGCCTTGTTCGTCAACACGGTGTTTCACAATCCCACCGGGACGATCGTCGCGCCATCCGTCGCGTTCCGCCTGCTGCAACTTGCGCGCGAATACGACTTCACGATCGTGGAGGACGACATCTATGCGGATTATCAATCCGATGCGAGCGACCGGCTCGCCACGCTCGATCAGCTCGAGCACGTGATCTACGTGGGCGGATTGTCGAAGACGTTGTCGTCGTCTCTGCGCATCGGCTATATCGTCGCCGAGCCGTCGATCGTCAAGGATCTCGCCAACATCAAGGTGCTCACGAGCATCGGCGGTTCGCTCTTCGCCGAAGCGGTCGCACTGACGATGCTCGAACGCGGCGCCTATCACAAGTTCCTCGAGCGGCTGCGCCGTCGCATGGGCGACGCGCTCGGCATGGCCACGCGCACGCTGGAAGCATACGGATGGCAACTGTTCGCCACTCCGGTCGGCGGCAAATTCGTCTGGGCCCGAATGCCGCAGATCGAAGACTCGCAGCGCCTCGTCGAATGCGCGGCGTCGTGCGGCGTGACGGTGGCGCCGGGCAGCTATTTCCGGCCGCATGGTCAAACGAGCCCATGGCTGCGCATCAACGCCGCCTTCGTCGACGATCCGCGCGCCCATCGGTTCTTCGCGCGCGCGGCCGAACTCGCGCCCGCCTCGCAGCATGCGGCCGCTTATGCGGCTACCTGACGCGGCGCGGATGCATCGAACCAGAGCAGGGCAGCCCCCGCACCAGGCCGGTGCAGCGCACATCGACGCCGCGGGTATCCGGCGGAGGCGATCGGGATCCCTGCGCCACGCGCGCTTCGAATCGCCGCGCTCCCAGGGTCCCGCCAGGCGCGCGCTCGCGAGGCACGGGCGGCAGCCGGCCAAGACGGCACACGGGTCTGCTCCCTTCGCATCGGTGTTGCGCATGGATCTTGCTGAGCGATGCGGTAAAGTACTACCTGATTTGCATCATGGGCGCTGCGCGCCTTCCCCCTTCCGTCACGTCCGACCCGAAGCATGATCGATCTCGATCCCCCCGGCTTTCAACCGCCGCGCCCCGTCGCGGGCGACGCGGGTGCCCGTCATACCGTCGTCTACGGCGGCTATACGGTTCTCAGCGTTTTTCAGCCGGTATTTTCCGTGTCGCACCGTCGCGCGATCGGCTATCACGCGTCGCTGCGCGCGCACGACGAGGACGGACGGCATGTGCCTTCGCACGAAGTGTTCACGCAGGCCGCACGCCGCGGCGATTTGCTGGAGCTCGGGCGCCTCGCCGAATCGCTGCATCTCGGCAACTTCAGCGCCTTCGACAGCCATGACGAGTGGCTCTTTCTGAGCCTGCATCCGGCCGCGCTGATGGACACGAGCTACGGCGATGCGCTGCTCGCGGGTCTCAAGGCGCTTGGCCTGCCGCCGCAGCGCGTCGTGCTCGAAGTGCCCGAGCAGGCCGGCGGCGAGACGAGCCGGTTTGCCGAAATCGTCGAATCGCTGCGCAAGTCGGGGTTCCTGATCGCACTGGGCGGCTTCGGGGCCAAGCATTCGAACATCGATCGCGTGTGGGATCTGCGCCCCGATATCGTCTCGCTCGACCGCGTGATTCTCGCGCAGGCCACCGAACACTCGCATATCGAGCGCGTGCTGCCGGGGCTCGTCTCGCTGCTGCACGAGTCGGGGCAGCTCGTGCTCATGGGCGGACTCTCGACCGAGCGCGAAGCCCTCATCGCGCTCGAGAGCAATGTCGATTTCGTGCAGGGCGCCTATTTCGCCGGCCCCAGCATGGACCCCGTGGAGCCGCGCATCGCGGCGAGCGTCATCGACGCGCTTTCGGCTGCGCTGCGCGAACGCGTCGCCGCACGCGAGCGTGCGCAGGCCGCACGGCTGGCACCCTATGGCGCCGCGCTCGCGCAAGCGTGCGCGCGCGTGGTGGAAGGCGAGCCCGTGGAAACCGCAGCGCAGCCGCTGCTTTCGCTGCCCGATACGGCACGCTGCTTCCTGCTCGACGCGAGTGGCCGCCAGATCGGCGACAACGTGGTACCGCACGGACGCCGCGTCTCGCGGCGCGCGAAACGGTTCCGCCCGCTGCTGCACTCGGAGGGCGCAAGCTGGGAGCGGCGCCCCTATTTCATCGAGGCCGTGCGCACCCCGGGTCGCGTGCATCTGACCGCGCCTTATCTCTCGATCAACGAAGCCCACCTGTGCGTAACGGCATCGATTGCCGCGCAAACGTCGACGGGGCTGCAAGTGCTCTGCGTCGACATCAACTGGGAAGCCACGGGGCACTGATCCGCGCGTGGCGCCTGAGCAGCCGCGCCGCGATCTGGCGGCGGCCCCGCTCAGGCCAGCGCGGCACAGTGCACCGCGAACGGGCGCGCCAGCCGCGCGCGCACCGCAGTCGCCCCGAAGAGACGATCGATCGCCCGGAGTACGGCCGCGTCGGTCAGCCAGTCGATGCTGCGAATGCAGTCGCCCCGCCACGAAACGACGATGATCGCTGTCACCTGCGGGACGTCGCCATCCACGAGTGCGAGGTAGCTCGTCTCTCCGCGCATGGAGAGAACCGTCACGTGTGATGTCCGATTCATAGGCACGGCCGCGGCCGCAAGCGCCGCAACGGCCGGCCGTGATTCCGCCGGAGACGTGGCATCGTTGCCCTGGGCCGCCGCACTGCCGGCGAAAACGCGTATGGCGCGGGCCACATCGCATGTCTCGATCGCCGAAGCGAGCGCTTCGAGCGCGGGCTCGCGTGCGGCATCGGCTGTGCGGCGGTCCGTACCCGCCGGCGTCGCACCTTGCAGCCGCTGCCGCGCCCGATGCACGAGCTGGCGGCAATGCGCAGGCGTCTTCCCGATAGCGCTGGCGATCTGCTGATAATCGCAATCGAACGCTTCGTGCAGGACGAACGCCGCGCGCTCGTCGGACGAAAGGGCGTCGAAGACCACGGCGAGCGCTTGTCCGAGCAACGATGCGCGCATCATTTCCTCTTCGGCGGACGGGGCCGTCGCGTCGCCGAGCGAGGCTATGGCAAGCCGCTCCTGTTCGTGAGCAGCCGTCTCGGTCTGCAACCGTCGCAAGCGGTCGATTGCGAGCCGCGTCGTCACCGTCGTAAGCCATGCGAGCGGCGTGCGCAGCGCGGCGCGATCGGCCGCCTGCCACTTCAGCCACGCGTCCTGCACGACGTCCTCCGCCTCAGCCCGGCTGCCGAGCAGGCGGCTCGCGATGGAAACGAGGCGCGAGCGGGCGCCCTCGAAGCCGCGGTCGGTCAAATGCTGTTCTTCACGGGTCATGCGTCGATGCTCCGCCATGGGCGCGCTGGCGCCGTTCGTGGTGTCCCTCATTCGTTGACGCGCGAGGGACCGAAAACGTGACAGGCGCGGCACGTTTTTTCGTGCCGCCACGGCTGCATTGTGCGCCCGTGCTTGTCACAATGGGCGCTGGCCGTGCGTCAAGTTCAGCGAGGGGCGGCATTGCAATCCGCCCCCGGCCGACATTCACGCGAGGAGCGCCATGCAACACCCACCCTGCAGTCAACTCGTGCCGACCGTCATCGAGACGACGGGCCGCGGCGAACGTGCCTACGACATCTATTCGCGGCTTCTACGCGAGCGGATCGTCTTTCTGGTCGGTCCCGTCAACGAGCAAACGGCGAGTGTCATCGTCGCGCAGATGCTGTTCCTCGAATCCGAGAACCCCGACAAGGACATTTCCTTCTATATCAACTCGCCCGGCGGATCGGTGTACGACGGGCTCGCGATCTACGACACGATGCAGTTCGTCAAACCGCAGGTATCGACCCTTTGCACGGGCTTCGCAGCAAGCATGGGCACGTTTCTGCTGGCGGCGGGAGCAAAGGGCAAACGCTATGCGTTGCCGAACGCGCGCATCATGATTCATCAGCCGTCCGGCGGAAGTCAGGGCAGCGCGGCCGACATCGAGATTCAGGCGAAGGAGGTGCTCTATCTGAGGGAGCGGCTCAATCAGGTGCTGGCCGAGCGTACAGGGCAATCGATCGAGCAGATCGAGAAAGACACCGACCGCGACAACTTCATGTCGGCTGCGGCGGCAAAGGAGTACGGGCTCATCGACGACGTGCTCAGCGAGCGGGCCTCCCTCGACGATATCGCGCGGCGGACGATGCGCTGATTCGCGAAACTCAAACCTGGCCGAATCCCGTCGCACCGATGAGCGCGCCCGCTGCGAGCAGCCATAGCGGATGCACGCGTGTCCGAAATGCGAGCACGGCGACGGCGGCAGTAATGCCCCACTGGATCGCCGATGTGTTCGAAGCCTGCGAAATCAGCACCGCGCTCGATGCGACGAGACCGGCCGTCATCGGCATCATCCCGAGCTGCACGTAGCGGCGCCACGGGCGGTCCTTGAAACGGTCCCAGGCATGCAGCGACAACGCGGTGACGATCGACGACGGACCGAACTTCGCCACCGACGCGACAAGAAAGCCCGGCCAGCCCGCCACGTGCCACCCGATCATCGTGACGATCATCATGTTGGGGCCGGGGGCCGCCTGCGCGAGCGCGAAGAGCGAGGTGAACTCCTCCGCGCTCATCCAATGGTGCACGTCGACGACCTGCCGGTGCATCTCGGGCAGGATCGTATTGCCGCCGCCGAACGCGAGCAGCGACAGCTGACTGAAGATGGTTGCCAGCGCAACGAGTGTCGGATTCATGGCTTGGCTCCTTGAGCGCGCGCGCGCTGCCGATGCACGGCAAGCGCGATGCTGAGCGGTGTGAGGACGAGCATCGTCGGCAACAGCGGCAGACGAAACACCGCGATCGAGACGAACGCCAGCGCCGCGATGATCACGCCCGCACCCACACCCCTGAGTGGCTTCGCCACTTTGAGGGCCATCGCTACGAGGAGGCCGGCCGCCGCCGCGGCGAGCCCGCCGAATGCGTGGTGCACCGCGGGTATGTGCTGTGTTTTCGCATACAGCACCCCGAGGCCGATGACGATCAGCGACGGCGCGGCGATGAGTCCGACGAGCGACGCAAGCGCACCGGCCACGCCGCGAAAGCGCATGCCGATCGCGACCGACAGGTTGATGACGTTGCCTCCGGGCAGGAACTGGCACAGCCCGAGCAGATCGGTGAATTCCTCGCTGCTGAGCCAACGCCGTTCTTCCACGACTTTGTGCCGCACGAACGGCAGCGCCCCGCCGAACGAAACGAGGCCGAGCGTCAGGAATCCGACGAAGAGCTCGCCGATGCCCACCCGCCTTGCCGGCGCGCCATCGGTGTCATGGTGGGAGTCGAGAGGCGATGACATGCTGCTTCTCCTTGTCTAACGGCCCTGGCCCGCCGCGTCATGCTTTGCACCGCGCGGCGTCGATGTCCCCGGCAAACGGGCCCGGCAAACGTGTTTCGCGGGTACCCCGGAGGCTTCTCTCACGGGCGCTTCCCTTTATCGATCGACGCAATCGGCTTTTGCGCGGCATCGAACTGCGCGAGCCGCTCCAGCAACGCGCCGCTCTTGAGTACGAGCGTTCGTTCCTCTTCGCTCAGGCACCCGAGCATCGCCGACACGAGCCATTGGCCGCGCAGCTTGCGGTTGCCATGCAACGCGCGGCGCCCCTTTGCTGTCAGCGCCAGCAGCATCCGCCGGCGATCCTCGGGGTCGCCGCTGCGCCTGATGTAGTCCTGAGCCTCGAGTTCGCGCAGCAGGACCGCGAGGTTGGACGAGCGAATGCGCTCGGCCGCGCAGATCGCCGATGGCGTGACGCCGTCACCCAGGCGGTCGATCGCGCCCATCACCACGAGCTGCGAATACTGCACCGGGTCGAGTTGGGCCTCCTGCCTCAAACGGCGGGCCAACCCCGTCACCTGCGAGCGCAGGCGCGCAGCCTGGTCGAGAAGATCGTCTGCATTCGTCATTTTCCTATCCTAGCATAGCTATTTCAACGTAGCTATATTGATATAGGTATTTCAGAGAAAGCGACGGTAGCAGCGAGACTGCGAGATAGAAGCCATTAATTATCGTTGAACGATAAGTTTTTCGCATTTCCCGTTCAATCGCTGCTACACTTCCCGTCATCGAAACTTGATAGGAGCTGATCTTGAACTCGGACCGCCTGACCCGATACAGTCAACGCATGGCCGCCGTCACACTGTGTTTCGCCGCAGGCATGCTGGTGTTGAATGCGGCCTGCTGGCTTTTCCCGCAATTGACCTCCGCCGCCGGCGGCCATGGGCTCGGATTCGGGCTGACGAACGGGCTGATAAAGAGCCTGGGCACGGACGTCACGAAGTTTCCGTGGTGGCAAAAGCTCGGCGCGATCGTGCTGTCCAGCCTGCCGCTGCTCGTACTCGCGCACGGCCTCGCGCACCTGCGGCTGCTCTTTCGCGCGTATGGCCGCCGGCAGTACTTTTCCCGCGCCGCGTCGAATCATCTCGGGAAGGTGGCGCGCGCGGTATGGCTGTGGGTATTGGCCGATCTGATCTGCGAGCCGCTGCTGAGCGTATGGCTCACGCTGCGCGAGCCCGTGGGGCACCGCGTCGTCACGCTCAGCATCGGTTCGTCCGATATCGTCGCGCTCTTTCTCGCCGCAAGCATTGCCGTCATAGCGCACATCCTGCGCGAAGCGAGCGAGATGGACGCCGAGCATCGGCTCTTCGTCTGAGTCGCCCGCCCATGCCCATCGTCATTCGTCTCGACGTCATGCTCGCGCGGCGCAAGGTCAAATCGAAGGATCTGGCTGCCGCCGTGGGTATCACCGAGCAAAATCTTTCGCTGCTCAAGCAAGGCAAGGTGAAAGGTATTCGCCTCGCCACGCTCGATGCCATCTGCGCATATCTGAACTGCCAACCCGGCGACCTGCTGGAACGCGAACCCGGTCCGGCTCCGGCCGCCGAAGACGCATGAGCCACCGGCCACGCGAACGCCCGAAACACGGGCGGCTCGCATCGCGGATGAGATAACGCGGCCCCGTATAAGCAAAAAGGCCCTCGAAAATCTCGAGGGCCTTTGCCGTGTGGGGACCGATTACTTCGTTATGCGAAGTTTTTCGCCGCAAAGTCCCAATTCACGATGTTCCAGAATGCTTCCACGAACTTCGGACGCGCGTTGCGGTAATCGATGTAGTACGCGTGTTCCCAGACGTCGATGGTGAGGAGCGGCTTGTCGCTCGTGGTGAGCGGCGTGGCGGCGTTGCTCGTCGAAACGATATCGAGCGAACCGTCCGATTTTTTCACGAGCCACGTCCAGCCCGAGCCGAAGTTGCCGACGGCAGCCTTCGAGAACGCTTCCTTGAAGGCATCGTAGGAGCCCCACTTCTGGTTGATCGCATCGCCGAGCGCGCCCGCCGGTGCTCCGCCGCCGTTCGGCGACAGGCTGTTCCAGAAGAAAGTGTGATTCCAGATTTGCGCCGAGTTGTTGAAGATGCCGCCCGACGACTTCTTGACGATCTCTTCGAGCTGCAGGTTTTCGAACTCGGTGCCCTTGATGAGATTGTTCAGATTCGTGACGTAAGCCTGATGATGCTTGCCGTAGTGAAATTCGAGCGTCTCTTCCGACATGTGCGGAGCAAGCGCGTTCTTGGCGAACGGCAGCGGAGGGAGCGTATGTTCCATGTTGCGGTTCCTTCTATCGAGTGATCGAGTGTGGGGTACTTTGTCGCAGGTGACGCTTCGGAGCCTTGGATTGTAGGCGCTTTGGAATAACCCCGCAAATTAGCAGCCCTTTATGCGCAGCATTGACCGTCATATCGATTTATCGGCGCAAAAAATGCTCGCATCGCGACCGATCGACGCAGCAGCTGCAACCAATGCCGCCGCACGCGCCACCGGCTAGAAGCCATCGGTCAAGCGCGGCTGCACATCCGAGAACGTCACGTCGGCCGCGCCCTCGGCAAGATGAACGGTGTAGCGCCGCGTACGCGCAAGAGTTTGCGGCGCTCGCACCGCTCGCCCCGTATCGCCATCGAGCAACGCCGCGTAGCCGCGCTCGAGCGTGCGCCGCGGGCTCAGCACCTCGAGGCGCGCCGCGAGCGTTGCCACGCCGGCCGCGCGGCGCTCGTGCTGTCGCGCGAACGTGCTGTCGAGGCGCGCCGCCCATCCGCTCAACACCTGCCGGCGGTTGTCGAGGTCGGGACGCCAGCGCTGCCAGCGCAGGCGTGCGAGCGCCAAACGTGCACGAGCCTCGCGCACGGGCCGCTGCCCCGCGGATACCAGACGCGCGCGCAGTTGATCGAGGTGGGCTTGCTGCCGCCGCAACCGCTCGGCCGGGCTCACGAGCCGGCGGGCGAGCCAGTCGACTTGTTGCGCGCGGCGCTCCATGAGGCGGCCGAAGCCGCGCGCAATCGCGGCGCGGTGCTGGTCGAGCTCGCGCAAGAGCAGCGCGCGCTGCGGGCTCACCAGTTCGGCCGCGCCCGTCGGCGTCGGCGCGCGCACGTCGGCGGCGAAATCGGCGATCGTCACGTCGGTCTCGTGTCCGACGCCCGAGATCACGGGAAGTTCGCTCGCCGCGATCGCGCGCGCCAGCACCTCCTCGTTGAAGGCCCACAGATCCTCGATCGAGCCGCCGCCGCGGCAAACGATCAGCACGTCGACCTCGCGGCGCGCATTGGCCGCCGCGACCATCGCCGCCAGTTTCTCGCCCGCCCCCGCGCCCTGTACGGGGGCGGGATAGACGACGACGCGAATGTGCGGCGCCCGGCGCGCAAGCGTCGTCAGCACATCGCGCAACGCAGCCGCCTGCAGCGAGGTGACGATGCCAATCGCGCGCGGATGCGCGGGAAGCGCGCGCTTGCGCTCGGCGGCGAAAAGACCTTCGGCCTCCAACTGCGTCTTGAGGCGCAAAAAAGCCTCGTACAACCGCCCCAGTCCCGTGCGCCGTACCGCCTCGACGTTCAGTTGCAGCTCGCCGCGCGGCTCGTACATCGTCACGAGCGCTCGCACTTCGATCTTGTCGCCCTCGCGCGGCATGAACTCGGCATACTGCGCGCGGCCACGGAACATCACGCAGCGCATCTGCGCCTGCGCATCCTTGATCGAAAAATACCAATGGCCGCTCGCGGCCCGCGTGAAGTTCGATACTTCGCCCGCCACCCACACGAGTGGAAACGAACGTTCGAGCATCGTTCCGATCGCCCGGTTGAGCGTCGAGACGGGAACGGCGACGTCGCCGTCGAACGGCCCGGAGGCGGGAGAACCCGTGCCGGACGAGGAAAATGAAGATCGCGTATGCATGCTGGAGCCGTTTTTTCTGCCGCACAGACGATAGTCGCGCGCGCGCCCGCCGTCCAGTGCCGGATGCGCGCGCGCCAGGTTTCCCACATAGAGAGCCGGCGCGGGCAAGCGTCGTAAATAGGGCGCAAATACCCGAGCGCACGTGGCAACCCCATGATTTTTAAGGAATAAAATTTTTAGAAGCCAGCACCCTCGCCGATGAGAGGCTTGATTTACCGGCCTGTGCGGCATTCGGGGCGGACGTTTTTCACAGAGTTATCCACAGGCGCTCGGACCCTCGCCGAGGCGCGAAGGCGCCGTCGCGCTTGCTCTCGCGGCGCGGCCCGCGCTAGAGTGCCGGGTTCCCGAACCGCCTGCCGAGCGCGCGCTTGCGAAGCGCGCGCCTTTCCCATGAAACGCACCCGCTTGGCCGACCGATTCACCTCGCGCATCGAAGCGCTCGTCGCGCGCGAGTGGCAGCGGCGCGGCCTGCTCGCATGGGCCCTGCTGCCCGCCGCCGGGGTTTTCGCCGCACTGGCCGCGTTGCGCCGCGCGAGCTTCGCGCGTGGCTGGCGCGCTACCGTGCGCGTCGGGGCGCCCGTCGTTGTGGTCGGCAACGTCACGGTTGGCGGCACGGGCAAAACACCGACCGTCATCGCGCTCGTCGAGGCACTGCGCTCGGCGGGCTTCGCGCCGGGTGTCATTTCGCGCGGCTACGGCGCGAAGCTCTCGTTGCCGCGGGCCGTGACGGCCATTTCACGCCCGGACGAAGCTGGCGACGAGCCGCTTTTGATCGCCCGCTGCACCGGCGTGCCGGTCTGGGTTTCGCCCGATCGCGTGGCGGCAGCCCAGGCGCTGCTCGCAGCGCACCGCGACGTCGACGTGCTGGTCAGCGACGACGGTTTGCAACACTACCGGCTCGGTCGCGACGTCGAACTCGTCGTGTTCGATCAGCGGCTCGGCGGCAACGGCTTCCTGCTGCCGGCCGGCCCACTGCGCGAGCCGCTTTCGCGCCGACGCGACGCGACGCTCGTCAACGATCCGTTCAGCCACGTGCTGCCGGCATGGCCGAACACCTACGCACTGTCGCTATCGCCCGGCGACGCCTGGCATCTCGGCGAGCCGAGCCTGCGCCGTCCGCTTTCGCAATTCGCCGGCCAGCGCGTGCTCGCCGCGGCCGGCATCGGCGCGCCCGAGCGGTTCTTCGCCACGCTGCGCGCCGCGGGCCTTGCACCCGAAACGCTGCCGCTGCCGGACCACTACGCGTTTCGCGAAGATCCGTTCGCACAGGCCGAGGCGGACGCGATCCTGGTCACCGAAAAGGATGCAGTAAAATTGGGCGCTTCGCGCGACGCGCGCATCTGGGTCGTACCCGTCGAAGCCGCGTTGCCTGGCCGCCTCATCGCTCTCGTTGTGGAGAAACTCCGTGGACGCTCGCCTGCTTGAAATTCTTGTTTGCCCCATCTGCAAAGGTCCACTCCGCTACGATCGCGCGCAGCAGGAACTGATCTGCCAAGCCGACAAACTGGCCTATCCGGTGCGCGACGGCATCCCCGTCATGCTCGTCGACGAAGCACGGCAGACGGTGGAAGGCACGCCCGTCGAGCCCCTCGATCCGAGCGGCACGGCCTGATGCCGTCGCGGCGGTCGCCCGCACCGGCACCGCTCGCCTGCATGCCCCGACCGATCCCGTCCCTTCCCCTACTCCCTGTTCGACGCTTTCGATGACCGAGCTTTCGACCCACTCGGCGACGCCCTTCGTCGCCGTCATCCCGGCGCGCCTCGCCTCCACGCGCCTGCCGGAAAAGCCGCTCGCAGACATCGCCGGCAAGCCGATGGTCGTGCGCGTGGCCGAACGCGCGCGCGAGTCCGGCGCCACGCACGTGCTGATCGCCTCGGACGCCGAACGTGTCATCGAAGCCGCGCGTGCGCACGGTATCGACGCGCTGCTCACGCGAGCCGATCATCCGACGGGCACCGACCGCCTCGCGGAGGTCGCGACGCATTTCAACTGGAGCGACGAGACGATCGTCGTGAACGTGCAAGGCGACGAACCGCTCATCGACCCCGCCCTCGTGCGCGACGTGGCCGCCCATCTCGCCGCCCACCCCGATTGCGCGATCGCGACGGCAGCCCATCCCATCGTGGACGCCGCCGATGTCTTCAGCCCGAGCGTGGTGAAGGTCGTGCTCGACGCACGTTCGCGCGCACTCTATTTCTCGCGTGCGCCGATTCCCTGGGAGCGCGACGCCTATCAGCCGCACTGCTCGGCGCAGGCCTTCGACGTCGCCGCGATGCCGGCACCCGCGGGTGCGGTATATCGTCACATCGGACTTTATGCCTATCGCGCGCGCTTCCTGCGCAGCTACCCCGGGCTCGCGCAGGCGCCGATCGAGCAGAGCGAAATGCTCGAGCAGCTGCGCGCAATGTGGCATGGCGAACGAATCGCCGTCTTGCTGACCGAGCACGCGCCCGCGCCCGGCGTCGATACGCCGGCCGATCTCGAGCGCGTGCGCTCGTTTTTTGGGTCGAAGCACTGACGAGACATGGCATAATCAAGCCCAATTGCGCGAGTATTCGCAACAGTCGGCTTCCCGGTTCCCGTCCGCCCGCTCCGCCCGCCAACGTCAGCGCATCGCGCCGCACGATGCACGGCGAGGCGTTGCCGCTTTTACGCGTCTCGGGCACACAGTCGATGCGTTTTGATTTTCGCGCCGCAGCATTCCCATACAATTCGGAGATATCACCATGCGTTTGATCCTGTTGGGTGCACCCGGCGCCGGAAAGGGCACTCAGGCGAACTTCATCAAGGAAAAATTCGGGATTCCGCAGATTTCGACCGGTGACATGCTGCGCGCGGCGGTCAAGGCCGGCACGCCGCTTGGCGTCGAGGCGAAGCGATTCATGGATGCCGGCGAACTCGTGCCGGATGCGCTCATCATCGGCCTCGTGAAAGAACGCCTGCTCGAAGCCGATTGCGCCAACGGTTACCTCTTCGACGGTTTTCCGCGCACGCTGCCGCAGGCAGAAGCGATGAAGCAGGCCGGCGTCGCCATCGATTACGTGCTCGAGATCGACGTGCCGTTCGACGAGATCGTCACGCGCATGAGCGGCCGGCGTACGCACGCGGCTTCGGGCCGCACCTATCACGTCAAGTTCAACCCGCCGAAGGTCGAAGGCAAGGACGACCTGACGGGCGAGCCGCTCGTGCAGCGGGACGACGACAAGGAAGAGACCGTCAAGAAGCGTCTCGATGTCTACGTTGCGCAGACGAAGCCGCTTGTCGACTATTACCGGCAATGGGCCGAGCGCGGCCCCGAGAACGGCCTCGAGGCGCCGGCATACCGCCGGATCTCCGGCCTCGGCTCCGTCGACGAAATTCGTCAGCGTGTGTTCGAAGCGCTGAAGTAAAGCCGCCTCGCACCGAAACCGAACGACCCGCCCTCGCCGGCGGGTTTTTTCTTGGCGGCGAACGATTAAAATCGTCGGCGGTCCGGCGTCGCGCACAGTCACGAGCCGTGCAGGTTCCGGACGCCCACTTCGTTCATACGCAAAGGAGTTCGAGCATGGAGATTCGCGGCAACGCATTTTTGATCACCGGTGGCGCATCGGGCCTGGGGGCCGCGACGGCTCGCCTCATCGCCGAGCATGGCGGCAAGGTCGTGCTCGCCGACCTGAACGAGACGTCCGGGCAAGCGCTCGCGGCAGAACTCGGCGGCGCGTTCGTCCGGTGCGACGTGAGCCGCGAGGAAGACGCGACGCGAGCAGTCGAAGCCGCAACGGCGCTCGGCACGCTCGCCGGCCTCGTCAATTGCGCTGGCGTCGCCCCCGCCGCGAAAACGGTCGGCAAGGAAGGCCCGCATCCGCTCGAGCTGTTCCGCCGCACGGTCGAAATCAACCTGATCGGCACCTTCAACGTACTGCGGCTCGCGGCCGCGGCCATGGCAAAGAATGCGCCGAACGCGGCCGGCGAGCGCGGCGTCATCGTCAACACCGCCTCGGTGGCCGCATTCGACGGCCAGGTCGGCCAAGCCGCCTATGCCGCGTCGAAGAGCGGCGTGGCCGGGATGACGCTACCGCTCGCGCGCGATCTTTCACGCAACGGCATTCGCGTCATGACCATCGCGCCCGGCATCTTCGAGACGCCGATGCTGCTCGGCATGCCGAAGGAGGTACAGGATTCGCTCGGCGCGATGGTCCCCTTCCCGCCGCGGCTCGGCAAGCCGGCCGAGTACGCGATGCTCGTCAAGCAGATCTTCGACAACGCGATGCTCAACGGTGAAGTGATCCGGCTCGACGGCGCCATCCGCATGCAGCCGAAATAAGGCAGTTGAAGCAAGGCAGCCGCGCACCTGAAACCGGAATATTGCGACGAACAGGAACGACGCCCGCGCGCGGGCGTTCGCGCACGACGAAGAAGCTGGCCGGTCGAGCGGCAACCCCTTCAATCGTCGCCGTGATTCGTTCGCTGGCGCAACTCGTGCAGTTGCGATTCGACGGTCGTCGCATCTTCTGCGTCGGGTCTGTCGTCGAGGTAGCGCTCCAGGTCTTCGAGCGCGGGCCGCAGGTAGTCCAGGCGCGCGTATGCGAACCCGCGGTCGCGCACTTCCTCGATATTGTCCGGCAGCAGGATGACGAGCCGCTGCTGCACGCCGAGCAGGCGCTGCCAGCGCTCGGTCTGCAGATAGATCGCTTTCAGGTTGCGCAACATGCGCGCGACGATCTCGCGCCCCGTGGCGGGCTGGAGCAGCATGCGCAAGGCGCCGCCGAGCGAATCGCCGGCGTGCGACAGATACGGCTCGAGCATGTCGACCATCTGCGCTTCCGAGAGAGACTGCCCCGTGGTGGGATCGAGAATCACCTCGCCTTCGGGCAACGTCACGCGCAGCAGGAAGTGCCCCGGAAACGACACACCCATTACCGGCACGCCGATCTGCTCTCCGAGCTCCATATAGAGGACGGCGAGCGAAATCGGGATGCCGCGCCGCCGCTTGAGAACGACGTTCAGATGGCTGTTGTCGGGGTCGTAGTAGTCGTTGAGGTTGCCGGCGAAGCCTAGTTCGCGAAAGAAGAAGCGATTGAGCGAGCCGATCTTGTCGGTGAGGCTCGCGTTGTCCGGCAACCGCCGTTTGAGCCGCAGCGCCAGTTCGTCGAGCTCGGCCTGCGTGCCTTGCAGATCGAGGTCGGGGTACGTGTCCTGCGCGAGCGAGAGCGCCGTCTCCGTCAGCGGCAGGCTGTCGTCGTCCGCGACGAGGGTGGCGAAGTAATCGAGTACAGATGTCATGACCGTCACTTGGCACGCCTTCTGAAGTACGCGTATTTGAATCCCATCAGCCCGAGCATACCGAAATATAGTGCGGCGAACAGCACAATGCAGGCGCCGAGCAGCGCGATGCGCGCGAGCGGCCGTGCATGCAGGCCCGTCCAGTCGAAGTTCACTGCGGCCCAATGCATCGCGCCAGCGAGCACGAGCGACGCGCCGGCAAGCTGCGCGAAAAAGAGCGCCCATCCATGCGACGGCGAGTAGATGCCGCGCCGGCGCAATCCGGCGAACAACAACAGCGCATTGACGCAAGCGCCGAGCCCGACGCTGAGCGTGAGCCCGGCGTGCGCGAATACCGGCACGAAAACGAGGTTGCCGAGCTGTGTCGCAATCAGTACGCCCACGCCGATCTTCACGGGCGTCTTGATGTCCTGCTTCGCGTAGAAGCCCGGCGCCAGGATCTTGATCAGGATGAGGCCGATGAGGCCGACCCCGTAAGCAGCCAGCGCGCGCCCTACCATCACGACCGAATGCGCATCGAAGCGGCCGTAGTTGAAGAGCGTGGCCGTGAGCGGTTCCGCGAAGAAAAAGAGCGCGAGCGCGCTCGGGGCCGCGAGCAGGAACGTGACACGCAAGCCCCAGTCGAGCAGCGCCGAATACTCATGCGAATCGGCATCGACATGCGCCTTCGACAGGCTCGGCAGCAAAATCGTGCCCAGCGCCACGCCGAGCAGCGCCGTCGGAAATTCCATGAGGCGGTCGGCGTAGTTGATCCACGACACGGCGCCGGGGCCGAGCCGCGACGCGATGTTGGTATTGATGATGAGGCTCAGTTGCGCGACCGAAACGGCGAACGTGGCCGGCACCATCTTCACGAGCACGCGCTTGACCCCGGGGTGCGCGAGCGCGGCAAACGGGTTCAGACCGATGCGCGGAGCCATGTCGATCTTATGCAGACCGGGCCATTGCACGGCGAATTGCAGCACGCCGCCCACAATAACGGCCCACGCGAGCGCGAATACGGGCACCTTCAGATGCGGCGCGACGAATACGGCCGCGGCGATGAAGGAAAGGTTGAGCAACACCGGCGCAAACGCCGGCAGCGAAAAACTGCCATAGGTGTTGAGCACGCCGGACGCCAGCGTCGTGAGCGAGATGAAGACGATGTATGGAAACATGATCCGCGTCATCGCAACGGCTAACGCGAAAGCGCCCCCTTCGGCTCTCAGGCCCGAGGCAACGCCGAGCACGACCCACGCGGCACCCAGCATGCCTACGACCGAGAGCGCCGCCAGCGCCCAGGCGAGGACGGTCGACATGGCATCGACGAGCGCTTTCGTCGCGTCGTGCCCCTGGTTGTTTTTGAACTCGGCGAGGATCGGCACGAAGGCCTGCGAAAACGCCCCCTCGGCGGACAGGCGCCGCAGCAGGTTGGGAATGCGGAAAGCGACGTAGAATGCGTCGGTGTAGGCGCTTGCACCAAAAGCGCGCGCGATCAACGTCTCGCGGATCAGGCCGGTCACGCGCGAAAGCAGCGTGAAACCGCTGACCGTCAGCAGGGCTCGGATCAGATTCATGGGGCGCCTATTATACGGGCACCATTTGTCCCGCCAGCCGGACGAAAGTGCCCGCCCTTGTGCAAAAACGGACGCTCGCGCCCTGCCCACCCCCGGTGTCCCCGCGGGGCGCCAGCGCGTCGCGGGGACACCGGGCAGCCCGCCGCGCTTGCCATCTATCTGATTTTGTTGCTATACTCGCGCGTTTCGAAGCTCGTCCACGTTCTTTCGGCCCGCCAAGGCTTGCCGGTGTGGGCAGAGTGCGGTGCGCGGTGCCCACAGGCGCTGTGCTCGCGGCGGCACCGCCGCCGTGGGCTGTTCGGCGCTTCGCGAACACGCTTCGCCGATGTTTTTGCGCCCCCGGGCAACCGCTCCCGGAGGTTTGGATCGAAAAACGGCGCTCGAAGGACGTCTGTCCGAGCACCGGGAAACAGTACAGGACAAGGAACTCTCATGGCTAACTCCGCACAAGCACGCAAGCGCGCCCGCCAAGCCGCGAAGGCAAACTCGCATAACTCGGCACTGCGCTCGAAGTACCGCACGGCAATCAAGGCTGTTCGCAAGGCGATCGAAGCCGGCGACCAGGCCAAGGCCGCCGAGGTCTTCCGCCTGTCGACCAAAACGCTCGACATCATTGCGGACAAGAAGATCGTTCACAAGAACAAGGCCGCTCGCCACAAGAGCCGCCTCGCTGCCGCCATCAAGGCGCTGCAGCCGGCTGCCGCCTAACAAGCAACCAGCAAGCAACCAGCAAGCAACCCGCTAGCAACCAGCAAGCAACCCGCTAGCAACCGGCAGAGGAGCGACCGGCAAGCCCGCCAGGCAAAACGGCGTCGCGCATTGCACGGCGCCACACGCCGTGCGCCCTCTCGGCCGTCGTCGCGAACGGCCGATGTGCCCATAAAAAAGCCAGCATTGTCGAAATGCTGGCTTTTTTCTTTTGCCGCTTACGCTTCGAAGGGGACGCGCTCCCGCCCCGCCGGTTCGCGCGTAGTCAGCCTGCGCGCCGGGTGGCGGCGTGATCGTCCGGCAACTCGCAGGCCTCGGTAACGACGAGGCCGTTGTCCTTCGCGAAGTTCATGACGAAATCGAAAGCCATCGGCTCGATCTCGCGCAGGCGCGAATCCAGAATGACGCATTTGAGATCGCCGAGCATCGTCGGACGGACGTAGCGGGAGTACTGAAGACGGGCGTTGGGCCCTCTGACACCGGGACCATAGCAGGCCATTACACCAGCGAGACGTTCCGACCAGTCGCTCGGCCGAAATTTCCTTCCGTCCTTGGTGATGCCCTGAATGAAATACTCGGTGAAGGGTGCTTCGGCCATGTAGGAAAACCCGTGTGACGTGCCCGAAGCTTGCCCGCCGGGCTCGAAAGAACTCGCGGATTATACCGCAGACGCCCCTTTTCCGCACCGCACACAAGCGGGGCAGCCTCACTGCAGCAGGTTTGGGGCCGGCTCGTCAAAGCTGCGGAAATCCTTTATGCTGCAACCAGTTATCACATCGACGGCGGCGCCGTCCGGCTCTTCGGCCGGGTCAGTCCGCCGTATTTGTTTCATGTCCGACAAAAAAATTCGCCACTACCTGCAGTTCAACGACTTCTCGCTCGAAGACTACGAGTACGTGCTCGAACGCGCTCGCATCCTGAAGCGCAAGTTCAAGAACTATGAAACGCACCACCCGCTGCACGACCGCACGCTCGCAATGATCTTCGAGAAGCATTCGACGCGCACGCGCCTGTCGTTCGAAGCGGGTATCTTCCAACTGGGCGGCCACGCGGTATTCATGAGCACGCGCGACACGCAGCTCGGCCGCGGCGAGCCGATCGAAGACGCGGCCCAGGTCATTTCCCGAATGGTGGATATCATCATGATCCGCACCTTCGGGCAGGACATCATCCGACGCTTCGCCGAAAATTCGCGCGTACCCGTCATCAACGGGCTCACGAACGAGTATCACCCGTGCCAGGTGCTCGCCGATATTTTCACGTTCTACGAGCACCGCGGGCCGATCGCCGGCAAGACGGTCGCGTGGGTCGGCGACGCCAACAACATGCTCTACACCTGGATCGAGGCAGCCCATATCCTTGGATTCAAGCTGCGCGTGTCCACGCCGGCCGGGTACAAGCTCGATCAGTCCCTCGTCGCCCCCGAAACCAGTGCCGCGTACGAGGAGTTCTCCGATCCGCACGAGGCCTGCCACGGCGCCGATCTCGTGACCACCGACGTCTGGACCAGCATGGGCTTCGAGGCGGAGAACGAGGCGCGCAAGACCGCGTTCGCCGACTGGTGCGTCGATGTTCAGATGATGAGCCGCGCCAACCCCGACGCACTCTTCATGCACTGCCTGCCCGCACACCGCGGCGAGGAAGTCAGCGCGGAGGTGATCGACGGCCCGCAAAGCGTCGTCTGGGACGAAGCGGAAAACCGCCTGCACGTGCAAAAGGCGCTGATGGAATTCCTGCTGCTAGGCAAGCTCGCGCATTGAGCGCCCACATCGGGCACCTACATCGCGCACCCCTATGGCTGCGCGCCAGGCCGCCCGGTAATCCATCGGTAATCCGCCCGGCACGCACGCCGGTCGAAAAATGCCCCGTCTCGAACGGGGCATTTCATAGTGGCCGAGAAGGCGGAACCGCGCGAGCGCCGTGCCGCCCTCCCTCCCGCGCTCACCCGTTCAAACCACGAGCGGCTCCGGCTCGAGCTCGACGCCGAAACGCTCGCGCACATCGGCTTGAATCGCGCGTGCGAGCGCGAGTACATCGGCTCCTGTGGCGCCGCCGCGATTGACGAGCACGAGCGCCTGTCTCTCATGTACGGCCGCATTGCCCAGCGCGCGCCCCTTCCAGCCGCAGCGATCGATCAACCAGCCGGCGGCGAGCTTCACGCGCCCATCCTGCTGGGGATACGCGACGGCCTGCGGAGCCTGGGCGCGCAATGCCTCGAACGTCGCGGCGTCGACGACGGGGTTCTTGAAGAAGCTGCCCGCGTTGCCTAGCACGAGCGGATCGGGCAGCTTGGCGCGACGCACGGCCACGACGGCGTCGAAGATCGCACGGGGCGCTGGCGCGGCGCCTTGCGCCTCGAGCTCTCGTGCGACATCGGCGTACCCGGCACGCGGCGCCCACGCCTTCGGCAAACGAAACGTGACCGACGCGATTGCGAAGCGATCACGCCCCGCCCGCTTGAAAAAACTGTCGCGATAGCCGAACGCACAGGCCGCCGCATCGAATTCGACGCACTCGCCCGTATCGAGCTCAATCGCGCGCAGCGACGAAAAACGTTCGACCATTTCGAGCCCATAAGCGCCGATGTTCTGGATCGGTGCGGCGCCGACAGTACCGGGAATCAGTGCCAGGTTTTCAAGCCCGGCCATGCCCGCCTCGAGCGTCCAGGCCACGAATGCGTGCCAGTTCTCGCCTGCGCTCGCCTCGACGTACCACGCCTCGCTGTCTTCGCGCACGACGCGCTTGCCCGACGATCCGACGAGCATGACGAGCCCCTCGAAATCGCGCGTGAAAACGACATTGCTGCCGCCGCCGAGCACAAGCCGGCTCATCCCCGCACGGCGCGCCTCGCGAGCTGCCTGCACGAACTGCTCCGGGGTCTCCACGCGGCATGCGAGCCGGGCTCGGACGTCGAAGCCGAACGTGTTGTGGGCGCGAAGCGAATAGTCTGAAATAAAAGCGACGGAATCGGTCGGGGGCATCGAGCAACGTTTCCCTGCGGCGACGAGAACGCGGCGCCGGCTTGGGCAAAAGAGGACGGGATCGGTAGAATGGCGTTCGGTCCGTGATTATAGCGAGTGGGGCGAGCGCTCGGCGCCGCGCCCCACCGATGCCTCAACCTGGGAGATACAGCATGCCTTCGTTCGATGTCGTCTGCGAAGCCAATATGGTCGAAGTCAAAAACGCGGTCGAACAATCCAACAAGGAGATTTCGACGCGTTTCGACTTCAAGGGCTCCGATGCCCGCGTGGAGCAGAAAGAGCGCGAACTCACGATGTTCGCCGACGACGAGTTCAAACTCGGCCAAGTGAAAGACGTGCTCGTCGCGAAAATGGCCAAGCGCAGTGTCGACGTGCGCTTTCTCGACTACGGCAAGATCGAGAAGATCGGCGGCGACAAAGTGAAGCAGGTCGTCACCGTGAAAAAGGGCGTATCGGGCGATCTAGCAAAGAAAATCGTCAGGCTCGTGAAGGACAGCAAGATCAAAGTGCAGGCGAGCATTCAGGGCGACGCCGTGCGCGTGACGGGCGCCAAGCGCGACGACCTTCAGGGCGTGATCGCGATGCTGCGCAAGGACGTCACCGATACGCCGCTCGACTTCAACAACTTCCGCGACTAACGCGCGGGCGCGGTCTGACGGCCGCGCCCCTCAATGCTTGCGCGCCCGCGCGGCGTGCCCGTGCTCGTCATGCCCCACGGGCTGCTTTTTCTCGCCGATGCGGCTTTCCTTTCCGGCAATCAGCTTGGCGATATTGCCGCGGTGACGCCATACCAGCAGCGCGCTCATTGCGAACACGGCCCACGCGATCGCGTTCGGGCCAAAGAGGAAGATGTCGGCGAGCGGCGCGAATGCGGCCGCGATGAGCGCGGCGAGCGACGAATAGCGCGAGACGAAGGCAACCAGCAGCCATACGAGCACCGTGCCGAGGCCGAGCAGCGGGTCGATCGCCAACAGCACGCCCGCGGCCGTCGCCACCCCCTTGCCGCCCTTGAACTTGAAGAAGACCGGATAGAGATGGCCGAGGAATACGGCGAACGTGACGAGGGCGACCGCGTTGTCGTCAAGCCCGTAGCGCGGGCCGAAGTGCGCCGCCAGCCAAACGGCCAGCCATCCCTTGAAGGCATCGCCGATCAACGTGAGAATCGCCGCCTTCTTGTTGCCGCTTCTGAGCACGTTGGTTGCGCCGGGGTTCTTCGAACCGTACGAGCGCGGGTCTGCCAGACCCATCGCGGCGCTGACGATCACGGCAAACGATACCGAACCGATCAGATAGGCCGCGACCGCGGCAACGAGCATTTCCATGGGCAAGCTCTTTCAACGAATGGCGTGAGGACGAAAGCACCGGCGCGGGCAGCCGGCTCGCAGCCGGCCGCGACGATCCGCACCGCGCGGCGCACATTCTACAGAACGGCGCGCGCCGCTCAATCGGTGCTTGCGCAGTGCACCGGACGCGCCTTCAGCAACTCGGTCAGCACCGACGGCGCCAGGTTGACGAGATAGCCGCGCCGGCCGCCGTTCAGGTAGATCGAATCGAGCTCGAGAATGCTCGCTTCCACGTAGATCGGCATCGCTTTTTTGATGCCGAACGGTGAGGTCCCGCCTACGAGATAGCCCGAGTGCCGGTTCGCGACCTCGGGCTTGCAGGGCTCGACGCGCTTCGCCCCGATCTGGCGGGCGAGGTTTTTCGTCGATACGGAGCGGTCGCCGTGCATCAGGACGATGAGCGGCTTGGCGTGCTCGTCTTCCATGACGAGCGTCTTGACGACGCAGTGCTCGTCCACGCCGAGTTGCCGTGCCGACTCCGCCGTGCCTCCGTGCTCGACATACTCGTAAGGGTGTTCCCCGAAACTCACGCCATGGCGGCGCAGCATCTGCGTCGCCGGCGTTTCCGAAACGTGTTTGGTTTTGCTCATCGGCGCATTGTAACGGCTGCCCGGCCTGCGGCGGCGCCATGCGGCCACCCGCGCGGCCACCCGCGGCCGTCAGCCGCGCGGATGGTGCACCGCATGCAACGTCTTGAGACGCTCGCGCGCCACGTGCGTGTAGATCTGGGTCGTCGAGATGTCCGCATGGCCGAGCAGCAGCTGTACCACGCGCAGATCCGCGCCGTGATTGAGCAGATGCGTGGCGAAGGCGTGGCGCAGCGTGTGCGGCGAGAGCGGCGCGCGGATGTCGGCGGCGCGCGCATGGCGCTTGATGATGTTCCAGAACTGCTGGCGCGTCATGCCTTCCCCGCGCTGGGTCACGAAAAGGGCATCGCACGCGCGCTCGCCCAGCAGCGCGCCGCGCGCCGCGCGCAGATAGCGCGCGATCCAGTCGTGCGCCTCTTCTCCGAACGGCACGAGACGCTCTTTCGACCCCTTGCCCATCACACGCACGACGCCCTCGTTGAGCCCGACTTCGACCGTCTTCAGCGTCACGAGCTCGCTCACGCGCAACCCGCTCGCATACATCAGCTCAAGCATCGTGCGATCGCGCAAGCCGAGCGGCGTGTCGATATCGGGCGCACCCAGCAGCGCTTCCACCTGCGCTTCGCCCAGCGTGGACGGAAAACGCGGCGGCTGCTTCGCCGAGCGGATCTTGAGCGTCGGATCCACCTGGGCGCGATGCTCGCGCATCGCCCACGCGTAATAGCGCCGGAATACCGACAAGCGCCGGTTCGCCGAGGTGGCCTTGCCGTCGCTGCGCGCGGCCAGATAGCCGTTCAGGTGCGCTTCGTGCGCGGCATCGATGGCAAGCCCGTGCTGGCGCGCGAGCCATTGCGCGAAAAGCTGCAGATCGCGCCGATAGGCATCGAGCGTGTTGCGTGCAAGACCGTGCTCGAGCCAGAGCGCGTCGCAAAACGCGTCGATCGAGTGCTGGCTCGCCGAAGTATCGATCGTCGCTTCGCGCGGGTCTTCCGTCAGGTGTTCGCTCATAGGGCCAGCGCCTGCTGCGCGCTTTCGTGCGCGAGAAGCCAGCGCTTCACGCGCAGATGAAAGCCGTCCTCCGCGTGATGCGCAAAACCGCCGAGCCCCTGAGCCGCGACGACGCGATGGCACGGAATGACGATCGGGAACGGGTTGTCGCCGCAGGCCTGGCCGACCGCCCGCGGCACCGCGCCGCCCGCGGCTCGGGCCAGCTCGCCATAGGTCTGCACGCTGCCGGCCGGAATCGCGCGAATGGCGGCCCACACGCGCCGCTGAAACGCGGTGCCGACATCGGCGAGCGGCAAGTCGAACGGTGCGTCGGACTCGGCGAAGTAGCGCTCGATCTGCCGCGCAGCGCACCGGGCCAATTCGGACTGCGGCTTGGCATCCGGCACCGTGTGCGGCAGATATTCGATGAGCCGCACGACGCCGGCGGCATCGTCGACATCGATGCCGACCTTGCCGAACGGCGCCGCGATCACGACGTTGTGCATGCACTGCCTCCTTTGACTGCGATTCTCGCCCGAAGCACCGCGCGCATTCAAGCGGCCGCGAGCGCCCAAAGGACATGTTCGCGCACGAGCGGCGACTCGTCGTCGGCCCGGCCGCGCAACGCCGCGACGATCCGTTCGCGTTCGCCCGCCGCGAGCGCGGTCGGGCTCGCGCTGCGCAGTGCGTTGCCGAGCCCGACCGCGACGTTGCGCAGCCAGCGCTCGTAGCCGATCCGGCGAATCGCGCTACCCTGCATCCTCGCATCGAACGTCTCGGCACTCCATTCGAACAGCTCGACGAGCGTGGCCCGGTCGAGGCCGTGGCGCACGTCGAAATCGTCGACGGGCGCCGCCTGTGCGAACTTGTTCCACGGGCATGCGAGCTGGCAGTCGTCGCAGCCGTAGACGCGGTTGCCGATCAGCGGCCGCAGCGGCTCCGGAATGCTGCCGGCGAGCTCGATCGTGAGATAGGAGATGCAGCGGCGCGCATCCACGCGGTAAGGCGCGACAATCGCACCGGTCGGGCAGGCCTCGATGCAGCGCGTGCAATGGCCGCAGTGCGCGCCCGCCGCGCGCGCGGGCGCTTGAGCGGGCGCGGCCGCAACTGCCGATGCCTCGTCGGCCGTGCCCGTCGAAGGGGCGTCGACGGGCAGCGGCAGATCGACGTAGATCTCGCCGAGAAAGAACAGCGAACCCGCGTCGCGCTCGAGCAACAACGTGTGCTTGCCGCGCCAGCCGATCTGCGACTTCTGCGCGAGTTCGACTTCGAGCACGGGCGCCGAATCGGTGAAGACCCGATAGCCGTACGGTCCGACTTCTTGCTCGATGCGTTCCGCGAGCCGCTGCAGCCGTTGGCGCATCACCTTGTGATAGTCGCGGCCGCGCGCGTAGATCGACACGACTGCTGCCGACGGGTCCGCCAGACGCGCCCGTTCGCGCGCGCGCCAGTCCTGCGGAGCCGCGGCGGCCGAAGCATCGCCGGATGCGGCCGGGGCCAGCACCGAGGCGGGCATGTAGGCCATGCGCGCCGTAATCACGCGTCGCGTGCCGGCCACAAGCTCGGCCGGGCGCGCGCGTTTGGTGCCATGTTTGGCCATATAATCCATTTCGCCGTGGCAGCCGGCCTCGAGCCAGGCAGCAAGCCCCGCTTCGGCGCTCGACAGATCGGTGTCGCTGATGCCGAGCGCGCCGAAACCGAGCTCGCGTCCCCACGCCTTGATGCGCTGCGCGAGCGCGGCGAGCGTCGCGTCGTCGAGACGGTTCGCTCGAACGTCATGCGCGTCGTCGGCGCGCGAGACGTCCTGCCGCGCCGCGGCCGTATCGCACGGATTCGCGCGGCCGCCCTTGGCGGCGTGTTCCGGACATTGATTCATCACGCTATTTTACGAGAATGCCCGTGGCGCCCGATCCCTCGCTTCCGCTGCCCGCGAGCGCCCTGCTCGAGCGGCACTTCACGCTGGAGGACCTGGCGGCCACCGAAGCGTTCGGCGCCCGTTTCGCGCAGGCGATCGACGCCGTGCGCATACGCCCCGGCTTTCAAGGCTTACAGGTTCAGCTGCTCGGGGAGCTCGGCGCCGGCAAGACCACGCTCGTGCGCGCAACGCTCGCGGGCCTCGGACACAAGGGCCGCGTGAGAAGCCCCACTTACACGCTGGTCGAACCTTACGCGCTCGAGCGCGAGAGCGGCGAGCTCGAGGTTTATCACTTCGACCTCTATCGTTTCGCCGATCCGGCCGAGTGGGCCGATGCCGGCTTTCGCGAGTATTTCGATTCGGGGGCCATCTGTCTCGTCGAATGGCCGCAAAAGGCCGGCGGGCTCCTTGGCGTACCCGATCTCGTCTTCGCGCTCGATACGGACGGCGAGCGCCGCCGGCTCGACGCGCATGCCTACAGCGAATCAGGAAAAGAATGTCTCGAAAGATGTTGATCAAGCCGTTCCGTTCGATCGAGTCCGCCGCCACCGCTTCGCACAACTGGCGCCGGCGCCAGATGCTGCGGGCGGGCGCCTCGACGCTCCTGCTGGGCCTGGCCGCGCCGCTCGTCGCGCCGCGCGCGGCCTATGCGAGCTCGGTGCTCGGCGTACGTGTATGGCCCGCGCGCGACTACACACGCGTGACGATCGAATCCGATCAGCCGCTGCAAAACTCGCAGCAACTGCTGCAGGGCCCCGACCGGCTCGTGGTCGATCTGAGCGGCCTCGATCTCGATCAGGCGCTGCGCGACCTCGTCTCGAAGATCACCCCTAACGACCCGCAGATCCGCGCGGTGCGCGTGGGCCAGTTTCAGCCGCACGTCGTGCGGCTCGTATTCGATCTCAAAGGCTCGGTGAAGCCGCAGGTGTTTTCGCTGCCGCCCGTGGGCAACTATCGTTACCGGCTCGTGCTCGATCTCTATCCGACTGTGGCGCCGGACCCGCTCATGGATCTGCTCGCGCAAACGGAACACAAGGAAAAGCAGCTCAACGAAAGCCCGGGCCTGCCGGAAACGCTTGCGCCGGCGCCCCTCGCCGGCCCGACCGCGCCGCCCGCGGCCGACAACAGCGACGCCTTCTTTCAGCGTTATGCGCAAAGCGCGCCGGCCGAGGCGCCCGCGGGCAGCGGGCGCACGAAACGCCAGCCGCCCACGGGGCGCGGCAAAGACAACGGTGCCCCCACGCCCGCACCCGGCGGCGGATCGGGCGAGAACGCCTACGCGCGCAAAGGCGACGACGGACTCGACGGCGACGCCTATCCGTTCTCCTCGCCCAAGGCTGGCCGCACCGTGCGCCTGCTTACGGTGGCGATCGACCCCGGGCACGGCGGCGAAGACCCGGGCGCCATCGGCAGCGCGGGCACCTACGAGAAGCACGTCGCGCTCGACGTCGCGAAGAAGCTGCGCGCCATGATCGACGCTCAGCCGAATATGCGCGCCATGATGACGCGCGACGCCGATTTCTTCGTGCCGCTCAACGTGCGGGTGCAAAAGGCGCGCCGCGTCGGGGCGGACCTGTTCGTCTCGATCCATGCCGATGCGTTCACGACGCCTTCCGCGCGCGGCTCGTCGGTGTTCGCGCTGTCGGACCACGGCGCGTCGAGCGCGGCGGCGCGCTGGATGGCGAACAAGGAGAACGCCTCCGATCTGATCGGCGGAATCAACGTCAAGACGCAGGACGAGGCCGTCAATCGCGCGCTCTTCGACATGTCGACGACGGCGCAGATCCGCGACTCGCTGCGCTACGGTTCGTTCGTGCTGCGCGAAATCGGCGGCATCAACAAGCTGCACAAGGGCTCCGTCGAGCAGGCCGGATTCGCCGTGCTCAAGGCCCCCGACATTCCGTCGATCCTCGTCGAGACGGCCTTCATCAGCAATCCCGAGGAAGAGGCGCGGCTGAACGACGACAGCTACCGCAGCGAGATGGCGAGCGCGATCCTGAAGGGCATCAGGCGCTATTTCGCGGCGAACCCGCCGCTTGCCAAGAACCGCATGACCTGACGACGGGTGGGCGGGTCGCGCGGCCAGACCGCGAACGGGCGCACGAGCGCTGGCGACGGTAGAATCGGCGCATCGTCGCGCCCGTCCGGACTCCCGCATGCCTGACTCGATCAAAACCGTTCTGAAACCCTCGACCCGCGACATCGGCGGATTCGCCGTGCGGCGCGTGCTGCCGGCGCTCGCCGCCCGGCTCGTCGGGCCGTTCATCTTCTTCGACCACATGGGCCCCGCCGCCTTTGCGCCGGGCACGGGGCTCGACGTCCGCCCGCACCCGCACATCGGGCTGGCTACCGTCACCTACCTGTTCGAAGGCGCGATCTTTCATCGCGACAGCCTCGGCTCGGCCCAGAAGATCGTGCCGGGCGACGTGAACTGGATGACCGCGGGCCGCGGAATCGTCCATTCCGAGCGCACCCCGGACGAGGTACGCGCGGCCGGCGGCACGATGCACGGTATTCAGACCTGGGTCGCGCTGCCCGTCGAGCACGAGGAGGCCGATCCGGCATTCGAGCACCACGCCGCCGCGACGCTGCCCAAGATCGAGCGCAGCGGCGTGACGCTCACCGTCATTGCGGGCGAGGCGTTTGGCGCGCGCTCGCCCGTCACCACGTTCTCGCCGACGCTTTACGCCGCCGCCGAATTCGAGCCCTGCGGTGCGCTCGCGCTCGAACCCGAGCACGAAGAACGCGGCGTCTACCTCGTCGACGGCGACCTCGCGATCGACGGAGAACCGCTCGAGCCGGCCCACATGGCCGTGCTGACGCCGGGAGAAACGGCCACGCTCGCAAGCCGCACGGGCGCCACCGTGATGCTGCTCGGCGGGGCGAAGCTGCCCGGCGAGCGTTTCATCGAGTGGAATTTCGTGAGCAGCTCGCGCGAGCGCATCGCTCAGGCCAAAGCAGCCTGGACGAAGCAGGAAATGGGCAAGGTGCCCGGCGAAACGGAGTGGATACCGCTGCCCGAAAAGCCGCACCGGTAAGCCGCCCCCCGCCATACCGCAGGCCGGATCTTGAAATGATCGGAGCGAACCTCATCTATTCAACCGGTCCATAGCAAACGAGGAAGCGATGAACACCACTTTGGCCACCTTCGAAAGGGACGTGATCGAAGCATCGAAGCTCGCACCCGTCCTCGTCGACTTCTGGGCGCCGTGGTGCGGCCCCTGCAAGACGCTGGGCCCGCTGCTCGAGAAACTCGAGCAGGAACAGGGCGGAAAATGGCGGCTCGTGAAGGTCAACGTCGACGAAGACCCGCAGCTCGCGGCACATTTTCAGGTTCGCAGCATTCCGCACGTCGTCGCCTTCACCAACGGACAGCCCGTCGACCAGTTCATCGGCGTGCTGCCGGAGGGGCAGCTGCGTGCGTTCATCGATCAGTTGGTGCCGAATCCGGCCGAAGTCGAGCGCCAGCGCGCGCTCGACGCGCTCGAGACCCACCGGCTCGACGCCGCGTTCGACCATCTGAAGGCGGCGCTGGCGCTCGACCCCGGTTTCGACGAGGCGCGGCTCGACCTCATCGAGCTACTGCTCGACGAGGAGCGCGTCGACGAAGCCCGCAAGGAGGACGAGCTGCTCTCGCCCAAGACGCGGCAAGGCATCGACGTGCGCTACAACACGCTGAAAACGCGCCTCGACGCACTCGACGCGGCGGCCGAACTGCCTCCCACCGACGCGCTCGAAGCGCGCGTGGCGGCCAATCCGGCCGATCTCGAGGCGCAGTTCGATCTCGCGAGCGCACTGATCGCGCGGCGCGACTACGAAGCCGCCCTCGCCCACCTGCTCGAGATCGTCAAGCGCGATCGCGCATTCCGCGACGATATCGGGCGCAAGACGATGCTGTCGGTCTTCGATCTCGCGTCGCATCGGCCCGAGCTCGTCGCCGAGTGGCGGCGTAAGCTCAGCACCACATTGCACTGACGCACGGCGCTTCGGAAACGTCAGAGCCTGGAAAGCAATACGAAGGAAATCAGACAGGCTCGTGCAAGGACTGTTCAGCCCGCCGCCCTGGCAAGCGCACGCAGCACGTGCGAGGCGGCGGCAAACCCGAAGCTCCCCGTCACGCACACGCTCGAGCCGAACCCGGCACAGTTCAGCCCGACCGGGCCGGCGTGGCCCGGCGAACTTGCCAGATGCTGCGCCACGTCGTCCATGTCGCACACCGCCGCTTCGGGGTAGATGAGCGGTTCGTCCGAATAGACGGCGCTTACCCTGAACTTCGCTTTCGGCCCGCGTGGAAAGCCGTGGTGCTTGCGCAGTTGCCCGCGCACCTTCGAGAGCAGCGGATCCTGAATCGTCAGCGCGAGATCGTCGATGCGGATGCGCGTTGGATCGAGCTGTCCGCCCGCCCCGCCCACGGTAATGAGCGGCTGCCCCTTTTGCACGCACCACGCAATGAGTGCCGTTTTGGTGCGCACGCTGTCGATCGCATCCACGACATAGTCGAAGCCGCCGCCAAGCAGCGCCTCGAAATTCGCCGGCTCCACGAAGTCCTCGACGAGCCGTACGTCGCACGCGCGGTCGATGAGCCGGATGCGCTCGGCCATTGCCTCGACTTTCGGCTTGCCGTAATTGCCGTCGAGCGCATGGATCTGCCGGTTCGTATTGCTTTCTGCAACGTTGTCGAGATCGACGAGCGTCAAGCTGCCGATCGCGCTGCGCGCGAGCGCTTCGGCCACCCAGGAGCCGACGCCGCCGATGCCGATGACGGCCACGTGCGCGCGCTCGAAGGCCGCCAGGGCGGGGGCGCCGTAAAGCCTCGCCACACCGGCGAAGCGCCGCGCGCGATCGGCCTGATCGAGATCATGGTCGGCCGCGCGCGCGGAGATAAGATCAGGGCTCGTCGCCAGGGTGCTGGGCATGATGCGTGGTTTTCAGCAAAGTCGGGACGCGAAAACTCATATTGTGCACGATCGGCACGCACGGCCGTTCCTTTCGAAAAGACAACGTGACACGTTCACGCACGTTTTTCCGGCCTTGGCTATACTGAGCCGACTGAAGCGGTCACATAAGAAATGATTTCCCTTGCCGAACTCCGCAAAGATTATGCGCGTGGATCGCTCGACGAAACGAGCGTGGATCGCGATCCGATCAGCCAGTTCCAGCTCTGGTTTCAGCAGGCGCTCGACGCGCAGCTGCCCGAGCCGAACACGATGACGCTCGCCACGGCCGACGAGCACGGCCGGCCATCCGCGCGTATCCTGTTGATCAAGGGCGTGGATAAACGCGGGTTTGTGTTCTATACGAATTACGAAAGCCGTAAGGGCCGCGATCTCGCTGTCAATCCGCAGGCGAGTTTGCTGTTTTACTGGATCGAACTCGAGCGCCAGGTGCGCGTGGACGGTACGGTCGAGAAGACGGGTGTCGACGAGAGCGACGCCTATTTCGCGTCGCGGCCGCTCGGCTCGCGCATCGGCGCATGGGCCTCGGATCAGAGCCGTCCGATTGCGAATCGCGGCGAGCTCGAAGCGCGCGAAAAAGCATTCGCGGAGCAGTTCGGCGAGCACCCGCCGCGTCCGCCGCACTGGGGCGGCTACCGCCTAGTGCCGCGGACGATCGAATTCTGGCAGGGCCGCCCCTCGCGGCTGCACGACCGCATTGTGTACACGCGCGAAAGCGACGATCGCTGGAGCATCGGCCGTCTTGCGCCTTGACTGACCGCCGGGGGGCATGAACGGATGTTCGCGTGAAGCACCGTTCCCGCTCGCGGCGCAGATTGTTTTCGAAGTCCATGCCGTGCCGGTGCCCGGGGGGTGCCGCACACGGTGCTTTGCTGTCCTTCTAATATCAACGGACACGGAGAATCACGCATGTTCTGGGAAAAGAAGCTGGCTCAGTGGGTAGACGATGTGCGCACGAAGACAAACCTGCCGGCGCGCCTCGTGTTATGGAACGGCGAGCAGCATGATTTCGGCAGCTTCGCCGCGCCGCAGGTCACGCTGAAGGTCAATACTGCATCGGCGTTACCGTTGTTGCTCGACCCGAGTCTCGACAACCTTGGCGAGGCGTACGTCAAGGGCAAGATCGATATCGAGGGGAAACTCTCCGACATCATCAACATCGGCTATTCGCTCGCGCGCAGCACGGTCACGAACGCGAGCAAGCTCGCCCGCGTGCGCCGCTACTTCAATCACACCAAAACGTCGGATAAAAAGGCGATCCAGTATCACTACGACGTCTCGAACGAGTTCTACCGGCTCTGGCTCGACGAGAATATGGTCTATTCGTGCGCCTACTTCGAGAACGGCGACGAGGATCTGGCCACGGCGCAGTTGAAAAAGATCGATCACATCCTGACGAAGATCCAGGTGCAACCCGGCCAGCGCCTGCTCGACATCGGCTGCGGATGGGGCGCGCTCGTGCTGCGTGCCGCACAGAAGTTCGGGGCGCGCTGCGTGGGCGTCACACTCTCGCAGAACCAGTTCGATCTCGCCACGGAGCGCGTCAGGGCCGCCGGCCTCGCTGACCGGATCGAAATCCGTCTGCAGGATTACCGCGACGTGCAGGGCCAGTTCGACCGTATCACGAGCGTCGGGATGTTCGAGCACGTCGGCCGCAAAAACCTGCCCGGCTATTTCGGCAAGATCCGCGAGTTGCTGGCCGACGACGGCGTAGCCATGAACCACGGCATTACCTCGTCTGACTATGACAGCGGCGAGACGGCGCTCGGCGGCGGTGAATTCATCGACCGTTACGTCTTCCCCGACGGTGAGCTGCCGCATATCAGCCTTGCGCTCGAATCGATGCAGCGCGGCGGGCTCGAGGCCGTCGATGTCGAGAGCCTGCGCCGTCACTATGCGCGCACGCTCGATATCTGGACCGAGAACTTCGAGGCGCACGCCGAGCAGGCAAGAAAGCTCGTGGACGACGAAAAATTCCGCATCTGGCGTGTCTACCTCGCGGGTTGCTCCTACGCGTTCGAGCACGACGACGTCTCGATCTATCAGGTCGTTTGCCGCAAGGCGGGCGGCAGCGCGAAGTCCTTGCCGTGGTCGCGCCGCTACATGTACGATCGGCCGCTTTGAGACCTGTGCGCGCCCGGTGCGCCGGCGCGGCCACGATGGACGATCAGCAAGACCCTCAGTTCGATCTGTTCGGCGCACTGCCGGCACCCGGGAAGGCTTCGGCGGGCGACGTCCCGCCGGGCGCCCCCTTGGCGGCGGGCGAGTCCTCCCCCCGCGAACCCGTGGCGGAGGATCCAGCCGCCCCGCGTCCCGAGCGCAAGAAGCGGCGCGCCAAGGAAGTCCTGCCGGCCGCGCCGGGCGAGGAAGCCCGCGAGGCAGCCGCCGGCTTGCCGCCGAACGTGCATCTCGGCACTTCCTCATGGTCGTTTCCCGGGTGGGAAGGCATCGTGTACGGCGAACCGTACAGCGAATCGAAGCTCTCCCGCGACGGCCTTACGGCCTACGGTGCCCATCCGCTCTTGCGCACGGTCAGTATCGACCGGTCGTTCTACGCGCCGCTCTCGATTGCCGAATATCTGCGCTACGCGCAGCAAGTGCCCGACGACTTCCGCTTCATCGTCAAGGCGCCGGCCTCGGTGACCGATGCGACGCTGCGCGCGCAACGGGGCGAGCCGATTGCCGACAACCCCTGCTTTCTGGACGCGAAGCTGGCCGCCGCCGAATTCGTCGAGCCGTGCCTCGCGGGGCTGGGAGCCAAGGCCGGCGCGCTCGTATTTCAGTTTTCTCCGTTGCCCGAGCGGATCCTCGCCGAGCCGGCCGCATTCATCGAAAGGCTGGCTGCCTTCTTTTCAGCGCTACCGCCGCTGCCATCGAGCGGCGACGGTAGCGCCGCACCGGCCGGCGACGGGCCTTGCTACGCCATCGAGATCCGCGACGCGTGCCTGCTTACGCCGCGACTCATCCGCATGCTGCGAGAGCGTGGCGTGCGCTACTGCGTGGGATTGCACGCACGCATGCCCGATCCGCTGCGCCAGGCTGCGGCGCTTGCGCTGCTCGATGGCGAGAAGCCGGCCGGGCCGCTCGTCGTGCGGTGGAGCCTGCATAGCGGGTTCAAGTATGAGCAGGCGAAGGCCAAGTACGAGCCGTTCAACCGGCTCGTGGACGAAGACCCGGCCACGCGGGCAGCGCTGGCCGAACTCGCCGCGCGCTACGCCCTGGCTGGCCAGCCCGTGCTGATCATCGCCAACAATAAGGCAGAGGGATCCGCGCCGCTCAGCTGTGCGGCGCTCGCGCGCGAAATCGCGGCAGCCTGTGCGCGGTTGCGCGACGAACCGGCGCCCGGCAGCTTCGACGGCCTTGCGGCCTGAGCGAACGTGCGCCCGGCCAGCCGGTCCCGATCGAGGGCCGGCGGCCGGCGCTCGCGCACCGGCCGCACGCTCGCTACCGGCTACGCGCCCGAGCGCATCCAGCTTGCAAACTTGGCACGAAACTTTGCCACTTTCGGCGCGACCACGAAGGTGCAATAACCCTGCTCCGGATGTTGCGCGAAGTAGTTCTGATGATACGTCTCGGCCGGCCAGTAGTTGCCATCGAGCGCTTGGACCTGCGTCACGATCGGCCGATCGTAGACACCTTCCTGCTCGAGTTCGCGGATCACGTCGAGCGCGGTTTCGCGCTGCACATCCGAATGCGTGAAGACGACGGAGCGGTACTGGGTACCGACATCGTTGCCCTGGCGGTTGAGCTGCGTCGCGTCGTGGATCGAGAAGAAAATCTGCAGAATCTCGCGATAGCTGATCTTCAGGGGGTCGAATTCGACCTTGACGACCTCGGCGTGCCCGGTGCCGCCGTCGCAGACCTGCTCGTACGTGGGATGCGCGGTGCTGCCGCCGGCATAGCCCGATTCCACGGATTTCACACCGTCGACATCGACGTAGACCGCCTCGAGACACCAGAAACACCCGCCGCCGAGCGTGGCGGTTTCATTCGCCTCAGTCATGGCTGCTCCTTAGGTTGCATGGAACCTGGGATGCGATGCGCATCGTGCGCATCTCCAGAAGAAGTAGCTTAGTGCGTTTTGCCCGGGAACGGCGAAATCCGCGCACGCGCAAGCCCCTGAGGCGAAATGTCCGAATTCATTTAAAATCTCGGCTAATCGCCGAATCTCGACATGACCTTCGATTCATTGCCGCAGTTCCCGCCGCATGGCCCTCTCGCGCCGCCCGTATCCGCGGCATTTCCTTGCCCAGCCCCGACTCGATGAAACGCGCGAGCCCTCCCAACTTCGATGCCGCGGCGTTTCGGCGCGCGCTTGGCCAGTTCGCCACGGGCGTGACCGTCATCACGACACGCGCGCCGTCGGGCCAGCTCATCGGCATCACAGCAAGCTCGTTCAACTCGGTTTCGCTCGATCCGCCGCTCGTGCTCTGGAGCCTCGCCGTCAAATCGGCCTCGATGCCCGTGTTCCGCTCCAACAGTCACTACGTCGTCAATGTGCTGTCCGATACGCAATACGAACTGTGTCAGCGGTTCGCGACCGTGAAGGGAGATCGTTTCGCCGGCGTATCGCATGCCGCCGGCGACAGCGGCATGCCGGTGCTGGACGGGGCACTCGCCTGGTTCGAATGCCACAATCGGAGCCGCTATGACGAAGGGGACCACGTCATTTTCGTCGGCGAGGTCGAGCGCTGCGGCGTGCATCCGGATGCGGCCGAGATGGCACCGCTGATTTTCCACGGCGGGACCTTTCACGGCATCAAGCCACGGTGAGCGGCGGGCCGGCCCCGATGCCCCGGCCTTCGTTTTTCTTCCTTTCTCTTCTCTCACCACACCCGATAGACGCGCCCCGTTTGCGCGCCGTCCACGCTGCGCTGGTAAGCGAGCGCGACGCGCTCGCCCGGCGCCGCTTCGAAGCCCGAAAAATACGGTCCGTATGCTTCGAGCGACTCGACCAGCACCGTGGGGCTGACCGCGTTGATGCGGATGCCGCGCGGCAATTCGATGGCCGCCGCCAGCACGAATCCCTCGATCGCGGCGTTGACGGCCGTTGCGTTGACGCCTTCGCGGATCGGCTCCTGAGCCAGGATGCCTGTCGTCAGTGTGATCGACCCGCCGTCGCGCAAATGGGACTGCCCGACGAGCGCGAGGCGAACCTGGCCGAGCAGCTTGCTCTGCAGGCCGACGTCGAATTGCTCGGCGGTCATCTGCTCGAGCGGACCAAAATGCACATGACCCGACGCCGACACGATGGCGTCGAGCGGCCCCACGCGCTCGAAAAGCGCGCGCACACTGGCTTCGCTGCCGATGTCGACCTGCACGTCACCGCGACGGTGCCCCGCCCGCACCACATCGTGGCCGACCGACTCGAGCCGCTTCGCGACGGCCGAACCGACCGTGCCCGTTGCGCCCACCACCAGGATCTTTTTGCTTTTCATGATTCGTGCCTCATCAGTGTGTCGAGATGAGGACGATTATTGACTGCTCGGACGGTTCGATAAATGTGCCTATGATTCCATCATTACGAACCGATAGTTAGGAATATCAATGGATAAGCTGCGTGCGATGGAAGTATTCCTGGCCGCGGCTGATGCGGGTAATTTCAGCGCCGCGGCCGACGCGCTCGAGATCTCGGCGGTGATGGTGGGGAAGTACATCCGGCAGCTCGAGGCGCATCTGAACGTACGCCTGATTCACCGCACGACGCGGCGACAGGGGCTGACGGAAGTCGGCGCCGCCTTCTACGAGCAGTGCAAGGCGGCCCTCGAGCAAATCCGCGTGGCCGAGGCGACGGTCCAGGCGCTCACCGTCGTACCGCAGGGCACGCTGCGCGTGAGCGCGCCCGTGACGCTCGGCGCGTGGGTCGTCGCGCCGGTCGTGGCGGACTATCTGGCGCACTACCCCCTCGTCAAGATCGAGCTCGTGCTCAACAACGCGTACGTCGATCTCATCGGCGACGGTTACGACGCCGCGTTTCGCGTAAGCGAATCGGTCGATGCGGACCTCGTTGCAAAGCCGCTTCAGCCTTACCGGATGACGATCTGCGCCGCTCCGTCGTATCTGCGCGAGCACGGCACGCCCAGCACGCCGGCCGACCTCGCGCGGCATCGGTGCCTCGGCCACCTGGGCTGGCCTCACGGCGCCGCCTGGATGCTCAGCGACGAAGGCAAGAACACGCCGTGGCCCATTACCGGCAGCCTGGTCAGCAACGACGGCCACGCGTTGCGGGCGGCCGCGCTCGGCGGCGCGGGCCTGCTGCTGCAGCCAGCCGTGCTCGTGGCCGACGACATCGCGGCCGGGCGGCTCGTGCCGATCCTTAAGCGTTTCGCCCCGGCGCCTCGGCCCGTTCATCTCGTCTACCTGCCCGACGCGCGCCCGCGGCCCAAACTGCGGTCGTTCGTCGAGTTCGTCGAAGCGCGCCTCGCGGCGCCCATCGTTCGTGCCGGCTAACGGATCTTCGCCGCCGCGAGGGAAACAGGAATACCGGTGTCCTCCTTCAGCGTCTGCAGCACGATGTTGGAGCGGATGTCCATGACGCCAGGCGCCTTGTAGAGCTTCGTCAGCACGAATTCGGAGTAGTGCTGCAGGTTGTGGGCGAGCACGCGCAGCAGATAGTGACTCTCGCCCGTAATGACGAATGCGCCGATCACCTCGGGCCACTCCCGCACCGCTTGCGCGAACCGCTCATGCCAGTTCTCCTGATCGTTGCGCATCGAAACCTGAACGAACGCTTCGAGTTCGAACCCCAGCGCCTCGCGGTTCAGCGACGCGCGATAGCGCTCGATCACCCCTTGCTCCTCGAGCAACCGCAAGCGGCGCAGGCACGCCGAAGGCGAAAGCGAGATTCTTTCCGCCAAGTCGAGATTGCTGATCCGTCCCTCGTTCTGCAAGACGCTCAAGATGCGGCAATCCGTGGCGTCGAGCGAGATCGCATTCATTTTTGGCCTCCTTTCTGCACTTATCTCGAATTATGTTCTAGTCCGCTGTCTTTTGCGCGACGAATTCGCAAGCACCTTGCGCGTCGAGTTGCCTATCATCGATGAATCGAACGACAAGGAGGAGACGCGGTTTGACTACGCTGTGGGACATATCGCCGCCGGTCGAGGTCGGGACGCCGGTCTGGCCTGGCGACACCGCAGTCGCGATCGAGCGTGTCTGGCGCATGGAGGCGGGTTCTCCCGTCAACGTGGGATGCCTCACGCTTTCGCCGCATACGGGCGCCCATGCCGACGCCCCGCTCCACTATGCCGCCGACGGCGCCCCCATCGGCAAGGTGGCGCTCGAGCCGTATCTCGGACGTTGCCGTGTGATCGATTGCGTCGGCGCCGCCCCCCGGGTCGAACTCAGACACGTCGAGCTCTATCTCGATGGCGACGCAGTGCCGCCGCGCGTACTGCTGCGCACTTGCGCACGCGCACCGATCGCGTATTGGGATCCGCACTTTTGCGCCGTCGCCCCCGAAACCATCGATTTTCTGGCGAGCCGGGGTGTCGAGCTGATCGGCATCGATACACCATCGCTCGATCCGCAAGACTCCAAGACAATGGACGCGCACCGGCGCGTGCGCGCGCACCGCATGGCGATCCTCGAAGGCCTCGTGCTCGATGACGTCGCCCCCGGCGACTACGAGCTGATCGCCTTGCCGCTCAAGCTGACGACGCTCGATGCCAGCCCCGTGCGCGCGGTCCTGCGAAGTCTGCCCGAGGACCGCCGTTGAACACGGCACGTGGCCTGCGTCCCAACGTGCCGACGCATCGCCAAGACGTTTCGTTCTCCTGATCATCCTGTCACATAGCCGCCCGATTCGCTCATGAAAACCCGCGACGACGCACTCAAGCTCGACGAAACCGATCCGCTCGCCCCGCTGCGCGCGCGCTTCGCCCTCAATTCCCAGGTGATCTATCTCGATGGCAACTCGCTCGGCGTGCCACCGGCGGCCGCGGCCATCCGCGCGCAGGAAGTGATCGCGCACGAGTGGGGCGAAGGATTGATCCGCAGTTGGAACACGGCCGGCTGGTCGGCTCTGCCGCGCCGCCTCGGCGACAAGTTGGCCACGCTCATCGGCGCGAATCCGGGCGAAGTCGTCGTGACCGACACGATTTCGATCAATCTTTTCAAGCTGATTTCCGCCGCACTGCGCGAAGCGGCATCGCGCGACAGCCGGCGCCGTACGATCGTCTCCGAACGCGCGAACTTCCCGACCGATCTCTACATCGCCCAGGGCGTGATCGATCAGCTCGACCGTGGCTATACGCTGCGGCTCGTCGACGATCCGGCCGACCTGCCCGATGCGATCGACGACGAGACGGCGCTCGTCATGCTGACGCACGTGAACTATCGCACGGGTTACATGCACGATATGGCAGCGCTGACCGACGTCATTCACCGCGCCGGCGCTTTCGCACTGTGGGACCTCGCGCATTCGGCCGGCGCCGTCCCTGTCGAGTTGAACGATGCGGGCGCCGATTTCGCCGTCGGCTGCACCTACAAGTATTTGAATGGCGGCCCCGGCTCTCCGGCCTTCGTCTGGGTGGCGAGGCGCCATCAGGATGCGCTCGCTCAGCCGCTGTCCGGCTGGTGGGGGCACGACACGCCGTTCGCCATGCAACCGGCCTACCGGCCTGCCGAAGGCATCGCCCGCTTCCTCTGCGGCACGCAGCCGATCGTCTCGATGTCGCTCGTCGAGGCCGGGCTCGACGTGTTCCTCGAAACCGACATGCATGCCGTACGCCGCAAGTCGCTCGCGCTCACCGACTTTTTCATCGAACTGGTGCAAGCGCGCTGCGCCGGCCAGGCGCTCACGCTCGTCACGCCGCGCGCGCATGCGCAGCGCGGCTCGCAGGTGAGCCTCGAGCACCCGCACGGGTACGAAGTCATGCAAGCGCTCATCGCGCGAGGCGTGATCGGCGACTATCGCGAACCGTCCGTTCTGCGTTTCGGCTTCACGCCGCTTTATACGCGCTTCGTCGACGTGTGGGACGCCGCCGAGGCACTGCGCGACGTGCTCACGCGCGCGACGTGGCGCGAACCGGCGTTCGCGCAGCGCCACACGGTAACCTGAGCGGCGCGAGCCTGTTTCGGCGCACACGCGCCGTCATCGACAAAAAGATCAGGAGTCCGAAATGACCGATCATATGGATCTGCCCGAGTTGCCGGAGGCCGCGGGCTCGGGCCGCGGGTGGCACGACGCCCGGCTCGATTTCTCGAAAGCGATGAGCTACGGCGATTACCTCGCACTCGAGCAGGTGCTGTCCGCGCAGCATCCGCTCTCGCCCGATCACAACGAGATGCTGTTCATCATCCAGCATCAGACGAGCGAGCTTTGGATGAAGCTCGCGCTCTATGAGCTGCGTGCCGCGCTGGCGCACGTCGGACAAGACATGCTGCCGCCCGCGTTCAAGATGCTGGCGCGCGTCTCCCGCATCCTCGAACAGCTCGTGCAGGCGTGGAACGTGCTCGCCACGATGACGCCTTCCGAATACACGGCCATGCGCCCCTACCTCGGCGCGTCGTCCGGGTTTCAGTCGTATCAGTACCGGGAAATCGAGTTCATCCTCGGCAACAAGAACGCCGAGATGCTGCGGCCGCACGCTCATCGCCCCGATATTCACGCGCACCTGCGTGCCGCGCTCGAAGCGCCGTCGTTCTATGACGAAGTCGTGCGGCTGCTCGCACGGCGCGGCTTTGCCATCGCGCCCGAACGGGTGCGGCGCGACTGGACGCAGCCGACAGGTTACGACGCAAGCGTTGAAGCGGCATGGCTCGAGGTCTACCGCGACCCGTCGCACCACTGGGACCTCTACGAGATGGCCGAGGAACTCGTCGATCTGGAGGACGCCTTTCGGCAATGGCGCTTTCGCCATGTAACGACGGTCGAGCGCATCATCGGCTTCAAGCAGGGAACCGGCGGCACGAGCGGCGCGCCCTATCTGCGCAAGATGCTCGACGTCGTGCTGTTCCCCGAACTCTGGCACGTGCGCACCGTGCTTTAACGCCTGCGGCAGCACCCGCCTTTGCTTTCGTTCGTGCAACGGGGCAAACGGGGCAAACCAGGCAAAAAGATCAAAAAGGGCAATGCGCGGCCATTTGGCGCATTGCCCTTTTTTGGCATCACCGGTTGATATGTTATATCATCTCCGTTCGGAGTCTTCACGGATCGATGCCATGGCAAGTGCCCACGCCCACTCTCTCGCCGAACGGCTCGCGCGCGCGGATGCTTATGCCGCGGAGCAAGGCCTCATGCTGACCGAGCTGCGCCGGCAGGTGTACGAGCAAGTCGTGGGCGCCGGCCGCCCGATCGGTGCCTACGACCTGCTGGCGGCCCTCGAGCCGCAGCGCGGCCGCGTGCCGCCGACCACCGTGTATCGCGCACTCGACTTTCTCGTCGAGCACGGCTTCGTGCATCGCATCGAGTCGCTCAATGCGTTCGTGGCCTGCTGCGAGATCGGCAAGCCCCACCAAGGGCAGTTTCTCATCTGCGAGCGCTGCGGCGACACGCTCGAGATTCCCGGCGAAGAACTCGCGGAGCGGCTTTCGTCGGCACCGCCCGCGCACGGATTCGAAGTGCACAAGCAAGTGGTGGAGCTGAGCGGCTTGTGCGGCGATTGCAAATCCAAACGCAAGAGCGCGCCACGCGCGTAATGACGCCACACCGGACACGTCAGCGCGCACGGCAGCAGGCACGTCGGCAGGCGCTCACCATCCAATCGCAACATTCCAAGGAGAAAGAATGAAGGCAATCGTCAGGGCCTGGCGTCGCGCCCGCATATGCATGCTGTCCCCGCTGGCGGTGGCCGGTTTGGTCGCGCTGTCCGTAAGCGGCGTCGCGCACGCAGCTGGCGCGGCGGACGCCGGAAAGCTGAGCGTGGTCGCGGCGGAGAACTTCTATGGTGACGTCGCTCGGCAGATCGGCGGCTCGCATATCGAGGTGACCAGCATTCTCAGCAATCCCGATCAGGATCCCCACCTCTTCGAGGCCAGCCCCAGGACAGCGCGCGCCATCGAGCGCGCGGCTATCGTCGTCTATAACGGCGCCGATTACGACCCGTGGATGCAAAAGCTGCTCGCCGCGCAGTCGAGCGGCAAACGCACGACGATCGTCGCGGCCGAACTCGTCGGCAAGAAGTCCGGCGACAATCCGCACCTTTGGTACGCGCCGGGGACCATGCCCGCCGTGGCACGCGCAATCGAAGCGGCACTTGCGGCCGCCGCGCCCGAGCACAAGGCCGACTTCGAAGCCAATCTGAAGCGCTTCGACGATTCGATCAAACCGATCGAGAAAAAAGTCGGCGATCTGCAGGCCCGCTATAAAGGCACCCCCGTGACGGCGACCGAGCCCGTGTTCGGCTACATGGCCGATGCGATCGGCCTCGATATGCGCAACGGCCGCTTCCAGTTGGCGGTCATGAACGACACGGAGCCGAGCGCGAGCGACATCGCAGCGTTCGAGCGCGATCTGCGCACGCGCACGGTGCATGCGCTCATCTACAACAGCCAGGCGACCGAAGCGCTGACGAAGCGCTTGCTGGGGCTCGCGCATCAGTCCGGCGTGCCGACCGTGAGCGTGACCGAAACGATGCCGGCCGGCAAAACCTATCAGCAATGGATGCTGGCGCAGCTCGACGCGCTCGCGGCCGCGCTCGGCAAGACCCGCCCATGACCACCGATCACGAACGCCCGAGCGGGCGCGCGCTCGAACTCGATCGCGTCACCATCGCGCTCGGCGGCCGCACGATCCTGCAAGACGCAAGCCTCGCCATCGACGATGGCGAGTTCATCGGCGTGCTCGGACCGAACGGGGCCGGCAAGACAACGCTCATGCGCGCCGTGCTCGGGCTCGTGCCGCTCGCGGGCGGCCAGATACGAGTATCGGGCGAGCCCGTCTCGCGCGGCAACCCGGCAATCGGCTATATGCCTCAAACGCGCAGCGCGCTGGCGGGCCGCCGCATCGTCGGGTGGGAGTTCATCGCCATGGCGGTCGACGGCCATCGCTTCGGCCTGCCGCGCCGCGATGCCGCCACGCGCGCGGACGTCGAACGCGTGCTCGCGCTCGTGGGCGGCGAAGCGCTCGCCGACCGGCCTCTGTCGCAGCTTTCCGGCGGCGAGCGGCAACGGCTGCTGCTCGCGCAATGCCTGCTCGGCAAGCCGCGGCTGCTGCTGCTCGACGAGCCGCTCATCAGTCTCGATCCGAACCGGCAGCGCAGCGTCGTCGAACTCGTGCGCCGCGTGCAGCGCGAGCTCGGCATCACGGTGCTTTTTTCCGCGCACGAACTCAATCCGCTGCTCAACGCGCTCGACCGCGTGCTTTATCTCGGCAGCGGATCGGCCGCGCTCGGCACCGTCGACGAGGTCATCACGCGGCCCGTCCTGTCACGGCTCTACGGCTCGCCGATCGACGTCATGCGCATGAATGGCCGCATCTTCGTGATGTCCGGCGATGTCGAAGTCGAAAAGCACGATCACGAGCACGAAGAGGACGCGGGCGGCGCGGGGCACGGACACCACCATGAGCATGGCCATGCTCATGGACACACGCACGGACATACGCACGATGTTTGAATACGATTTCATGGTGAACGCGTTCGCGGCTTCGGGGATCGTCGCCGTGCTCGCGGGCATCGTCGGCTACTTCCTCGTGATGCGCGAGCAGACCTTCGCCGGCCATGCGCTCTCGCATGTCGGCTTCACCGGGGCGACGGGCGCCGCGCTGATCGGCATTTCGCCCCTCTGGGGCATGATCGGCTTCACGCTCGCGGCCGGGCTTTCGATGGGCGCCCTCGGCGAGCGCCTGGCCGGGCGCGACGTGGCGATCGGCGTGGTGCTGTCGCTCTCGCTCGGCTGCGGGCTGTTGTTCCTCCACTTTTTCACGGCGTACGCGACGCAGGTCACGGCGCTGCTGTTCGGCAACGTACTCGGTGTGACGACGAACACGCTCCTCGTGCTCGCGGCCATCGGCGCGGCCAGTCTGATCGCATTGGCCGCGATCGCGCGGCCGCTCGTCTTCGCCACACTGCAGCCCGAGCTGGCCGAGGCAAAAGGCGTGTCGCTGCGGCTCGTGTCCATGCTCTTTCTCGCGATCGCCGCCTTGACGGTAGCCGCCTGCACGCAGATCGTGGGCGTGCTGCTCGTGTTCACGCTGATGGTCGGCCCGGCCGCCGCCGCGCAAAATCTGTCGAGCCGGCTTTCGCACGGCATCGCCCTGGCAGCGCTGTTCGCACTCCTGCAAGCCTGGCTCGGCGTCACGCTCGCGTTTTACACCGACTGGCCGACGAGCTTCTGGATTACGGCACTCGCAGCACTCGTCTATGCCGGCAGCCTGATTCGGAGAGCCGGGAAATAGTCCGCCGGCGCGCTGCCGCCCCTCGAATCCCACCCTTTTCCTCCCCTTCTTCGCCCACTTACGGCTGCCCGGCATCGGGCAGTTGCATTCCCGCGCCACCGTCCCTTCCGCTTGTTCTGTCCCCGGACTGCTTGCGCACCGCGCCTTGACTTTCGCGCGCCCGAATCCGATCATTCGCCCATCGAAAGAACAAAAGATCGCATTCGCCCCGCAGGATGGACGGAGCGGTCGTTTCATTCAGGAGACAAGCGATGGACAAACCGGCGAGCAGCGCTGCGAACGTGATCCTGCATCTTGGCGCGGGGTCCTTCCACCGGGCACATCAGGCGTGGTATCTGCACCGCCTCAACGAAGCCGCTCCTGCGGGAGAGCCGAAGTGGTCGCTCACTGTCGGCAACATCCGCGGCGACATGAACGCGGTGCTCGACGCACTGGCCGGACAAAAGGGCGTGTATACGCTCGAAACCGTCACCCCCCAGGGCGTGCGGACCTATGAGACGATCCGATCGATCGAGCGCGTCGTACCGTGGTCAGCGGGCCTCGAAGGGCTCGTCGAGGCCGGTGCGGACCCCGCCTGCAAGATCGTGTCGTTCACCGTAACCGAAGGCGGCTATTACCTCGACGAGCACGACCGCCTCGACACGTCGAACCCGGACATCGCGGCCGACCTGAGCGGGGCACGCACGACCATCTACGGCGCACTGGCCGCGATCCTCGACGCCCGGCGCACGCGCGGCGCAGGCCCCGTGACGCTGCAAAGTTGCGACAACCTGCGCAGCAACGGCGAGCGCTTCGAGGCGGGCATGCGCGCCTTTCTCGAAGCGCGTGGGCTCGAAGCGCTTTCCGCATGGTTCGAGCAGAACACGACTTGCCCGAATTCGATGGTCGATCGCATTACGCCGCGCCCGACGCCCGACGTGCGCGAACGCGTGAAAGCCGCCACGGGCGTCGACGACGCCTGCCCCGTCATGGGCGAGTCGTTCATCCAGTGGGTCATCGAAGACCGCTTCGCCGCGGGCCGGCCGGCGTGGGAGCGTGCCGGTGCGGAACTCGTCGATTCGGTACTGCCCTACGAGGAAGCCAAGATCCGCATTCTCAATGCGAGCCATAGCTGTATTGCCTGGGCCGGTACGCTCGTGGGCCTCTCTTATATTCACGAAGGCACCGGCGACGCCGACATCCGCGCTTTCGCGCACGCCTATGTAACCGAAGACGTCATTCCGAGCCTCACGCCGAGCCCGCTCGATCTCGCCCGCTATCGCGACGTCGTGCTCGAGCGCTTCGGCAACCCTTATATTCAGGACACGAATCAGCGCGTCGCGGCCGACGGGTTCTCGAAGATCCCCGGCTTCATCGCGCCAACGCTTGCCGAGTGCTTCGCGCGCGGCGTGGAACCGAACGCGACGGCCGTACTGCCGGCGCTCTTCTTCCGCTTCCTCGACCGCTGGCAGCAAGGCGTGCTGCCATATGCGTATCAGGACGGCCTGCTCGACGAGCCGGCCACGCGCGCATTCTTCACGGCGGCGGATCCATTGGCCGCCTTCAGCGCCTCGCGCCTGCTCTGGGGCGGCATGGCCTCGAAGCCCGAACTCGTGGCGGTACTGCGCAGCGCGCTCGCACGCGTCGATGCCTGGCTTGCCTCGCGGCACTGACCGGGCCCGGGGGCATGCACGCATTGCGGTGCGCCGTACCCCGCGGCTAAAGTAGCGCATCGCGCTTTTCGACACCGACCTCAGGGATTCCCCCGCCATGTATCTCGGCATCGATCTCGGCACGTCCGAAGTGAAAGTGTTGCTGCTCGCGCCCGATGGGCGCGTGCTCGGAACGGCCGGCTCTCCTTTTACCGTCTCGCGCCCCCACCCGCGCTGGTCGGAGCAGAATCCGGCCGACTGGTGGGAAGGCACGTGCCTCGCGCTCGCGAAGTTGCGCGAGGCCCACCGCGAGGCGTTCTCAGCGGTACGCGGCATCGGCCTGTCGGGGCAGATGCACGGCGCTGTGCTGCTCGACGAGGCCGATCGGGTGCTGCGTCCCGCAATCCTCTGGAACGACATGCGCAGTGTGGACGAATGCGACGAGCTGACCGATCGCGCACCCGAACTGCACCGGATCGCAGGCAATCTGGCGATGCCCGGGTTCACGGCGCCCAAGCTGTTGTGGGTGGCGCGCCACGAGCCCGAGATATTCCGCCGCACGGCCTGCGTGCTGCTGCCCAAGGATTACCTGCGGCTCAAAATGACCGGCGAGAAAGTCTCCGACCCATCGGACGCAGCGGGCACGCTGTGGCTCGACGTGGCGCGCCGCGACTGGTCCGACGCGCTGCTCGACGCATGCCGTATGAGCCGGGCACAGATGCCTCGGCTCGCGGAAGGCAGTGCGCCGTCGGGCGTGCTGCGCCCCGAGATCGCGCGCGAATGGGGGCTCGGCGCCGGTGAGGTGATCGTGGCCGCCGGCGGCGGCGACAACGCCACGAGCGCAATTGGCATCGGTGCGACCGAGCCCGGCGACGGCTTCGTGTCGCTCGGCACCTCCGGCGTACTGTGCGTCGTCGGCGACCGCTTTCTGCCGAATCCCGCCTCCGCCGTGCATGCGTTCTGCCACGCGATTCCGGAGCGCTGGCATCAGATGAGCGTCGTCCTTTCGGCGGCAAGCTGCCTGCGCTGGGTGTGCAAGCTGACAGGCACCGACGAGCCGACGCTCGTTGCGGAGGCCGCAAAGCTGCCGGCCGAAGCGCTGGCCACCGCGCCGGTCTTTCTGCCTTATCTGTCGGGCGAGCGCACGCCGCACAACGATCCGTTTGCCCAAGGGGTTTTCTTCGGCATGACCCACGCGACCGATCGCGCGCTGCTCGGCTATGCCGTGCTCGAAGGCGTGACGCTTGCGTTGGCCGACGGTCTCGACGCACTGGCCGCCGCAGGCACCCGGCCGCACGCGCTGTCGCTGCTCGGCGGCGGCGCGCGCAGCGCGTACTGGGCGCAGTTGCTGGCGGACGCGCTCGCCACGCCCACGCGCCAGCACGGCGGCGGCGAGACGGGCGCGGCGCTCGGCGCGGCGCGCCTGGGGTGGCTCGCGGCAGGCGGCGAACCGAAGACCGTGCTCGCGAAGCCGCCCGTCGTGGCGGAATTCACGCCGGACGAGACGCGTCACGCGCAGTTGCGGCTGCGGCTCGATGCCTATCGCGAGCTTTACCGGCATGTACGGCCGCTCTTCGACCCGTCGCGCGAGCGGCTTGCCTGAACCTGCTTCGACGTTTTGAAGGTACCCAAGCATCCGTGTCCAAGTCCAACGAAAAACTCGACCTCGCTACACGCGCCGCGTGGCTTTACTACGTCGCGGGCGATACGCAGAACGAAATCGCCGAGAAGCTGCAGGTATCGCGGCCTGTCGCGCAACGGCTCGTCGCCTTCGCCGTCGAAAAGAATCTGATCCGCGTGCGCGTGGAGCATCGGCTGGCCGATTGCCTGTCGCTGGCCGACCAGCTTTGCGCGCGATACGGCTTGTCGATGTGCGAAGTGGTGCCGGTGGACGACGACAGTGCCGAAGCGATCGATAGAAAGCTCGCCGTGGCGGGTGCACAGGTGATGGAACGGTACCTCGGCGAAGATAAACCGATGATCGTCTCGGTAAGCAGTGGCCGCACGCTCAAGGCGGCTGTCGATCAACTGGGACAGATCGATCGGCCTCAGCATCGGCTCGTGTCGATGGTGGGGGCGATCGCGCAGGACGGATCGTCGAATCGCTATGACGTGGCCCTGCACATTTCGGAAAGGACGGGTGGCAAGCACTTCCTGTTGCCCGCGCCGCTGATCGCCGATAACGAAGCCGAGCGTACGCAGTGGTGCAATCACCGGCTTTATCGGATTGTGGAAGCACTCACCGCGCAGGCCGATGTGGCGTTTGTCGGCATCGGCGATATCGGACCGCAATGTCCGCTGCATGTGGATGGGTTCATCACCGCAAGCGAGGTGGACGAGCTGATGCGGCTCGGGGCGGTCGCCGAGATGCTGGGCTTGCCGATCGATGCCGAGGGCAAACGCGTGGAATCGGCTACGGGACGGCGCGTGACGAGCGTGCCGCTCGATGCGCCGCCGAAGCGGCCGACCATCGGCTTCGCGGGCGGCGCCCGCAAGCATCGCGCCGTGCTCGCAGCGCTCAAGGGCGGCTGGCTTTCTGGGCTCGTGACCGACGAGGCTTGTGCGCGGGCGGCGTTGGAGGAGTGCTGACGAGCGGAACGCGAAGCCCGCTCCGATAGGATCGGGACTCGGCGGCTTCCTCGTCGATGTGTGCGGGCTTATTTTCCGTAAGCGTCGAAGTCGAAGTATCTCCGGACGATCTTGTCATACGTACCGTCCCGACGCATGTTCGCGATCGCGGCGTCTATCTGCGCCTTCAGATCGCCATCTTCCTTGCGCAAGCCTACCGCCGTACCCACGCCGAAAATTTCATCGTCGTAAAGTTCGTCGCCGGCACGGCCGAATCCTGCTGCCTGCGGCGTTTTCAAAAACCCATATTCGGCTTGTGCGGCGTTGGTCAGCGTTGCATCGAGCCGCGCTGCCAGCAAATCGGCATACACCAGGTCCTGATTCTGGTATGACTCGATGACCACCCCTTCGGGCTCCCAGTACCGCTTCGCGTAGATTTCCTGCGTGGAACCCTGAACGACCCCGATCCTTTTCCCCCTTAGCGCGGCGACCGTCGATGTCAGCCCCCGCTCTTTCCTGGCTACGAGTTCTGTGGGAATGTTGTACAGCTTTGAAGAAAACGCGATCTGCTTGGCGCGCTTCGGCGTAATCGACAGGGCCGACACAATGGCGTCGAACTTGCGAGCCTTCAGCGCCGGGATGAGGCTGTCGAACTCGCTGTCGACCCATACACAGTTCGCATGCATGCGGCGGCAGATTTCATTGCCGAGATCAATATCGAATCCGACGAGCCTTCCATCCGGGTTTTGCGAGTGAAACGGGGGATAACTCGCCGCCGATCCTAAACGGACCGTCGACCACTCCTTCGCATCGGCAATGCCGATGGCCAGCATTGCCATCACGAGAATTGCAAGTTTTCCCATGTACGTTTCTTGGTCCGCTTATCGATTAGCCGATGATACCAAGCGCGGTACCGATATATTTATCGAACCATGAGCCTGCCTGAAGAAGAATCCCCGGGTCAGCGCATAAGCCCGTCAGCCGGCCGCGGCTAGCGCTCGAGCATCGGCGCCCGCGGCCAACCGCATCGGACACGACGGGTCGTTCGCCGCACGCCAGACCGCTTCGGCCACGTCGATCGAACATGTCACTTCCGACGACTGCTGCCACTCCGAGAAAATGCGCTGCGCCAGTTCCGCGTATGGCGCGGGAAAGCCCGCTTGCATGCGGGGCTGCGCGTTCTCGCCGAAACGCGTCTCAGGCGCGCGCCCAGGAAGGACCAGCCTGGCTCGCACGTCGAACGCCGCCAATTCGAGCGCAAGCGACTCGGTAAACGCATTGACCGCCGCTTTGCTTGCCGTATAGACCGAGAGCAAAGGCAGCGAGCGCAGCGTCACGCTCGACGTCACGTTCACGACCACGCCGGCTTTGCGTTGCCGGAATTGCGGCAACACCGCCTGAGTCACGGCGATCGTTCCCAGTGTGTTCGTTTCGAATACCTCGCGCGCAACCTCCATCGGCGTGCCCTCCAGTGCGTTGAGCACGCCGATCCCGGCGTTGTTGACGAGGACATCGATCGGCCCCGCGGCATCTATTGCCCGATCAATGCTTTGCGGATCGGTGACGTCGAGTGCGAGCACGAGCAATCGCTGCGACCGGGGCAGTACCTCCTCGTTCGGCGTGCGCATCGTGGCGATCACACGCCAATCGCGCTCCAAGAAATAGCGGGCGGTTTCGAGGCCGAACCCGGACGAGCATCCGGTAATGAAGACGGTTTTCAAAGCGGGCTCCGTTGATCGTTTGCAGTACCGAAACGATAGAGCGCCGAACCCGTACTCGCTACAATCGGGCGTCCAGGTTTCGTTAGCAATAGTCCGGTCATGATCGATCCGCTTTCAGAAGTCGTTACCCTGCTGCAACCGACGGCCGGGCTGTCGAAGATCGTCAGCGGCGCGGGGCAATGGCGCGTCCGACGTCAGGAAGCCGGGCAGCCCTTCTACTGTGTGGTGCTCGACGGGAATTGCCAGCTCACTGTCGACCGGCATGGGTCGATTCAGCTCGCGGCAGGCGACTTCGTATTGATTCCGGCGGCGTACGGTTTCGCGATGTCGAGCCATGAACCGGCGGAATCGAAGCCGGACATCGACAGTCAGCCCGTCGCGCTCGCGAACGGCGAATTCAGGCTGGGCGCTCGAAGCGGCTCGCCCGACGTGCGGCTGATCGTCGGCCATTGCAGCTTCGGCTCGCCCGATGCGGCATTGCTCGTCTCGCTACTCCCTGCGCTCGTACACGTTCGCGATGAAGCCCGTCTCGCGACACTCGTGCAACTGCTGCGGGATGAATCGCGCGCGCAAAGGCCCGCGCGCGATGTGGTCATGACGCGGTTGCTCGAGGTGCTGCTGATCGAAGCGTTTCGCTCCACGCCTGCGATATCGGCACCGTCAGGGCTATTGCGTGGGCTCAATGACAGCCGCCTCGCCGTCGCGATACGGCGAATGCATGAAGATCCTACACAGGCGTGGACCGTGGCAGGCCTCGCGAAGGAAGCCGCCCTCTCTCGCTCGGCGTTCTTCGATCGGTTCAGGCGCGCGGTGGGCGTGGCACCGATGGCCTATCTGCTCGCCTGGCGCATGGCCCTTGCCAAGAACCTGCTGCGACGAAATGAAGGCGGCATTGCGGAAGTGGCACAGCGTGTCGGCTATAGCTCCGCAAGTACCTTCAGCGTGGCGTTCAGCCGGTTCGTCGGCATGCCGCCGACAGAGTTTGCCCGCACGAGTGGCGAACCCTGAGCGGCTTCGCCGCGGCAATTTTGCGGCACACGAGGAGTGTGTCAAATAAGGCGCGAGCCTCAAACCATTCAAAACGGGTCGCCGCCACACGATCCTGGTCGATCGACCGTTATTTCCGCGCTCAGGCCAGACGGGCACCCGCATCAAGTCACAAGTTGCGCATGATGTACACGTCGATTCCGCCAGATATCACGACGCCGCCCCCCCCGGACCTTTCCGCGCCGGATAAGCAGCACATGACCCAGCAGCGTTCGGGTCATCCCGTCCCGCTCGCGAAAAAGACAGGATGTAAGCGCATCTCAGCAAACGTAGACAGCCGCTAACAACGAATGTGCCGGAGGAGCGCCCTCCGGCACACCAGTGTCGACGGATTGACCGCCATTCCTGCCGGCGGGATACGACTACAGATCCGTCATGCTACCTGTAACGCGCGTCGGGATTCCTGCCACATCGATGTGCTGCCCCACGTCGCCGCGCTGAGGATTGACGATGACGCCTTCAACCCGGCGTCCTTGGGCAGCGAGTTCCGCAGCCTGTGATACATCGGTCGGCTGGTCTCCATAGGAGATGATCGGAACGTCCTCAGCGATCGACAGGGTTTCGAGACTCTGCCTGAGCCTGTCGCCGCGAGGTTTCCCGTCGGTGCGTTTGACCACGCTTGTATCTGGGTGGGCATAGGCCACCGCGCTATCGAGCGCCATACGCAGCGCAACTTCATCGTCGCCACGTAGTGCCTGAGTCAGTTGTCTCTGCAGCGCTTCCGGCATGGCGGCGCCATGCTTGCCGGGCTTTGCGCGGGTAACCATCGGCGTACCGGATACGACGTCGAAGTAATGCATCATCTTCAGGTGATTCACTTCGCTTTCGAGATCCCCCTGTCCCCGATTGCTGATGAGAATCACTCGTGAAGAGGCCGTGCGGGATTTGTCCAACAACTCTCGTGCACCGGGCAGGAGAGCGAATTGGATATCCGGAAACGGAACGTCACGTGGCGTCTCATCCCGGCGTGGACGGGTCAGCCGCTTGTATTCCCGTGTGAATTGGGCATATATAGCGTTGGTTGCCATCAACGCTCTCGATTTGTCCAGCTCGGGTAGCATCGTCCGGACGAAGTCCTCTGCGATGTGCCGCTTGAATATTCCGGGATTGGCCATCAGGTGGTCCCGGAAATCCTCTTGCTTCATCATCACGAGTGGATCACCCTCGCCTGCGGTGTCGCCCGCCTGCATCCGGACACGCAGGCGAGCAACGGCTTCGCCGAGTTCGGGCAGCGCTTTCATGTGCTCCCTCGCGGAGATTGCCAGTGCGTTATGCATGAGTTGATAATTCATGCTCTTCTCGTCGCGCAGACAATCATCCCAGTCGAGCACGACCACCTGTTTTACATCCGATGCCTCGATAGATGCGCGGCTTGCACTGCTGACCTCGTTGAGCTCCCGCACGATTTCCTGCGGCGATTTTGGCTTTGCCCGAAGGACCGGCAACAGGGAATCGTTTTCTCCCTCGAGAACCCGCGAATTGTTCACGAACGCGCGGGCCGATTCGGTACCCATCGCCTCCTGCCTTTGTTGCAGCAAATCCATTCTCGTGCCGGCATCGGGCGCGTCAGGATCGATGCCGACGTTGTGCAGGTGTGCCCGGTCAAAGAACCGCTGCTGCAACGCCTCGAATCTTGCCACGGCCTGATGATCATCAGGATCGATCGCGTACGCAATCAAGATCATCGCCTCGCTGTTGGTCATTCGATCGCGCGGCATACCGAGCTGCGCCAGTCGGTCGGAAACATGGCGATCGGGATCCCACGTGGCGAGAGTCTGGTCGAGGAACTGCCGGACTTCGGCCGACATGGTCAGTTGTGACGAAAATGGATGAGCGCTTAATGCAGCGAAAGCCAATACATTGGCATTTGCTCCTCGAGCCGCCGATTCCATTGCGAGTGCAGATCCGCCAGCCTGGATATGGTCGTCGGCAATGACCACGTTATCGCCCCCACGCAGCTCCGATGTCACAAAGAACGGCTGCTGCACCAGACGGCCTATCGGGCTGGCCTCTGTACGCGAGGTTCGCGACAATCCAATGAGTGACTTATGATCGGTGAATACTATCGGCGGGCGTTTCTCGGTGCGAGCTGCTCGCCCTTCCATCCGATTCAGCGAATCGGCAAGTTCGGTCTGCTCGCAGAACGTGAAGAAATTGAGTGTGCTGTCTTCGACATATGGGTCACGCGACGGCCGCACCAAGTGCACAACCCCGCCCCGGCTTCCGAGCATCTCCACCACGTGCCGGTGCAGCCGACCAATATATTCTCCGCGGGCCTGGTCGATGGTCGCCGTGGCCGCAAACCCGCGGATAGCGCGCACGCCGCTCCGCTGCGTACTCAACAGCGGGCTGGTTTTCAGCTGTCCAATCTTGCTGTCATTCCCTTCCACAGGCTCGTCGGTGTACAAGTCCCGCCCGCGCTTGCCGAGGTGCCGCACCACGTAATAGTCACGCTTGCCTTCGGACAGCGCATCCACCATGGACAGAGACGGTTTCTCAGTCGCGAATTCACTAAAGAATACGGGTGCCTCGGTCGCGGTGCGGTGATGATACAGCTGCGAGTCAACTCTTGCCGCGCTTCCCAACTGGTGCGGAGAAAGACGAAACCTTCCCTGACTCGGCGGTGTGGCGCGGTGTCGGATCATCATTTCACTCAGTTGTCGACGTCTCGCCGTAGAGGTAGCTGGCGCGTCCTCCGGCGGGCGAGGCGTGTGACGGAGCTTGCCTAGTCCGGTGAGCAGAGCTGCTTTGCTGATAGGGCTTTGCCGGCCAACCAGAAGCGGCTGCTCGGGCAACGGATGCTCATCGCTCGATCCCGATTGAGAGACGAACGTTTGAATGGAGGTTATCGGTTGCATAATTGAAAGTAATAAAATAAAGAAACAAACCACATGCCGTCTTTATGAAATACGCACCTCCTTTAAAAAATAGAACCGCCATGCGCCCTGCCAGAAGCAACGCGCACAACCTTTTAACTCGAAGGCAGCATATGCCGCTGCACGGAGCATCGCCATGCGCAACTCCCGGATATGCGGATCGTGACTAGCCGCCCCATCACCAAAACATCGACTCCAAAATCGAAATAAGCATAGGAAACAACTTCGCCTACCCGGCAAGCCCTCAGTCCATTTAACTCCGCCTCGCAACACAAACTAATTTCGATAGATAATCATCGATTTTATTAACCACCGAATCTAAATAAATCTCGGAAAGCGAATTTTTTTCAACGAAAACGAAATTTTTCTCAATCGCCTCAATTCGAAATAATTAGGCATTTCGCATAAATCAGTTTTTTACACCGAGGCTTGCATGTATCACCCACCGTTCTCCGGCTCCGCTGAAGCCGTCCATCCATCGCCCCGCAGAGAGTCGAAAAACGAAACACGCCTGGCATGGGTCGATTCAGCTCGCGGCAGGCGACTTCGTATTGATTCCGGCGGCGTACGGTTTCGCGATGTCGAGCCATGAACCGGCGGAATCGAAGCCGGACATCGACAGTCAGCCCGTCGCGCTCGCGAACGGCGAATTCAGGCTGGGCGCTCGAAGCGGCTCGCCCGACGTGCGGCTGATCGTCGGCCATTGCAGCTTCGGCTCGCCCGATGCGGCCTTGCTCGTCTCGCTACTCCCTGCGCTCGTACACGTTCGCGATGAAGCCCGTCTCGCGACACTCGTGCAACTGCTGCGGGATGAATCGCGCGCGCAAAGGCCCGCGCGCGATGTGGTCATGACGCGGTTGCTCGAGGTGCTGCTGATCGAAGCGTTTCGCTCCACGCCTGCGATATCGGCACCGTCAGGGCTATTGCGTGGGCTCAATGACAGCCGCCTCGCCGTCGCGATACGGCGAATGCATGAAGATCCTACACAGGCGTGGACCGTGGCAGGCCTCGCGAAGGAAGCCGCCCTCTCTCGCTCGGCGTTCTTCGATCGGTTCAGGCGCGCGGTGGGCGTGGCACCGATGGCCTATCTGCTCGCCTGGCGCATGGCTCTTGCCAAGAACCTGCTGCGACGAAAGGAAGGCGGCATTGCGGAAGTGGCACAGCGTGTCGGCTATAGCTCCGCAAGTACCTTCAGCGTGGCGTTCAGCCGGTTCGTCGGCATGCCGCCGACAGAGTTTGCCCGCACGAGTGGCGAACCCTGAGCGGCTTCGCCGCGGAATCCGACCACACGCGAACGCCCGGGACGATATCCGAATGCCATCGACGGAAGCCGGCGAATAGTCAGCCGCGCGGACCAGATAACCCTCGCAAGGAAGGCTCGCAACTGGCAGTTGTGATAGGACGCATTTGTTGGGCACGCCCTATCCTTGCATGGACGTTCAACCGCGGCCCGGGCGTGCTCCGAAGCCGTACATCCATCGCCCGGCCAGGGAGAAAAATGAAAAAACGCCTCTTCGTTGCGGCGCTGCTTCTCGTCGCCGGCGCGATGCTTTGCGCACCCCGCTCGCCGGCCTATGCGGACGCCGTCCGCCCTTCTTCGACGTCATCTGCCTGCTCGATTCCCACCGATCTTCCGGATGGCGCACACTCGCTCGAACATTTAGCCTGGCAGTTGTTCGTCGCAGCGAACTGTGCGAGCGGAAATCCTGGTTTGCCGCTCGCCTGGGAAACCTGGCCGGAGCAGACGTGCTTGACCAGCGGCGGCAGGGACTGCGCCGGTAAGGCAGGAAGGCAGCGCTTGCACGCGAGCGTGCTCGCGGCGAAAGGGCGCGACCTTCCCGCCTTGTGTCAGGAGATGACCACCGAGAAGAATGCTATCGACAGCGCATTCTTACCGTTCATACCGAAGAATTTGTCGTCCAATCCGCTGTTTTGCGAAGAAGTCCACGTCAATCAGGCGGAAGCCGATTTCATTACGTCGCCGCCCGGCCGCAATATCAAATACAGCCTTCAGACACTTCCTGGACAAAGAGACTTCATACGCAGCAACGGCCCCCTCTCTTTGCCGTCATCCGCTATCGAGGTTAAAGCCGATTGGTTGCCATCGACCTCCATCAACCCCGCTTTTACCTGCGACAAGATAAGCAACGAGTTCTATGTCGAGAAGATCGGCGACGAATGCTATGCCCTCGTCGGTCTGCATTTCACTTCGAAGGTCCGCCCTAACTGGGTATGGGCGACATTCGAGCCGCAAAGCACCGCCACGAATCCCAATCGTTGCAACCCGAAGCTGTATTCAAATTGCTCCGACCAGTGGGGCTCGCTCTCATCGAGCACGGGCGGTAAGACCGGCATGACGGAGGACTTGCGGACGCTGATGGACGCGGCCGCGCTTCGCCGCGCGTTCTACAACTACCGATTGGTGGGCGTGCAAGCGGATTACGTCGACTCCGACGGTAAGGCGATACGGCTTGGCAATTCGTTCACCGAATTCAATGCGCAGGTGTTGCCTCAGCAGTCGTCGTGTATAACGTGCCATTCGTATGCGTCGTTCACGAGCAACGCCAACCCGATCGTCGAGAATCCAAATTTTGGCGCTTTCCCCGGTACGCCTGCCATCGGAAAGCCGGCCGCACTCGATGGCTGGAGCCGGCAGGACTTTTCGTGGCTATTGGGAATCATGCCGCCGAACGGCACTGTTGGTGCGGGGACTTCGGGGAAAAAGTGAACGCACTCCTCTCGGTCACGCGATCCTGCTCCATGACCCGTTATCCTCGCGCTCTGGATCTACGAGCACCCATATCGACTCGCAAGTCGCGCAGCGATAGTGCTTTGCCGAGCCCGAAGACGGCGGAACCTCCCCACCCCATTCCGGAGCCGCAACGCATACAAGCGTTCTTGCGGCAACCGCGAGATCGCAGCGGCGCGAGCATAAACGATGCTCGTCTCGCGTTGCGAATTCCTTCGGCTCGTATAACGCGGCGCAATGCGCACATGCGGGGAGCAAGCGTGCGATAGCCGCCATCGCCAGCGAATCATTACCGTGTTTGAGGCGCAACAGTAGCCCTCGCGATAGCTGCCTCTCGACGCGATCAGATTCTTTCGTCAGCCATCCTCTCATCTCCGTCAGACAAATCCGTCCGGAACGGTAAGCGCGGAGCATTTGGTCGAAGTCGGGGTCCATGTTTCATGGGGCTTGTTGTTCAGGGCGCTTACTGCTGCGGCCGATAGGTTCCCCGGTATGTGCTCGACACGGACGTTGCAGGACACCGCAGCCTATTGTGCACGCGTTCAAGTGGCGGCGCCACGGTCCTATCACCGTCGCTTGAATAACTGGGGGCCGCGCGCGCGGCCCCGTCAGAAGCTACGCGGACAGATCACCTACCTCTTTTCGATAGCGCGAGCAGTTCTTGTGCGAAGTGATAGAAACCTTGCCCGCCATACGTTCGGATGATCCACTTGATGGGCAAACTCGTCTCGCCGCCATACGCACCGCCTAATTGACCGAAAACTGCACCAACCGTATCCGCGTCGCCGGCCAAGTTCACAGCAGCAAGGAGTCCTGGCTCAAACCCGTCGTAGTGGAAGAAGGCCCATAAAGCCGCCTCAAGCGTGTGGATGACATAGCCGGAGGACGATATTTCGTCACGATGCTTGCGCTTGTAAGAGCCGTGCGCAATTCGATCGACAGCAGGAGATAAGGGGTGCCGGTCCCAGTACGACGCTATGGGTGCATATCGCTCCCTCAAGAGAACATCCTTGGGTACACCGGACAACGCTCCCCAAAGCAGTGCCGCGAAATACCGGCATGCGTCGACTGCCTCCGGCGCGCCATGGGTCAGCCGCGAACTCTCCGCCGCGAAATGAACACAAGCCTCGAAATCCGAGGCATAACGCAGCACCACAGGTGCTAGTCTCATGAGCGAGCCATTACCCGCATCGTTCGGGCTAGTCGAACCGGCTATCGGTTCACCAGTGGACAGATACCGCTCGATCGCAGCGCGAGTTGTTACGCCAATATCAAAACATGTGCCAGTTGGGCTGTAGGCGCCGAAGCGGTACCAATACGAAAAGCAAAGCATGGCATCGTCGGCGTCAAACCCATCGCATCGAATTAGGCTATACGCGAGGCAGCAAGCCATACTGGTGTCATCGGTCCAATCGCCCGGCTGGAGGCGAAATGGGCCGCCACCGACCATGTCGGTCACTACCGCACTGTCGCGGTCGGCAAACTCAAGCGTGGTCCCTAACGCATCACCAATCGCAAGCCCCAGAAGAGCGCCTCGAAACCTGTCGATCTGCTCGGAGTTGTCCGCGCCAATCTGCGCGAGAATCTCGTAGAGTTCCTGTCGGCGTGCCGTCGCGTGATGGTTGCGGTAGCGGAAGTACGCGGCCAGCCACGGGGCCTTAACTGCATCGGGATTATCGGTGAACTTCGCCGAAAGGGGGTGAAAGCCCATGTCAGCCGGATATTGCGCCCGAATGCGCGCCCGCTCGGCGGCGCGTTGCAGCGCTTCATGTTGGGCATCCTTCGGTTTGTCGCCTGCGTTACTCATCACAACTCTTCCAGCGATATGTCCCACGTGCCCTTAGTAGGATCTTGGGTCCGACCGAGCACTTTGAACGGGGTACTTGGACTAAACAATACTTCCGCTTCTCGAGGATACTCGGACATTGAGCTTACCGACACCCCCGTCTTCGACGCGATCCTCATCGTGACCTTGCCCGGAAAAACTCCACCGAGGTCGGAGGTGGTCGACAAGAATGCCCTGTCGCTGAAGACGCCGTTTACAGGGAAGAGTTGGTGTACCTGATCATCGGTCAGATGCAAGTTGCGCACAACGTCACCTGAATAAACGTAGCCGTTATCCGCCAACTTTCCCAAGCCATTCGCTGCCTCAGAGGTAAGCTGACTCCACTTGCCAGCGTCTCCCGCACGCAGGGCGGGGTTTATGTGCTCGTAAAGGTTCGACGTGTATCCGCGTATGGCCAAGTACTCGTTGTCTGTCAATATGCGATCCAACGCAGGGTTGAGCCGTTTTGCTGCCAGTGCATCCTCAACATCACGCGTGCCCCACTCTCGCTTCAGAAACTCTTGGAAATTGCAACCGGACAAGCCAAGAGGATCAGCCCATGTGTGCGGGCTTGCGACATAGCTCTGGGTACGGAGTCCCCCCGAGAGTCCTATCGGGTCTGGGGAGAGATACTGTCCCGTCTCCGCATCGTAATACCGATTCAGGTTGTAATGTAACCCCGATTATTTACTGTAGTCGAAGCTCCCGACAAACGTCACACGACTGTGTGGCCGTTGCGTGCCGACATTTGGATAATCGAAGTCGTACAAAAGGATCAGACCGTCCATGCCAGACTGACGCACGTTAATGAGCCGGCGAAGAAGCTCGTCGGCAAAGCTCTCTCCATAGGAGAATTCTCGCAGCTCTTCCGCAAGTGTCTCGTTTCCCGGCGAAAGCATTGATGCCTCTCTAAAATCATCATCGAACCAAGAGATGCCAATTTCACTCCAAAATTGGCTCATCGAGTTTCCGCTTGCGCCGTAACGCGTTTCAACGTATTGAATAAGATCATCCGCGCCAGAGAACTTGCCAATCCACGCCGAGATCTTTAGATCCTTGTTCATATGCCCTATCTCCCCTACGGACGCAGGCCCGCAGGTAAATCATCACGACCATTTGTGAGGCGGTAGTTCGCCCAGTTTTGCAAACGCCTCACAAACGTCCCATAGTCGTTCGACGAATCAATGATACCGAGAAGCTCGTTGTGTGCGGCCGTTGACCCCTTCATTCCGTGTTGCCACGTCGGGTTGATACCGCTGGTCGTACCGGTAGGCGTCCTCAGTTCCCAAATGTCCTCTGCCTTGAGGCCCCACTGCTTGAAAGTAGGTGCCCGAGAAACCAATAACCACTCATGCATCCCGCCGGGGGAGAGCGGGTCAAACAAGCCGTTCATCCCGTGGATGCAGGTCGCCGACGCGCTGCTCAGACACCTCGGCTTCATGCCCGGTGAGCGCGTCCATTTCTCCGTCGACTACATCAAACGGCACATCGTCATCAGGCAAGCTTTCGATTAATCACCGCTTGAATGACTGAGGGCCGCGTAAGCGGCCCTCAGTCATTACAACACTTGCTTTCCGTCGACCCACAGTCGGCAAGATATGCCATCAGTACGAATTGAGGTTGCAATGTAACTCTCGCGCCCCGAAAGCGGTACATCGATATCCTATGATATTTTGGAACCATCCCAGTTGCTTGGCCGCTTCACAGTCTGCGTTTCGCTGCGATTTAACGACAAACACGCAAGTACATCGAACGTTGCGACACGAACCAGGATGATCGATATATCGGTTGGCATCAGAATCGCCAACCAACTTATGCGCTCATCCTCACTCAACGACCTGACCGCAGCGACAGCTTGTGCATACCCGTCAAGAGTCCGGCCTTGTCGGGCCAGACCGTCATTTCGACGACGCAGCAGCTGCAAAATCCCATCCCGCGTGTATTCATCAACGCTCCCCTCCGAGGAGAGAAAGCGCTCAACGCATCCGCTGCCAAGTGCCTTCTGAAGCGTCAGCATTGCCATGCGATCTAGATCGTCCCTGCCTAAAATCGCCAAGAAATCCACCCGAGATGCAATGTCAGAGATTTTCATTGCGGAATAACCTCCGCGCCGGAGCGGACTCCACGCAGCAAGACCTCCTGTTCACCGAACTCATCTATCGAATATTCCCATGACCATCCATCACCCGGCTTCGGCGCGCCGGTCGGCAATTTCAAAACAACACCACCGGGCCCCTCTCGGTTTGCCCACCATTTTGCGATCTCAGGATCACGTGTCCACGAGGTAAACGGACTATCTCCCGAGCGGCCGCCAGCATTATGTTCGTCCGCAGTAACCGTGCCTCTGATGTTTCCGGGGGAAACGATACCTTGCGTAGCATCTGCTAGTGCCGGGTGCTTTGCGCTGACTCCCCGATACAAAAAGCACGAGGCAAGTCCAAGCGGGTCTACCTGCTGCAACGGACTGCGGACGTACCCATGCGTTCTGATCCCTCCATCCAGCCGGAGCGGATCGATGCTGAGGTAAGCCCCCGTCTCCGCGTCATAGTATCTGTTGAGATTGTAATGTAATCCCGATTCAGTTTCCTTAGACGCGAACCTCCTTCGCGTGGGCTGCCCCCCTTATCTGGCAAGGCTCTCCGGCTTCACACCTCCGTCATCACTGATTTTTTTCGTAGACGCGATTTTCTCGCCATCGGCGCATCGATACCAGCCCTTGGGCCGCCGGGTTTGACGGCGCACGCAGTGCGACGGCAAACCCGGCGGAATCTCGGCGCTTGTGGACCGACGCGGCCAACAATCAGGTGGCAATGGTAGGTAAAAACCTTCGGGGACGTAGGTTCTAGCCTACCTTTGCAAGCAATGTCGTCGGTGCATCGTCGAGCTCGAATCCGTCAAGGCCGCGCATCGCGCGCCCGAAGGGCTTGGCCTTGACGGTGATCGGTTCTCCACGCTCGGACATGCGGTGCAAGACGACTCGGCGGCTTGCACCGCATGCTAGACAGCGGGGGTTGTTGCGCGCAAGCCTGCCGAAGCTCAGGCAGCTTCAGCAGGCAGAAGAGGTAAGCGGTAAACGAAGCGCGGGCCGTCAGTGCGTCAACACTCTCGGCCCGCTGACCACAACCAACTCATCACAGGAGTTGTTCATGGCTGACGCCCATCATAAGGCACGCCCCGTCGTCTCGGAACGGTTCGTCACCGTTCAGCAATCACAGCGCTTTCAAGCATCGTGGCACAAACCCGCGCATGAGCGCACCGCGCCCGCGCTATACCCTTGGATGAAGCTTGCCGGCCGATGGATCGAGCACGCCGGATTCCAACCCGGCCAGCGCGTCAGGATCGCCGTCGAGCAGGGCAGGCTTACCATCACCGCCGAATGAACGTATGAAGGGCCGCGCAGCGCGCCCTTCATCGGACATGGAGTTTGCCTGCTTCAACAGAAATAAAATGCGATGTCTTTTATGATGTTCGCGTCATCAGCAGTGATTGCGTTGGGTAGCAACGGCGTTAACTCGGCCAGGATACCCTTGGCAGGCACATCATCGCGTTCGACAAGATCCAGCAACCGAACTCGTGTCGCTGCATCCTGTACATATGCATTGATAAGATGCCTCAAGTGGGCGCGAAGCTCGTCAATCGTCATTCTTCAGGTAGCAAAGTAACTTTCTGCAGTTGGACCGTCGAGCCGGGAATCTCTGGGACAAGCTGAGCCTGTCCACCTTTCCCGTATTCCGGATATGCTGCCGTGTATGGTTCAAGTTCAGGACCAACGCCGCCATTGGCGAGCGGGACTTTTGCGTTCACTGCCCCGTCCGGGCCGAACAGCTGCAGTGTATCGAACTCCCCTTTGAGACGCGCGTCACTCCACGACTTTGGATTGCCCGCCTCATAAAAAATTTGGAAGCCATCCCGCGCGGCTGCGCCCGTCTGATAGTCGGTAAACCCAAAGTAACTTAACGGCGCCGTCATCGTGTTTTGGGTTCGCTCTGCGTATCGGCTGTCCATATACCGGTACCCCGTTGCCGGCAAAGTAGCCCCTTGAGAGTTCACGTAAAAATCTATCTGCCCCGGCCTCGAAAGGTTCGCAGCATCTCTCGCCGAAAAACCCGCTTGCCGATAAGCCTTATAGCGGTCGAATCTTACCGGGCAAACCGCAAGGCCGCGCGGATCGTAGTAGAGCAGCGGCGCATGCACATACGCTTGAGTCCTGAGCCCTCCTGCCAACCCAATCGGATCAACACTTAGATACTGTGCCGTCTCCGGATCATAGTACCGATGCAGGTTATACGAGAGCCCCGACTCCTCATCCTCCCACTGCCCGGCAAACCGCAGCGACGTATCGACGAAGTCCCCATCGGCATCATTGGCAGCAGTCTTCCCGCTACCCTGCGCCTTGCCCCACAGCGTGAACCGCTCCTGCCAAACGCGCTTGCCTTCGCGATCGAACACGGTCCGCGGCAGTCCAACCTGATCCGCGAGCACCGGATACATCCCGCGATCGGTTTCCTGCGCAACCGGCATGAAGTCCGTCGGAGAGATATGCCAAGTCACGACCTGCCCGGTCGTGCCATCCCTCTCCTGCCACCGCTCCGCAACCGTGTACCCGTCCCACAGGAAGCGAACCGCCTCCTTCGCCCCCGCCTGCCGCTTCTCCACGCGGCGATTGAACGCGTCATACCGGTAAAGCCACACCCCGCGCTCGGGCGTCTTCACCTTCACAAGCCGGTTCAATCCGTCCCAGGTGAATTGCCACGTCTTCGGCCGGAAGCCCGGCTGCTCGACCGTTTTCTCGATCGTCCGTCCGCGCGCGTCGTACCGATACCGCGTGTACCCCACGCGCTCCGGCAACCCGCCGCGCAAATAGGTGTGCCCATCATCGGGCCCACGCGGCCCATGCCCCGTGATGTTCATGTTCGCGTCATACCGGTAGTGCTCCGCCGGCTGCAGCAAACTGTTCATCAACGTAACCTGCCCGCGCGCGTCGTGCTGATAGGTGAAGCTGTCCGCTTCCGTATCGACGCGATCGATCTGCCCCGCCGCGTCGTACACGTAGAGCTCACGTCCGAGCGCCTCGTATGCCCGCGCCGGGTTCGACGCCAACTGCTCGAACGCCCACTTCGGCCCCGCAGCCTGCTTGCGCAGCCGGCCCAGCGCGTCGTAGTGCCGCTCGAGCACGAAATCGCCCACCTGCCGGCCAATTTCGCGCCCCACGGCATCGCGCGCAATCGACATGGGCCCGACCTTCGTCAGCGCACCGAGCGCATCGTACGCATACTGCGTCTCGCGGTGCGGCGTCGCCCGCAGCGTGCGTTTGCCTTCGGCGTCGTACACGTGCCGCAGCAAATGCCCGTGCTGCTCCTCGCCGGTCAGGCGCCCTTTTGCGTCATAAGCAAAGCGCGTAACGCACGGCTCTCCATCCGCCTCGTGCACTTCCGCGCTCGCCAACCGCCCAAAGCTGTCGTACCGATAAACAAGCTTCACGTCGCCAGCGTCGACCGACGAGAGGCGATCGCGTTCGTCGTAGGCGTATCGCCACGTGCCGCCATCGGGCAGTGTTTTGACGAGCAATCGCCCAATCACATCGCGCTCGTAGCGCGTCGCCCGTCCCCCCCAATCGATCTCTTCGATCAGACGCCCCGCGCCGTCATAGCGGTATTCCCACGTCTCCCGCAACGCATTGACGACCTTCGTCAGCCGCGTTGCATGGTCGTACTCGAAGCGCGTGGTGTGGCCCGCCGCATCGGTCGAGGCCATCGTCAGATCGAACGGCCCGTATTCGCGGCGCGTCACGCGGCCGAGCGGGTCGCGCTGCTCGACAGGCAGCCCTTCGCTGTCATAGCGCGTGCGCCACGCCGCGCCATCCGGCTGCGTCGCCTGTGCAACGTTTCCGCGCGGATTGTCCTTGCCCGGCGTGTAGTCGTAGCGCGTGACATTACCTTCGTGATCGACCTCCTCGAGCAAACGCCCGAGCACATCGAAAGCGCTGCGCATACGCGCGCCCGAAGGCAGCCGCGTTTCGCAGAGGCGCATCCGCGCGTCATAGTCGAGCCGCGTCTCGCGAGTCCCCCGCACGATGCGCAGCAACTCGCCGCGCTCGCCGTATCGATACCGCGTCACGCTGCCGTCCGCTTCGGTACGCGAGGTCAATCGATCGAGCGTGTCGTACTCGAAGCCGATCCTCGCGCCCCCCGGCAGCACAGCGGCCCTCATGCGCCGCCGGTCGTCGTATTCGAAGCGTGTCGTACGCCCGCTCGGCTCTTCGACGGCAATCAGGCCGCCCACCTCGTCGTAGCGATAGACGGTGCGCCGCCCGAGCGCATCGGTCTCCGAAAGCAGCCGCCCCAAGCTCCATTCCCGAACCGTTCGATGCCCGAGCGGATTCGTCTCCGCCACGACGAGCCCGTCGGCGTTGCGCTCGAACACCCACTCGCCGTCGCCATCGATTACGCGCGTGCGCGCTTCATCATCCTCGTAGACGAACCGCCCGGTGTGATAGCCCTCGCGCGTGCCAGTTTCTACTACGCGGCCGTGCTCGTCATAGCGGTAACGGACTTCCGTCTTGGCCGTATCGCGCCAACTCGTCATCCAGCCGTTCGCGTCGTACGAATAGTGGAAGCAGCCGCGCTGGAAGCTCGCCACGTAGACAAGCATCGCCTGCTCGTATCCGTATTCCACGAGCGTGCTCGAGCGCTCGGCATCCTCGTGCAGCACAACGCGCTCCAGCAGATTCGCCGTGCCGCGATAGTGCAGCGCAATTCGATATCCATCGCTATGCGCGAGTTCGACCAAACGACCCGCTTCGTCGTAGCCGAAAACGACACGATTCCCACTCAAATCCTCAAGCCGTTCGATGCGAGACGGCCGCTCGCGCGAAAGCGGCGCAAAAACCCACACCTGCCGCGTGTCGTTATCGAAGATCCGCGGCTCGGCCCGCGTGCCAATCAGCCTGTAGCGCGGTTCGCGCAGATTGATGCCGTCCAGCGCGGCTTCGGGCGCGATAAAGCCGATGGCCTGACCGCCTGCGCTGTGAAAGCGCACCGTGTGGTCGCCATCGAATTCGAGCCGCTGCGACCACGTGGTCGACCATTTCGCGCCGAGCAATCCGCGGTCGTCCGAGCGCGTGCGGTAGCGTCGCGTCAATTCGAGCGGCAGCACGCCCGGGATCGAGACATCGGTTCGTACATCGACGACCTCACCGGTCGCCACATCCACCGGGTCTTCCTTGCAGGTCGCGTGCTCGTCTTTCTTGCCGAACACCTCGGCTGAGCGCGTCGGATCGCGGCGCGGCAGCTTCGAGCCGAGAAAGCCGCCGAGCTTCGCGCCGAGCATCCCGCCGATCAGCCCCGCGATGAATTCCTCCCCGGCCGTCAACTCCGGGTTCTTCGGGCCGAACTGCCCGGTGGTCTTGTCGACCCAGACGCTCTTTCGTCCGGAATTGATCTTCGCGCTGCAATGTGTCGAATGGCCGACACGCGCAAGCGGCAAGCCGTTGATAGTGATCGTTCTGCTGCCTTCCACGATCGCTTCGGGCGCGTGCGAATGCTTGGTGCAGGCAGCTACATCCGTGACGCGTGCCGCTTTTTTGCCTTCGAAAGTCACATTGGCCGATCCGCTCTTGATCGTCCCGCTCACGCTGCCCATGCTCTGGCTGGCGGACGCGAGCGCGGCACCGAGACTCAACCCGCCTGCCATGCATCCGCCGACGATGAGCAAGCCCACGACCCCGCCGGTGGCGATGGTAGCCGCCACCATCGCGCCCACGGCCACACCCACAGCAAGCCCGGCGAGCATGCCCATGAAGCCCGATGAATGCGCGATCTCGTCGCCTTCGCAAGCGGGATGCGGGTCGCCGCGGCCAATCGTAAGACCGAGCGCATCGCCCACGCGCGTGGCGCCCTCCGCCATTGCCCCGGTTACACCGAACTTGCCAAGCAGCCACGAGCCGCCCAAAGCAATCACGGCCGGCACAGCCGACAACGCCGCGGCGCCCGCGGCAGCCGCTCCCGTGGCGCCGCTCGCCACCGCAGCCGAGCCCGCCGCATAAGCGCCGTAGCCAACGTCCGCACCGAGCATGCCGTAGTTGGCGCCGTCCACCCACTCCATCTGCTCGGCTTTTCTGGCCTCGCCGTCTTCGAGGGTTTTCAGTCGTGCGAGCCGTTCCTCGGCCGTGCCGCCGGGCGCCGGGGCTTCGCCGGATTCGCTGTCGTTTTGATCGGCCATGGTGGGGCGAAGCTCAGTTCGGTGCGTTCAATTCGAGGCTTTCCACGATCTGCCGCACCTGCACGCGCTGCGTGTCGCTCAGCGAGCCGGGTACCGTGAACGTCAGCATCAGGACACGCTTGCCGTACTCGACCATGGTCAACAACTGATGAAGCGGCATGCCGTTGTTCTTCCACCGGTATTCGTGCGTATAGGCAGCGCGCCCATTCACTTCAGCCGGCTCGCCGCCGATCAATTGGTAGTCGGGCATCTGCTTGGCCAGCTTCTGCACTTCGTTCGCCGTGTACTCGTCGAAGCGCATCCCCCACGGCAAGCTCTCGCGCGTCACGACGAAACTCACGCCCTCCGTGCCCGTCGATGCCGAGACGAATACGTTCATCGTCTTGTCGATCCATTCCTCGGGAATCGACAACGTGCCCTCTTGGATTCGATACATTTTTCGTTTCCTGTCTTGTTCTGATGCGGCGTCCGGCCGTCAGCTGTTGTCGGGATTGATGTGCGTATTGCTCGCCTGCACCTTGATGTCGGCCTCCTCGATGAGGATGACAGAGGCGCCCTTGCGTATTTCTATCGAGTCGCCGGTCATATGAATCGACGTCCCGCCTTCCCCGCCCACCTTGATCCACAACTCTTTCGCTTCGATCGTGTGAACGCCTGCGGGCGTCTGCTGAGTCGTATTGCCCTGCGTCACCGCATCATGCAGATTGCCGGTCGACACCTTCGTGAAGTGATGCCCCTTGGCCACCGCGATCGAGCGGTCGCCCTTCAGCACCTGCGTCGTCTGCGCGTTCTGCACGACGGTATTCATGTCGTGCTGCGCATGCAGGAACATTTCCTCGGCGCCCGCCACATCCGAGAACCGCAGCTCGTTGAAGCCCTGCCCCTTGTGCGTCTGGCTGCGGATACCCATCGTCTGCCCGCTCGTGCCGTGATACGGGTTCGCCGCACCGCCATTGAATACGCGGCCCACGACGACCGGGTTGTCGGGGTCTCCATCGTTGTAGGCAACGATGACCTCCTGCCCGATGCGCGGAATCGCCGAGCCGCCCCAGCCGCTGCCGGCCCACGGCTGCGACACGCGGATCCACATCGAATCGGTGCCGTCATACTTGCCGCGTCGGTCCCACAGAAAATGCAGCTTCACGCGGCTACCGTCGGTGTAAATCTCCTCGCCTTTAGGCCCGACCACGATCGCGGCCTGCGTGCCCTGCATATGCGGCTTCGGCGTGCGTCGCGGCGATCGATACGGCACCTCCTCCGGCAAGCACGTGAACGTGTTCCGATAGGGCGTTTCGGCACCGTGCCGCGTGTAGTCGTTTACGGCCTCGTGGCGAACGTGCAGCACGATGTAGGGCTTGCCGTCGTACGCCGCGTTCGGATGGTTCTCGAGCGTGAAGCGCCCGATCGTCGTCATCGCGCTCGCATAACCGCTGCCGTTGAAGCGCCGCGCCAGGGCCTCCTCGGCTTCCATCGCGTAGCGCGCATAGCGCTTGCCGTCGTCGTGCGTGTCGTACAGCGAGTGGTATTCGTAGCGCTCCGTCGTGCCGATGTTCTTGTTCTTGAGCCGGCTCGTGGGCGCTTCCACGTACATCAACGTGGACGAAGGCCGGTTGTAGTTGAAGTCGCGGAACGCGATCTTGCCGACGCGAAATTCGAACGCCTCGTCCCAGCGCGCAATGCCGTTGTGCTCGCTCGCCGCGCTGTCCGCGTGGTACGCAATGCTCCTCTGGTTCGGCATCTCGACGAACGTCGCGTTCGTGTCGCCCACCACGAGCACGTGCTTGTCCTTCTCGTAGCGGAACGTCCAGAAAAGGCCCTCCTGCTCCATCAGCCGCGCGCAGAAGTTGTAGTAGGACTCCTGGTACATCACGACGTACTCGATCGGCTTGCGCGGCATGCGTACGTCGAACTGGTAATCGCGAAAGCCCAGCTCGACGAATATCGTCGACAAGACCTGCTGCGCCGTCTGATTCTGGAAGATCCGGCAATCCGTGGAGCGCGTGAGAAACCAGAACCACGGCACCACGCTCATTTCGTAGCGCGTCACCTTGCCCGAGCTGCCCACGCGCGCAAACGAGGCCACATAGCCGTCGAAGTAGCGCGTGTTCGTGTCGGGCCGCGCCACAATCATCGCCTCGCTCAAGCCCGCCCGCTCGGGATGCAGGCCGAGCTTCACGCGCTGCCCCACGAGACTTTCCGGATCGATGTCGCTTTGGTGAGAAAGCAGATCCAGATGGATTTCACTCAGTTGGCTGACGTATTCGTCGACGATCGCCGCATTCACGAGCAAAACGTCCTGCCCCAATGGCGATTCGAGCGTGACATAGCGATTGCTTTGCGTCAGCTGTGCCGCGCCGCTTGCCGATACGCTATTGATCGCATCGGCTACCGATTCCGGCGTTTTGCCCAATAAAGACAAACCTGTCTGAGCGAGTTGAACCGCGCGTGCCGCGCCGCCGATCAGCCCCGCACCCGGCAAACCGGCGAGCGAGCCGATCTGGCTGGCGATACCGGCCACCGAGCCGATGCCATTTAGCGCGCCGGCATTGACGGGGCTGCCGCCGCTGCCATTCTCATTCGATGCAAAGATCATGATGTCCCCGGTGCGTGCGCGAGATAATCCGAGTGGCGAATGCTGTAAACGGCACGCGTGGTTTATCGCGCCATCAATCGGAAATCAGAAGGATGGCGCGAATATACCAAAACCGGGAGTCAATGAATCCTTTCGAAGTGTGAATCCACGAGATGCCGTGAAATGCGCTCGTGGTAAAAGGCCTCAGCGGTAAATTATTACTCGGCTTTTTCTTGTACGCAGTAAAAACGACTTAATTCATTCGCAGGCCGGCTCGCCTCCGATCCGAAACGAGCCGCCCCGCGCAAGCCTTCACGCCGCCGAAAGCACTTCGACGATTTTGCGCTCGAACGCCCGGCCTTCCTGATCGAACAGATGGCAATGCTCGGGATCGGCCCCGAGCTTCAGCGCCTCGCCACGCTCGTGCCGCTCCAGCGGCGGAATACGCGCGATCAGCCCATCCGCCGCCACGGGAGAGTCGGCATATAGATAGGCGGCATCGCCGAGCGATTCCACGGTCATCACCGTTGCCGCGACGCCGAACTCGCTTCCACCCACGGCCCGCGCGTGCAGATGCTCGGGCCGGATGCCGACGGTGACCGGTTCGCCCTCGCGCATGCCGCGCGCCTCCACAGCCACTTTCTGCGTTTCGCCCGTCTCGTAGCGCACGAGCACACCATCGGCTGCCACCTGCTGAACGACCCCCGCCAGGAAATTCATCTTCGGCGAGCCGATGAATCCGGCCACGAACCGGTTCGCGGGCGCATGGTAAAGACGATTGGGGCTGCCCACCTGCTCTACGTTACCGGCCGACATCACGACGATCTTGTCCGCCAACGTCATCGCTTCCACCTGATCGTGCGTCACATAGATCATCGTGGTCTTGAGATCGTCGTGCAGCCGAGCGAACTCGAGCCGCATTTTGACGCGCAGGGCGGCATCGAGGTTCGAAAGCGGCTCGTCGAAGAGAAAGACCTTGGGCTTGCGCGTGATCGCACGTCCGATCGCCACACGCTGCCGCTGCCCGCCCGACAACTGCTTCGGCTTGCGGTCGAGCAGATGGTCGATGTGCAGGATCTTCGCCGCGTTGCGCACGGCATCGTCGATTTCGGCCTTCTTCGCGCCCGCGAGCTTGAGCCCAAACGCCATGTTGTCGTAAAGCGACATGTGCGGATAGAGCGCGTACGACTGGAACACCATCGCGATACCGCGCTTGGCGGGCGGTACTTCGTTCATGCGCGCGCCATCGATGGTCAGTTCGCCGCCGCTTATATCCTCGAGCCCGGCGATCATCCGCAACAGCGTGGATTTTCCGCAACCGCTCGGGCCCACGAATACGACGAATTCGCCGTCGGCGATGTCGAGGTTCACATTGCGCAGCACTTCGTGCTCGTCGTAGCGCTTCGCGACACCGCGTAAGGTCACGCTTGCCATGATTCGTCTCCTTTCCTATCCGTGAATGCCCGCGCGGATCCAATGCCCGCTTCGAGCCAGCGCTCGACGATGAGCGGCAATTGCCGCATTTCGTCGAACACGTGGATGGCGCCCGCTTCGACGAGTGCCGCCAGATGCCGGTCGCCCGTATGCGTGCCGCCCGTGAATCCCAACACTTGCATGCCGGCCGCACTCGCGGCGGCCACGCCAGCCACGCTGTCTTCGACGACGAGGCACGCGCCGGCCATGACACCGAGTCCTTGCGCCGCCGCGAGATAAACGTCCGGCGCCGGCTTCGGCTTGGGCACCCGATCCGCGCAAAAAAGCCGATCGCCGAAAAAGCGCGCCAGGCCCGTACGGGCAAGCACGGCTTGCACGTAGCCCGTGTAGCTGTTGCTTGCGCAGGCCTTCGTCAACGGCACCCGTTCGAGCGCCGTTGACACGCCCTCGACCATCGGGGCATTGCGCGCGGCGGCCTCGACGGCATGGCGAATCGCCTCGATTTCACCGGCCTCGAGTGTCTTGCCGAGCACGGCCGCGCTATCGCCGAGCACGCGCTCGATGCGCAGCCCGAGCAGCGGCATGACCACGGGCTCGACGTCGGCGTCGGGCCAGCGCTGGGTGAGCTCTTGAATGAGCATGCGCGCGGCCACGGCCTCGCTGTCGATGAGCACGCCATCGCAGTCGCAGATCAGCACGCGATCGGTACGCACGTCGATATCCGTCATTTGACCGCCCCGAACGTCAGGCCGCGCACGAGCTGCTTCTGCGAAACCCAGCCGACAAGCAGAATCGGCGCGACGGCCAGCAGCGAAGCCGCCGAGAGCTTCGCCCAGAAGAGCCCTTCGGGGCTCGAATAGGAGGCGATGAACACAGTGAGCGGCGCGGCGTTGGAACTCGAAAGATTGATGCTCCAGAACGCTTCGTTCCACGACAGAATTACGAGCAGCAGCGCGGTGGACGCAAGCCCTGGCAGCGCCATCGGCATCAGCAGATAGACGATTTCCTGCCAGGTGGCTGCGCCGTCGATGCGCCCCGCCTCGAGAATGTCGCGCGGAATCTCGTTGAAGTACGTGAACGCCATCCATACGGCGATCGGCAGGTTCATCAGCGTGTAGACGATGACGAGGCCCCACACGGTATCGAGCAGGCCGGCGCTCTTCCACAGCAGGTAGATCGGCACGAGCACGCCCACCGACGGCATCATCTTCGTCGAGAGCATCCAGAGCAGCAGCTTTTGCGTGCGGCGCGTCGGAAAAAACGCCATCGTATAGGCCGCCGGCACCGCGAGCACGAGGCACAGCGCCGTCACGCCGACCGAGATCAGAATCGAGTTGCCCGCGAACGCGAAATAATCGCTGCGCGCGAACACCTCGCGAAAGCTCTCGAATGTCGGCGAAAAGATCAGCGACAACGAATAGGCATCGCGCTCGGTCTTGAACGCCGTGATCGTCATCCAGAAGATCGGAAAGAAGAGCGCGAGCGCGATGATCCAGGCGAGCGCGCCGGGAATGACGCGCTTGAAGACGTCGAGCGGCGACGCGAACGGCCGCGCGGCGGGCAAGGTGGGTTGGGTCATTTTTCGTACTCCCCTTTGAGGTTCTTCGCGAGCATGCGCACGAGGAAGAACGCGACGACATTCGCCAGCACGACCGCGAGAATCCCGCCCGCCGATGCAAGCCCGACGTCGAACTGCTGCAGGCCGAGCGCGTAAATGAGGTACGACAGGTTGGTCGTGGCGGTACCAGGGCCGCCGGAGGTCGTCGTATAGATTTCGGCGAAGATCGAAAGCAGGAAGATCGTCTCCATCATCACCACGACGGCGATCGCGCGCTTCAGGTGAGGCAGCGTGATGTAGAAGAACATCGCGATCGGCCCGGCGCCGTCGATGCGCGCGGCTTCCTTTTGTTCTTCGTCGAGCGACTGGATCGCCGTGAAGAGGATGAGGAACGCGAACGGCAGCCATTGCCATGCGACGATCACGATGATCGCCGCGAGCGGGTAGGTGGCGAACCAATCCACCGGTTGCATGCCGAACGCTCGCATCGCCGCGGCCACGACGCCATACACCGGGTGCAGCATCATGTTCTTCCAGATCAGCGCGCTCACCGTCGGCATCACGAAGAACGGCGCGATGGCCAGCAGCCGTGCAATGCCCTGTCCGATGAACTTGCGATCGAAAAGGATCGCCATCAGCACCCCGCCCACGACGGTAATGACGAGCACCGAGCCGATCAGCTCGAGCGTGTTGACGATCGATGGCCCGAAGGCCGGATCCGTGATCAGGTAATGGTAGTTGTCGAGCCCGGCAAACCCCTTCTGGTCGGGGTTCAGCAGGTTGTAGCGCGACAGCGAATACCAGATCGTCATCGCGAGCGGTATCGCCATCCACAGTACGAGAGCCGCCACCGAAGGCGCGGCGAGCCATCGGTTCGAACCGATGCGCCGCTCGACACCCGGCGTATTGGGCGCGGGCTCGGCGTGCGAGATAGGGAGATGAAGATGTCGCATGATCGTCGCGGCCTCCTGATTCATGCTTGCGTTTGCATCGGTGCCGGGCCGCGCCCGGTCGTTCGACAACGGAGCGCGGCCGGCAAGCGCGGGCTGGCGCGAAGCCTGCCCGCGCCGACGTTACTTCTGATACCCGGCCTGGCGCACGGCGCGGTCGGCCGCCGCATTGCCGGCCGCGAGCGCCTGATCGACGCTCATCTGGCCCGCCAGCGCACCCGAGATGCTCTGGCCGACCACGGTCCCGAACGACTGGAATTCGGGAATGCCGACGAACTGCACGCCGGTATAGGGAACCGGCTTGGCCGTCGGGTGAAGCGGATCGGCCGTCTTGATCGCGTTTTGCACGAAGTCGCTGAACGGCGCAGCCTGCTTGTATTCGGGCCGGTCGTAGGTCGACTGACGCGTGCCCGGCGGCACCGACGCCCAGCCTTCATCCTTGGCCACGAGCTCGATGTACGGCTTGCCCGTCGCCCAGGCGATGAACTTCTTGGCGGCATCGGCCTGTTTCGACGTCTTCGGAATGGCGAGCGCCCAGGCCCACAGCCAATGCGAGCCGTTTTGCGTGACCGCCGTCGGCGCGGCGGCAAAACCGATCTTGTCGGCCACCTGGGACTGACTCTTGTTATAGAGCATGCCGGCCGCCACCGTCGCATCGATCCACATCGCGCACTTGCCGGAGGACATCAGGGTCAGGTTCTCGTTGAAACCGTTCGAGCTGGCTCCCGGCGGGCCATCCTTCTTCATCAGATCGACGTAGAAGTTGACGGCCTTTTTCCATTCGGGTGAGGTCAGCTGCGCGTGCCATTTCTCGTCGAACCAACGGCCGCCATAAGTGTTGACGAGCGTCGTGAGATACGCCATGTTCTCGCCCCACCCAGCTTTGCCGCGCAGGCAGATGCCGTAGACGCCGTTCGCCTTGTCCGTGAGCTTGTCGGCGAATTGCTGGATCTGCTCGTACGTCGGCTTGGCCGGCATCGTGAGGCCCTTGGCCGCGAACAGGTCCTTGCGGTAGAACGTCATCGAGCTTTCGGCGTAAAACGGCAACGCGTAAAGCGTACCGCCGTCCGAAAGGCTGTCGCGCACCGGCTTGAGGACGTCGCTCTCGTCGTAGTCCTTCGGCAGGCCCGTCATCGGCGTGAGCCAGCCGCGCTTGCCCCACTGCGGCGCCTCATAGGCGCCGATCATCATCACGTCGAACTGGCCGCTCTTGGTCGCAATGTCCGTGGTCGCGCGCTGCCGCAGCACGTTCTCTTCGAGCACGACCCAATTGAGCTTGATGTCCGGGTTGCTCTTCTCGAAGTCCGAGGAGAGCTTCTTCATCTCGATCATGTCGGGATTGTTGACCACGGCGATCGTGATCGTGGCGGCGGACGCACCAGCCGCCGCCGCGGCGAGCGCCGCCGCCGCGAATGCGTGGCGCGCGAAGCGCCGGGCAGAACCGAATCGGGTATGCATCGCTTGTCTCCTTCTCTTGTACGTTGTGAGGGATTGCACAGGGGTGCGGCCACGGGTGCCGCGTGATTCAGCTCATCCAGTTGCCGCCGTCCACGTTCAACGTCTGCGCAGTGATGTAGTCTGCGTCCGTCGAGGCCAGAAAGAGCGCGGCGCCGGTCAGATCGGCCGGCAAACCCATGCGCCCGAGCGGGACGGCTTCGCCGACGAGACGCTTTTTCTCGCCGACGGGCCGGTTTTCGTAGCGTGCGAAAAGCGCATCTACCTGCTCCCACATCGGGGTATCGACAACGCCCGGCGCGATGCCGTTGACGTTGATCCGGTGCGGGGCGAGCGCGAGCGCCGCCGATTGCGTGTAACTGATGACGGCCGCCTTCGTCGCGCAGTAGTGGGAAACGAGGGCTTCCCCGCGCCTGCCCGCCTGCGACGACATATTGACGATCTTGCCGCCCCGGCCCTGCTCGACCATGCGCGCGGCCACCGCCTGCATGAGGAAGAACATGCCTTTTACGTTCACGGCGAAGAGCCGGTCGAAGATTTCCCAGGATTCGTCGAGCAGCGGGCGCATGTCGAAGATGGCCGCATTGTTGAAGAGGATGTCGATCCCACCGAAACGGTCGACCGCGGTGGCGACGACGCGGCCGATGTCTTCACGCCGCGTGATGTCCGCCGTGACGGCATGCACGCGCTCACCATAGCGCTCGACGAGCGGCTGGGCGAAGGTGTCGGCGGGCTTCACGTCCACGAGCACACAGCGCGCGCCTTCCTCGAGATAGCGTTGCGCCACCGCTTCGCCGATGCCGCTGGCCGCGCCAGTCAGGATCGCCACCTTTTCGTGCAGTCTCACGAATCGTCTCCGTTGGGTAATGAATTGACCCGTATTGATTTCTCTGCCGCTCATCGCGCGAGCGATCGCCCAGCACGCGAGCATTTGCTCGTCTTGTGGTCGAATGATCGGATACGCGCCGGGGCCTGTCAAGGTTGGCGAGGCGGTTTTCGATGGTGCGATGCGAGAGGGTTTACACGTATCGCGAGTGAAGGAGGCAATCCCAATCTGACGGTAGATTGGTGGCTCGGAACGCCTGCCCGGGGGGCTGTTTCGCTCGAAGGTGAGAAGGCGTGAGGCTCGGCGGCGATGTCGAACCGCCCGACGCGGCGTGCCGCCCAGCGCTTCGCTATGCCGACTGCCCCATGACATCGTCCATCAGCGGGACGACCGCAAGCGCGACGAGAATCGTGGCGAGCGGCAGCGTGGAGACGAATCCGAGGTGCTTGAAGCCGATGGCGCCGGCCAGGCCGCCACCCACGAACGCCGCGAGCAGCGATGCCAGCAGTGCAAGGCGCTGGCGGTCGCAGCGCACGAACGCCGCATCGTTCATCGAGCCGCTGCGCGCGCTGTTCCAATAGATGAGCTTGCCGAGTTCGATGCCGATGTCGGTCACGAGCCCCGTCACGTGGGTCGTGCGAATCTCCGCCTTCGAGATCTTCGTGATCATGGCGTTCTGCAAGCCCATCACATAGCAAAGCAGCGCCACGGTAGCGGGCACGAACAGCACCCGGTGGCCCTCGAGATTGGAGCCGAGCAGCCCGAAGATCAGCAGCAGACTCGCCTCCAACAGCAGCGGCATCGCATACAGGCTGCGCAGCTCGCGCCGCCGCCCCCAATTGATCATGACGGCCGAGGTAGCGGCACCGACGAGGAACGACACGAGGGATGCGAGCCCCGCCGCGGCCATGCCGATGTCACCGACCGCGACACTGTCGGGCATCGACGAGACGATACCCGACATATGCGACGTATATTGGCCAACGGCCAGAAAACCGCCGGCGTTGGCCGCGCCGGCGACGAAGGCGAGCGAACGCCCCAGCCGGCGGTTGGTCTCGACTGTGCGCTCGGGCGCGGTGAATCCGCGCAGATAGTGAATAGGCATGCTGATCGGTTCGCGTCACGCAAGTGCACGCTGCCCGCGCGCGCTTCGCGCCATACCGGCCGCGAGAAGCGCAGCGAAAGCGAGTGGGGTTCCGATCGTAGCACGCGACGGCATGCCGCGCTCAGACGAAGCCGAGCGACAACGCCCGCGCGTGGTGCGCGAGATGATCTTCGATGAAGGTCGAAATGAAATAGTAGCCGTGGTCGTAGCCCTCGTGGCGGCGCATCGTCAACGGCTGCCCGGCCTTCAGGCACGCGGCCTCGAACGCATCCGGGTGCAACTGCTCCACACGGAATTTGTCGGCGAGGCCCTGGTCGATCAAAATGCCGTCCTCGAAACGCGCCGCATCGGCGCGCGCGACGAGCTCGCTTGCGTCATATTGTCGCCACGCCTCGCGATCCTCGCCGAGATACCCCGAGAACGCCTTTTCGCCCCAGGGGCAGCGCATCGGCGCGGCAATCGGCGCGAATGCCGACACGGACCGATAAAGGCCCGGATTGCGCAATGCAAGTACGAGCGCGCCGTGGCCGCCCATCGAATGGCCGAAGATGCCAAGGCGCGCGCCGTCGATCGGCAACTCCGCCAGCACCGTTTCGCGCAGTTCGTCGCGCACGTAAGAGTACATGCGGTAGTGCTTCGACCACGGATCGCGCGTGGCATCGACGTAAAAGCCGGCCCCGACGCCGAAATCCCACGCATCCGCCTCGCCTTCGATCCCGGCACCGCGCGGGCTCGTATCGGGTGCGACAAGCGCGATGCCGAGCCGCGCCGCGACCCGCTGAGCGCCCGCCTTGATCGCGAACGTCTCCTCCGTGCAGGTGAGCCCCGCCAGATAGAAGAGTGCGGGCACGCGCCCATGCTGCGCCTGCGGCGGCAGATAGACGGAAAACCGCATCGGCAGGCCGATCGTCTTCGATTCGTGCTGGTAAAAGCGTTGCACGCCGCCATGGCACGCGTGCGAAGCGGTGGGTTCGAGCATCGTGCGCCTCCTGTGTAGCCTCAGTAGAGAACGACCGAGCGGATAGATTCGCCCTTTTTCATCAGATCGAAGCCCTCGTTGATGCGCTCGAGCGGCAACGTGTGCGTGATGAGATCGTCGATGTTGAGCTTGCCGTCCATGTACCAGTCGACGATCTTCGGCACGTCGGTGCGCCCGCGCGCGCCGCCGAAGGCCGAGCCTTTCCATTCGCGCCCCGTCACGAGCTGGAATGGCCGCGTGCTGATTTCCTGGCCCGCGGCCGCCACGCCGATGATGATCGACTGGCCCCAGCCCTTGTGGCAGCACTCGAGCGCCTGACGCATCGTCGTGACATTGCCGATGCACTCGAACGAATAGTCCGCGCCGCCGTCGGTCAACTGGACGATATGATCGACCACGTTGCCGACCTCGCTCGGATTCACGAAGTCGGTCATGCCGAACTGCCTGGCGAGCGGCACGCGCGCCGGGTTCAGATCGACGCCGATGATCTTGTTCGCGCCGACCATCTTCGCGCCCTGGATCACGTTCAGGCCGATGCCGCCCAACCCGAACACGACCACGTTCGCGCCCGCTTCCACCTTGGCCGTGAAGATCACGGCGCCCACGCCTGTCGTCACGCCGCAGCCGATGTAGCAGACCTTGTCGAACGGGGCATCCTCGCGGATCTTCGCCAGCGCGATTTCGGGCACCACGATGTAGTTGGAGAACGTCGACGTGCCCATGTAGTGAAAGATCGGCTTGCCGTCGAGCGAGAAGCGCGAGGTCGCGTCGGGCATGAGTCCCTTGCCCTGCGTCGCACGAATCTTCTGGCAGAGGTTCGTCTTGCGCGACAGGCAGAACTTGCATTCGCGGCATTCCGGCGTGTAAAGCGGAATGACGTGGTCGCCCTTTTTGAGGCTGCCCACGCCCGGGCCGACGTCGACGACCACGCCCGCCCCCTCGTGGCCCAGGATGGCCGGGAAGATGCCTTCCGGATCCGCGCCGGAAAGCGTGTAGTAGTCAGTGTGGCAGATGCCCGTGGCCTTTACCTCGATCAGCACTTCGCCCGCCCGCGGCCCGGCGAGATCCACTTCCTCGATCGTGAGCGGCTCACCGGCCTTCCACGCCACTGCTGCTTTCGTCTTCATCGATGCTGGCTCCTTGTATCGCGAACTGAACTGAACTGAACTGAACTGAACCGAACCGAAACCGAATCGAATTCGATGATTCATGCGGTGATCGGCAAGCCGGACATGATCGCCGAAAACCGAGGTCCGCTGCACACATACGAGCGCGTGCATTGCCGATATTTCGTCAAAGCGGCTGCTCGGCGAACCACGATTCGGTGCGTCCGTATAGATCCAGAAAGCGCGCATAGCGTGCTGCCAGCGCGGCGTCGCCGCGCGGCTCCGCCACCCGCGACGCAGGCGGCGCCAGCGCCGGGAGGTCCGCCTCGCGCCAATGGCCATACGCCAGCCCGGCGACGATCGCCGCACCGCGTGCGCCGACGTTCGGGCAATCCACGGCGTCGAGATCGGCGTCGAGCGCATCCGCCAACAACTGGCGCCAGCGCGGGTCCACCGACCCGCCGCCCGCCAGACGCAGCCGCCGGACGCCGGACGCTCGTACATCGGACCCGCCGGTGCCGGCACTCGCCCGGATCGCATCGAGCCCGGCACGCAGCGAAAAGGCGACTCCCTCGAACGCCGCGCGCATCATCGAGCCCCGCGTGTCGTCGAGGCCGAGGCCCAGCCAGCCGCCGCGCGCCAACGGGTTCATCCAGGGCGAGCGCTCGCCGCTCAGGTAGGGCAGGAACGACAGCGAGGCGCCTGCCTCCGAGTGCGCGAACGCATCGTCGTAGGCCTCGGGCCACGCGCCATACGAAAGCCAGCCGCGTACGGTTTCGAGCGCCACGCCGACGTTTTGCATCGCCGCCATGCGATACCACTGCCCCGTCGCGCTCCGGTAGCGGTGCAAGCCCCGCGCGGGCGGCGGCTCGCTCGACGAGATCACCACGATCTGGCCGCCGCTGCCCGTCGTGACGAGCGCATCCCCATCGCCCACGAGGCCGCTGCCCAGTGCCGCGCTTGCCGTATCGGCGGCCCCCGTGGCCATCATGATTCCCGCCGGTAGCCCGAGCGCGCGCGCCGCCTCGCCCGACAGCTCGCCAGCCGGTACGTACGCATTCCGGTGCAGCGGCGCAAACCACCGCCCCGGCAGGCCCAGCGCGTCGATCAGCGATCGGTCCCATTCGCCGCAAGCATCGGCCAGTGCCGTTGCGCAGGCATCGGACGGGTCGGTCGCCACCGCGCCACCCAGCGCGACGCGCAGCCAGTCCTTCGGTTGCAGTGCCCAACGCGCGCGCGCGGCCGCGTCGGGCGCTTCGCGCATCGCCCAGCACAGCAGCGGCCCGGCCATGCCGGGCGCCACGGGGTTCGGCTGCGGCGCTCGCCATGCATCCATGAGACTTGCCGCACGCGTGTCGGGCCAGAGCATCGCGGGAAGCACGGCACGGCCCGCGTCGTCCGCCAGCACGACGCCATGCATCTGGCCCGCAATGCCGATTGCCGCAACCGCCTCGCGCTCGCTTCCCGGCAGCTTGTGCGCCGCCTCGACGAGCGCGCGCCACCACGCCTCGACGGGTGTTTGCGCCCAGCCGGGGTGAGGCGTCTCGACGGCATAGGCGGCACCCGACGACGCGCATTGCCGCCCTTCCCCATCGAAAATGCCGAGTTTCAACGAAGCGGTGCCGAGATCGATGCCTAGAAAACGCATGGTTGGAGGAGGTCTGTCGTAAGTTGGGTCGAGATGCTTCCGGATGACGCGGTGCGACGCCCGTGCACTCGCCGCCCGCCCGACGAGGCGCGTGCGCCCAGATGGGGCGCGGCTTCACCCGCCGCACGGTACACATCATAGCGGCTGTCGCCGCAACGGCCGGGCGTTCGCCCCGCTGGCAGCCGCCGCAGTCCTTCAGCATGGAAACGACGCGCTCCGGCTCTCCAAGATCGTTCGGCATCCTAAATTTATTCGTATTACATTTTCAGATTATTTGATTCGTACTCCGAATCAAATTTCCGGATCGTTTCATCGCACGTTTATTCGTCAAATTGAGCCTGTTTACCGCCTTACATCACAACATGACATAACAGCGAGCGGCACTATGATTCGTCATCCGATGTAATCAGACAGATAGGTATTCGCACCTATGAAAGGGTCGCAAACGTTTGCCGTAAACAAGATCGGAGAGGTGCTCTGGCCTCCCGGTTCTTCGAAGCGGCGAAGCGGCCGGCTTCGGACTTATCTTTAGGAGTCATCCATGCTGCGTTTCATTCAGTTCCTCTCGCGCGACGAGCGCGGCGTCAGCGCGCTCGAGTATTCGGTCCTGGCCGGCATCGTCGTCGTGGCGGTTGCGGCGGCCGGCGCCATCTTCGGCGGCACCAACGGTTTGCCCGAGTTGTTCTCGAACATGATCTCGAAGGTCACGAGCGTCCAAACGACCGGTCACTGAGTTCGGGCCTGCGTGCAGCGCGCCCGCAGGTGCCGCAGGTGCGCTATGCGCACGAGCGAAAGAGTGGGCGGCGATCCGCGTTTCGTCTAAGGCAAATACGATGGATGCGACAAGAATCGCTGCCTGCACCGTGCTTGCGGTGCTCGCGCTTTACGACCTGCGCGCGCGCAGGCTACCGAATGCGGCTGTCGTGGTGTTCGCGCTGCTCTACTTCGTCGATGCGGCGTTTGCCGGCTCGGCACGCGCGGCGCTCATCGCGCACTTTGCGACGGGCGTCGCCGCGCTGGCGACGGCGGCCTTGTTGTTTCGCCTCGGCTGGCTCGGCGGCGGCGACGTCAAACTCGCGGCCGCGGTCTTCCTTTGGTCGGGCCCCGCCCAAGCGGCGCGGGTCCTGTTCGTGATTTCCGTGTCGGGATCGATGATCGGCCTGCTCGTGCTGGCCGCGGGCCGGCTCTCGCGCCGCAGCCCGCGGGCGCAGCGGCGCCTGGCCTGGCTCGCGCCGGAACGCGGCGTGCCCTACGGGATCGCCCTCGCACTCGGCGGCGCGCTGGCACTTGCGCTCGCGCCCGATGCGATCGAGGCGCACCGCATGCTCGCCTCGGCGCTCGCACAGTCGCGGCTTCCATAAAGATCGGCCGCCACCATGAAAAACATTCTCAAACTCGCTGCACTCGTCGTCGTGGCCGCCATCGGCGCTTTCGTCATGCGCGCGCTCTTCGTCGCCGCTTCTCGCCCCGGCCCGGCTGCGCCCGCACGGGTGGAACACGTGCGCGCCGCCGCGGCCGATCTGCCCGACGGGCTGCTCCTGCGCGACAGCGATCTCGTCTGGAAAGACGTGCCGCGCGCCGAGATTCCCGCCGGCGCCCTCGTTCAAAGCCAGGCAGGCGAGAACGACCTGAAAGGCGACCTGCTGCGTCACGCCGTGCGCGCGGGCACGCCGCTCGGCGCATCCGACGTGATCTCGCCGAATTCGCCCGGCTTTCTCGCCGCCGCGCTCAAGCCGGGCATGCGCGCGATTTCCGTCGCCATAGACGACGTTTCCGGCAATGCCGGACTGATTCAACCCGGTGACTATGTCGACGTGCTGCTCACGCAGCAGCTTCATGCATTGACCGGTGCACCCGTGGAGCCGCAGCGTTCGGTCGAGTCCGAAACGGTGGCCGATCGCGTACGCGTGCTCGCCGTCGGCTCGGCCTTCCATCGCCCCAAGGACGATGCCGCCGCCGCCAACACCCGGGCACGCACGGTCACCTTCGAAGTCACGCCCAAAGGCGCGCAAGTGATCACCGTTGCCTCGCATCTGGGCTCGCTCTCGCTCGCCTTGCGCAGCTTCGCGACGCGCGAGCGGCAGGCCCCGGGCGCCGACGCACCGGCCGAAACGCTCGCGGCCCCCGTTTGGGCCGGCGACGTCTCGCGCGGACTGCGTAGCGCGGAGCCTTTGGCAGCCGCGGCGGTGACCGCCGGGCGCGGCCGCGGCACGCCTGCGCGGGCCGCCGCGGAGCCGCGCTCGGTCATCGTCTATCGCGGCTCGAAGCAAGGCGAAGCGGGCGGCGCAACAGCGCCGGGCTTGCCCGCCGGCTTGCCGCCGCTACCGTCGGGCGCGCCCCCCGTTGCACCGGCCGCCGCCGGCGCAACGCCGCAGCCCGCTGCTTAGGATTGCTCACATGTTCGACAGGATGCCTCGCTTTTCTCTCGCGCCCGTTCGCCGCGCCGCGACAGGCGGATGCCGTACGCGCCTTGCCCGCTATCTGGTCGCGGCCGTGTTTGCCGCGGCGTTCGCGCCCATGGTGCCCGTCGCTCACGCCGCCGCGGAAGACGGCGTGGTCTCGGTGGCTGCCGGCGGCGGTGAAATGCTGAAGTTGCCGGAGCCCGCCGTGGCCGTGTTCGTCGCCGATCCCGACGTGGCCGACGTACACGTGCCGACACCGCAGACGGTGTTCGTGCTCGGCAAGCGCGCCGGCACGACCACGCTCTTCGCACTGGGCCCGAACAACCGCACGATCCTGCGCGAGACGATCCGCGTGGCCACCGACACGCAGTCGATCCAGCGGCTGCTCGACGCGCGTTTTCCGCAACTGCGGCTCACGGTGACGAGCGCCCCGGGCTCGCTGATGATTGCAGGCCGCGTGCCGAGCGCCGCCGATGCCGACGCCATTTTGCAATCGCTGACGCCATACCTGCACGAGCACGAAGAGCTCGTCAACCGGCTCGCGCTCGCGCAGCCGATCCAGGTGCATCTGCGCGTGCGCATCACGGAGGTCGATCGCAACGTCACGCAACAGCTCGGTATCAACTGGAGCGCGCTCGGCTCGGCCGGCAACTTCGTGGGCGGACTGTTCAACGGCCGCGCGATCGGGACGGCCGCATCGACGCTGCTTCCTCAGGCGGGCGCGTTTTCGATTCTGGGCGGCTACCACGCCAACAATTATTCGATCGACGGCGTGCTCGACGTGCTCGATCAGGAAGGGCTCATCACGATGCTTGCCGAGCCGAATCTGACCGCCATGTCGGGGCAGACCGCAAGCTTTCTGGCCGGCGGCGAGTTTCCGATTCCGGTGGCCCAGGACACCACGGGCGCGATCACGATCGAGTTCAAGCCATATGGCGTCTCGCTCGATTTCACGCCGACCGTGCTCGCGAACAATCGCATCAGCCTCAAGGTGCGGCCTGAAGTCAGCGAGATCGATCCGACCAATGCCGTCACCACGGGCTCGGTCAAGGTACCCGCGCTTACCGTGCGCCGCGTCGATACCACGGTGGAACTCGCGAGCGGCCAGAGCTTCGCCATCGGCGGCCTCTTGCAGAGCAAGAGCAGCGACGTACTCTCGCAGTTGCCCGGGCTCGGCCGCCTGCCCGTGCTCGGAAAGCTCTTCTCGTCGAAAAGCTACCTCAACAACAAGACCGAAGTCGTCGTCATCGTCACGCCCTATGTCGTGCAGCCTGCCGGCCCCGGGCAGTTGCGCGACGCGCTCGGCGACGTGACGCGTCCGAGCAGCGATATCGAATACGCGCTTGGCCGCGCGCTCGGCATGGATCCGATCGCCGGCGACACGCCACGGCTCGTCGGCACGGCGGGCTTCGTCTATTGAATGAACGTCGGGAGGTCCGATCGATGAATACGAGATTGATCCGCGTTGCCTGCGCCCTGTTGCTGAGCACCGCCGCCCTGCTGGCCGGTTGCATGTCGGCCCAGCCGCCGATAGGCATGCCCGACGCATCGGCGATCGGGTTCGTGCCAGGCGAGAACGGGCACGCCGTGCCGCCATCCTGCGATGCGCTGAACGAGCCGTCAGCGATGATCGATGCGGGCCAGCGGCGCCCCGGCGTCGCATTCGGCTGCGCGACCTACTCGAATCTCGCCGCGATGCTCGCGCGCCCGGCCGACCTCGTGGCGCCGCAGCCTTATGCAGGCGCCGACGCACCGCTCGCGGCCAGCGCCGTGCGCCGCTACGAGGAAGGCCGCGCCGCACCGCTCAATCCGACGTCGACGACGACGCGCCTGTCCCACTGACGCCGGTGCCGATACCAGAACCGACGGGACATACGTTACCTGCAACGCTTCAATCAATCGCTTCGACCATGGGTGCCCTGGACTTCAACGTAACGAGACGCGCGGCGCCGCCCGCGGCGGACCGGCTCGTCGCCATGCTCGCCGATGCGGGCAGCGAGGAAGTCGTGAACAACCTCCTGCTCGATCAGGGTATCGCGAATGCCTATGTCGCGCGCGGCACGCTGGACGATGCGATCGAGCTGATGCGCAACGCCGCGCGCGCGCCGCGTCATCTGCTCGTCGATGTGTCGGCGAGCGCAATGCCCGTATCCGATCTGATGCGGCTCGCCGAGGTCGTCGATCCGTCGGTAACGGTGGTCGTCGTCGGCGAGCGCAACGATGTGGGGCTCTATCGCAGCCTGCTGCGCATCGGCGTGCACGACTATCTCGTCAAGCCGCTGACCGTCGAGCTCGTGCAGCGCGCACTCGCATCGACCGACCCATCCGCCGCCGCGCGCACGGGCAAGGCACTCGGCTTCGTGGGCGCGCGCGGCGGAGTCGGCGTGACTTCGATCGCCACAGCGCTCGCACGCCACCTCGCCGACAAGACGCGGCGGCGCATCGTCTATGTCGATCTCGATCTGTACGGCGGCGCGGCCGCCTCGATGCTCGGCGTCACGTCGAACAACGGCCTCACGGAGTTGCTGCAAAACACGCAGCGGCTCGATCAGCAACTGATCAATCAGGCCGTCGTCGCCCAAAGCGACCGGCTCTTCGTATTGAGTGCCGAGTTGCCCTACGACAACGACTTTACGGTGCGGCCCGGCACCGTGGGCGAACTCGTGGCGGCGCTCAAGCATCATTTCCATTACGTCGTGCTCGATCTGCCGCAGCGCGCCGGGGCTGTGGCCGACGAGGCGCTCGACGCTTGCGCGATGGTGCACGTCGTCGCCGATCGTTCGGTCCATGCGGCCCGCGAGGCGACAAGACTGTGCCGCTTCGCCGAAGGACGTCCCGCGGACCCCGCGATCTCGGTGTTGCTCAACGAAGCGCAGGCACCCGTGCGCGGGCGCGTCGCCTCGGGCGATTTCACGCATGCGCTGGCACGTGCGTCGATTCACCCGTTCCCGTATGAACCGGAAGCGCTCGCTCTCGCCGAGAACCTCGGCGAACCGATCGCCGATTCGCGCTCGCGCTTCGCCCAAGCCGTCGTCTCGCTCGCCGACGCGGTGACGGGCGGCGACACGGTGGCCGCACCCACGGCGCGCTGGTACGAGAAGCTGCTGCCGGCACGGAGGAAGCCATGATGTTCGGCCGCCGCAATCAGATGCCGGCTTCCTCGTCGTACGCCCGGCTCGAAGACGAAACGGAGCTGGCGCTCGCGACGGAGCAAGCGGCATCGGCCGAGCACGCGAGCGCCGATGCCGGTGCGCACGACGGCGCATGCCTGCCCGCGCCCGGCGCGGCTCCGGCCACGCCGCCTGCCGCCGCGCCTATCGTGCCGGCCGCCCTCGCGCCGGCTGGCCCGTCAGCGCCTGCGCCGTCGGCCGACCGACACGAAGCGCTCGTACGTTCGGATACCTTCAAGACCATTCGGCAGGCCGTCTTCGCGTCGATGAACATGTCGGCCGCACTGATGATGTCGCGCAGCGAGGTGCGCGAGGGCATCGAGCAGATCGCGGCCGATACGATCGTGCGCGATCGCCTGACGTTGACGCTCGCGGAGCAGATGCTCATCGTCGACGAGATCGTGAACGACATGTTCGGCGTGGGTCCGATCGAGCCGTTGCTCGCCGACGAGCGCGTGACCGACATTCTCGTCAACGGCCCCGATCAGATCTACGCCGAGCGCAGTGGCAAGCTCGAACTCACGCCGCTCAAGTTCCGCGACAACGCGCACGTCGTCAACGTGGCGCAGCGCATCGCGGCGGCGGTGGGCCGCCGCGTCGACGAAAGCAGCCCGATGGTCGACGCGCGCCTCGCCGACGGCAGCCGCGTGAACGTCGTGCTGCCGCCAATCGCGCTGCGCGGCGCATCGATTTCGATCCGCAAGTTCGCCAAGCGCAACATCACGCTCGCGCGCATGGCGCAGCAAGGCAATATCTCGCCAGCGATGGTGGAGGTGCTGCGCATCGCCAGTGCCTGCCGCCTGAACATCGTGATCTCGGGCGGCACGGGCTCGGGCAAGACGACGCTGCTCAACGCGCTCTCGAACTTCATCGATTCGCACGAGCGCATCGTCACGATCGAAGACGCGGCCGAATTGCAGCTGCAACAGCCGCACGTGGTCAGCCTGGAGACGCGGCCGGAAAACAGCGAGGGCCTGGGCGGCATCTCGCAGCGCGACCTCGTGCGCAACGCGCTGCGCATGCGCCCGGACCGCATCATCCTCGGCGAGACGCGCGGCACCGAAGCGTTCGACGTGCTGCAGGCGATGAACACGGGCCACGACGGCTCGATGACGACGATCCACGCGAATACGCCGCGCGATGCAATCACACGCCTGGAGAGCATGGTCATGATGGCCAACGGCAATCTGCCGCTCGTCTCGATCCGGCGCCAGATCGCGAGCGCGGTGCACATGATCCTGCAGGTGGAGCGCATGCGCGACGGCGTGCGCCGCGTCACGCGCGTGACCGAGATCTCGGGCATGGAAGGCGACATCGTCATCACGCAGGATCTCTTCACGTTCCGCTTCAACCCGAACGCCTATGACGAGCAGGTGCACGGCGCGTTCGAATGCTCGTCGCTGCGGCCCGCGTTCGCGCAGCGCGCGGCCTACTACGGGTTCGAGGATGCATTGATCGAGGCCATGCAGCCATGACGCCCGCCGATATCGTCGCCGCCGGTTCGTTCTTCGCGATCGTCGTGATGGGCCTCTTCGTGCGCGCGCTGCGCGAGATCGCACGTCAGCGGCCCAATGCGCGGATCAAGGCACGCATCGACACGCTGCGCGACGACAGACGCGAGGCAAAATCCACTCGTCCCGAGAAGACCTCGAAGCATCAGCTTTTCAGTCTCGAGCGTGCGCGCGGCGACGCTGGAGCGTGGCAGGCGTGGTTCGCGGCCTGGCGCGAGCGCGTACGCACCGTCGCCGGGCGCAGCGGCATGCGCACGATTGCACTCGCGGCCGCGCTTGCCTTCGTCGTCACGCTCGCCGCCGTATCGTTGCTGCAGCTCGCGCTCGTATTGCGCGTAGTGCTGCCCGCCGTCGCAAGTCTCGTTGCCGCGCGCAGTACCTATGGCTGGCTCGTTGCGCGCTTCAAGCTGCGCTTTCTGTCCGTGTTTCCCGATACCCTCGACCTCATCATTCGCGCGGTGCGCGCCGGCATACCGGCCGTGCAGGCGATCTGCACGGCCGGCGTCGAAGCGGAGGAGCCCGTGCGCTCGACATTCCGCACGATGGGCGATGCGCTGCTCGTCGGCGCCGAAGTGAAGGAAGTGCTCGAGCAGGCGGCTCGCCGGCTGCAGCTTGCCGATTTCTCGTTTTTCACCGTCTGCTTGATTCTGCAGCGCGAAACGGGGGGCAATCTGGCCGATACGCTCGAGAACCTTGCCGGCATCGTACGCTCGCGGCGCGACATTCGCGCGAAGACAAAAGCGCTCACGGCCGAGGGCCGCATCGCCAGCAAAATCATCTCGGCCGTGCCGTTCGCGATCATGGCCTTTCTCTCGGTGGTGAACCGGCCCTACGTTGCGCTGCTGTTCAACACGCGCGCGGGCCACAAGATGCTCACGCTCGCCGCCGTGCTGCTCACGATCGGCCTGCTGCTGATCCGCAAGATCTCCAACCTGGACACGTCACGATGATGGCCACCGACTTCTGGCGCGACGCTTCGCTCGTCGGCCTGCTCGTTTTCGGCACGCTGTGGATGGTGCTGCGCGGCACGGGCACGCGCGCACGGATCGGCCAACGCCTGCGCCAGGGCGTCGCGCGCAGCGCGGCCGAGGCCGCGGCGCGCGGCAATGCGGGCACGAAAACCGTACCGCAACGCCTGGCGCGCCGCGTGGCGACGCTCGGCGAACACATGCCGATCGTCGATGCCGAGGAACGCGCCAAGCTCGCCATGCGGCTTGCCGGCGCCGGCTTTCGCGAGCGGCGTGCGGTGGCCGTGGTCGTCGGCACGAAGCTCGTCGTCGGCGCATGCCTCGCACTCGGCGCCATCGTCCTCGGGGTGCACGTGCCCCGCATCGGCACGTACTTCTTCTTCCGCTTGCTGATGATGGCCGGCGCATTCGTCATCGGCATGATGCTGCCCGAGTATGCGATCGCTTTCGCGATCCGCCGACGCCAAAAGGCGATCGCCGCGGCACTGCCCGACGCGCTCGATCTGCTCGTCATCTGCACCAACGCGGGCAACAGCCTCGTCGTCGCCATCAAGCGCGTCGCGGCCGAGCTGCGCACGATCTGCCCGGCCCTTGCCGACGAATTCTCCGTCACGGCCGACGAGCTTCGCATTGGCGGCGACAGTGCGCATGCGCTCAATGCGATGGCCGCGCGTATCGGACTACCGTCGATGCGCGCACTCGTGACGACGCTCGTGCAGTCGCAGCAGTACGGCACGCCGATCACTCACTCGCTGCGCATGCTTTCACGCACCGAACGCGCCATGCAGATCATCGCCCTCGAGGAAAAGGCCGCCAAGCTCGCGCCGAAGATGACGCTGCCGATGATGCTCTTCATCATGCCGACCGTCGCGCTGATCGCCGCGGGGCCGGCCGTCATCCGCCTCATCGCCGTATTCCGTCATTGACGATGGTGCGCCGGACATCCAGGATCCAGGAGAATGCTTTCATGAAGCCCCCTCGTGTAGCGCCCGCCGCGCTCATTGCAATTTCGGCCGCGCGGATGCGCGCGCTCGCGCTGGCCTGCCTCGTGCCGCTCGGGGCGGCTTTACTCGCAACCGGCTGTGCGAGCGGCGCGAAGCTCGAGACGCGCCCTGTCCTTTCGCAGCGCGGCGCCGAGAATACGACCGATCTGCGCATTGCCGAGACCGCACTCGAAAGCGGCGACATGCAGCTCGCAATTTCGCTCTTCGAAAGGGCGCTGAAGGCCGATCCGCGTTCGCTCGTGGCGCAGCTCGGCCTTGCCGACGCGATGTACGAAACGGGCGACCTCGCGCGCGCGGGCGTGCTCTATCGGCGCGTGGCCGGCGCGTCGCCCGGCGATGCGCGCGCGCAACTCGGGCTCGCCCGCGTCGCGCTGCGCGAGCGGCACCTCGACGATGCCGTGACGCGTTACCGCGTGCTCGTCTCGGCGCAACCCGACAACGTAGCCGCCGCCGAGGGGCTCGGCACGGCGCTCGATCTGCAGGGGCGGCACGCCGCGGCACAGGCTGTCTATCGCGCCGCGCTCGAACGCCATCCCGAGGCGCACGGGCTCAAGGCCGATCTCGGACTCTCGCTGATCCTTGCCCGCGCGCCGCGCGAGGGCGCCAACGTGCTGCTCGATATCGCAAGCCTGCCCGATGCCCCCGCGCAAGCACGGCAAAACCTCGCGCTCGCTTACGGGTTGCTCGGCAACAGCGAAGCAGCCAAGCGCATACTCGTCGCGGACTTGCCGGCCGCATCGGCCGAAGACAATCTGCAGTTCTACCGGAACGTGCGCGAGCGCCTGGCGGCCACCGGCGGCGACGGCGCCGCCCGGATCGCGCCGGTGCCCGCGCCCGGTGGCGTACCTTCTTCCGGAGGTGCCGAGTGAAAGCGCTGGCCCGCTTGGCCGCGAACGAACGCGGCGTCGTTGCGCTCGAGTTCGTGCTCGTCTTCCCGTTTCTGATGACGCTGCTCTTCGGCATCGTCGACGCGAGCCTCCTGTTGTGCGACAAGGCCGTCATCACAAACGCGGCACGCGAGGCAGCGCGCGCGGGAGTGGTCGTACGCGTGCCGCAGCTCGCCGCGGACGCTATCAGGAACGTCGCGCTCGGCTACGCGCAAGACAACCTCGTCACGGGCGGCACGGCCACCACGCCGGCCGTCACGGTCGATCAGTCGAGCGGCACGGCGCCGGGCGATCCCCTGAAAGTGACCGTCGACTACACCTATGAGGGCCTCGTGCTGGGCGCGGCGTTCAGTGCGCTCACGGGGCCTGTGACGATCAGTGCCACCGCGGTGATGAACTATGAATGAGCGGGGGCCGCGACCTGCACGTGCACCGCTGCGATGGCGGTCTTGCCCGCGCTCGCGCTCGCGTTCGCGTTCGCGAAGACGCGAGCGCGGCTCGGTCGTGCTCTGGTTTCTTTTTCTTGTCGCGATCTTGCTGACGTTCGGCGCATTCGCGGTCGATCTGCCGCGCGTGGCGACGGTGCGCAACGAGCTTCAGAATGCCGCCGATGCGGCGGCACTCACCGGCGCGGCCCGCCTCACGGGGGGGGCGAGCGGGCCGGCGTGGGCCGATTCGGCCAGTGCCGCGCAAGGTGCGCTGCCGCTCAACAAGATCGATGGCGTGGTACCCGCGAGCGCCGACATCCGGACCGGCTATTGGAACCTGACGGGTGCGCCGGCGTCGCTGCAGTCGACGACGATAACGCCATCGCTCTACGATGCGCCGGCCGTGCAGGTCACGATCGTGCGCGGCGACACGCAAAACGGCGGAGCCGTCTCGCTGCTGATGGGCGGCTTTCTCGACCTGCTCTCGGCGCCGGCTGCGGCGACGGCGGTTGCCGTGGCAGCCGCACCGTCCACGGTCGATGCGGGCGGGCTCTTTCCGGTCGTCATCAACAAGTGCGTGCTCGACAACTACTGGGACTCGGCGGCGGGCGAGCCGACGATCGATCCTTCGACGGGGCAGGCTTACGAGTTTCAGATCGGCAACGGCCAGCTTTATCGCGATTCGTGCAGCGCCGGGCAATGGACCTCTTTTCTCATCAATGCCGACGACGTGACGACGGTGCGCGGGCTGATTCAGAACGGCAACCCCACGCCGCTCTCCATCGGAGACAGTATCTGGATCGAGCCTGGCGTCAAGGACACCGTTTATTCGTCGGTTCCGGTCGGCTCGACGGTCGTCGTGCCCGTGGCGGAGCAGATCGACAGTAAAAGCTATGTGCCGATCGTGGCGTTCGCGGCGTTTCATGTCGATGCCTCGTACGGCGCCAACGACAAGTACATCCTCGGCCACTTCGTCGGGGGGTATCGGATTCCAACGCAGGCGTCGGGGGCCGGGCCGGCTTATGGGGCTTACGTTGCGCCGCGGTTGGCGTTGTAGGGGCGCGGCAAGTGTCGACTCGAACGACTTTCCCGTCAGCAGCCCTCAGATTCCTCGTGCATCGGCATACGCCAATATCGGTTTGAACGTCTCAGCGGCTTCATTCAGCGGTATAAAAAAAAGCGGGCGCAAGGCCCGCCGTCAGACGCAATGAGAAGCGACACGATCAGCGCCAATCAACTCGCCGGCGCCGCCTTCGCATCCGAACCATAATCGGCCGGCGCATCGGCGGCCCGCGGCGCCTCGCCCGTCTGCTGCAGCCATCCGCCTCCCAGCGCAACGTAAAGATCGACGAGGTTCGTGAGCCTCGCCACGCGTGCGTTGATGAGCGACTGCTGTGCCGAATAGAGATTCGTCTGCGCGGTCAGCACCTGCAGATAGCTGTCGACGCCGTTCTTGTAGCGCAATTGCGAAAGGTCGAACGCGCGCTGCTCGGCAAACGTATTGCGCTCGAGTGCCGAAATCTGAGCGTCATACGTGCTGCGCGCCGCAAGGCCATCGGCCACGTCGCGAAACGCCGATTGAATCGCTTTCTCGTAATTCGCGACCTCGATGCGCTTTTGAATGTTCGCGTAATCCAGATTCGCGATGTTCTGCCCGCCCTCGAAGATCGGCAATGTGATGTCCGGCGTAAAGCTCCACGCGGCCTGCCCCGGCTTGAAGAGCCCGCCGAGCGTCGGGCTCGCCGTGCCGAACGAGCCCGTCAGCGAAATCTTCGGAAAAAACGCCGCGCGTGCTGCACCGATGTTCGCGTTCGCCGCGCGCAGCGTTGCCTCGGCCTCCATGATGTCGGGCCGGCGCGCGAGCAAATCGGACGGCAAGCCGGCGGGGATGTCGGCGAGCAGCCCCTGCTCGCCGAGCGTGCGCCCGGCAGGCAGATCGTCAGGCAACGGCTGCCCGATCAGCAGCACGAGAGCGTTTTCGGCCTGCGCGCGCAGCCGCGCCTCGGCCTCGCGGTTCGCCCGCGCCTGCTCGAGCACCGTCTCGGCCTGCCGCAAATCGAGTTCGGAACCCGTACCGTTGTCGAACTGCAGCTTCGTCAGATCGTACGAGTCCTGCGCCGTCTTCAGCGTGCCTTCCGTCACCTTCAGCAGATCGTCGTAGGCGAGCACCTGCAGATACTCGTCGGCCACCTGCGAGACGAGCGAGATCTCGGCCGCCTTGCGCGCCTGCGCCGTCGAGAGGTACTGCTCGAGCGCCTGGTCCTTCAGGCTGCGGATGCGCCCCCAGAAATCGATCTCCCACGACGTATTGAGGCCGACCTGGTATTGATTCGAGATCGTCTGGCCCGCGAACGTGAGGTTCTTCGGCGTACGCGTGACGCTCTTCTCGCCTACGGCATCGATCGTCGGGAACAACCCGGCGCGCGTGATCCGGTACTGCGCACGCGCCGCCTCGACGTTGAGCACCGACACGCGCAGACCGCGGTTGTTCTTCAACGCGATGTCGATGAGCCGCTGCAGCCGTTCGTCGGCGAAGAAGTTGCGCCAGCCGATATCGGACGCGGCGAGCCCCCCGGCGCTGCGGCCAGGCTCGGCCGCCGGCTGGGTGGCGTACACGCCCGAACTCGGGAAGGCGCCGGCCACCGGCGCGGCCGGGCGTTCGTACTTCGGCTGAAACGAGCAGCCCGCCGCGAATATCGCGACCGCGACCGCAATCAGGGAATGGTTTCGCATCTGCATGTCACTGTCCTTCCTTGCCCGAGCCGCCGTTGCCGTTGCCATCGCCGTCATTGCCGCCGTGCCCGTCACGCGCGGCACCCGGCGCCGGGTGCGAATGGTGCTCCTTGGCCAGACGCGCCGCGGTATCCGGATCCTCTTTCTCGCCCGAGAACTTCGCCCGCACGACCACGAAGAACATCGGGATGAAGAAGATCGCGAGGAACGTCGCCGTCAGCATCCCGCCGATCACGCCTGTACCGATCGCGTGCTGGCTGGCCGAGCCCGCGCCGTTGCTGATGGCGAGCGGCAGCACACCCAGAATGAACGCGAGCGACGTCATCAGGATCGGGCGCAGCCGCAGCCGGGAAGCTTCGAGCGCCGCTTCCACCGGTCCCATGCCTTCATTGCGCTGCAACTCCCGTGCGAACTCGACGATCAGAATCGCGTTCTTCGCCGACAAGCCCACCGTCGTCAACAGGCCGACCTGGAAGAACACGTCGTTCTCGAGGCCGCGCAGTGTCGCGGCGATCAACGCGCCGATCACGCCGAGCGGCACCACCATGATCACCGAGAACGGAATCGACCAGCTCTCATAAAGCGCCGCCAGACACAGGAACACGACCAGGATCGAGATGCCATAAAGGATCGGCGCCTGCGAGCCGGACTGGATTTCCTGAAGCGAGAGCCCCGTCCAAGAGTAGCCGATGCCCTTCGGCAGCTTCGCCGCGAGCTGCTGCATCGCCGTCATCGCCTGGCCCGTACTCTTGCCTGCCGCCGCCTGCCCCTGGATTTCGACCGAGGCCACGCCGTTGTAGCGCTCGAGCTTCGGCGAACCGAACGTCCAGTGCCCCGAGGCAAACGCGGTGAACGGCACCATCGTCCCCGACGTGTTGCGCACATACCAGTAGGAGAGGTCTTCCGGCTTCATGCGGAACGGCGCGTCGCCTTGCAGGTAGACCTTCTTGATCCGGTTGTCGGTATCGAGGAAGTTGTTCACGTACTTCGACGCCCAGGCGATCGAGAACGCGTTGTCGATCACGTCCGGCGTCACACCGAGCGCATAGGCCTTCTCGCGGTCCACGTCGATCTTGAACTGCGGTGTGTCGTTCAGGCCGTTCGGGCGCACGAGCGCGAGCGTCGGATCCTGCGCGGCCATGCCGAGCAACTGGTTGCGTGCCGCCATCAGCGTATCGTGACCGAGGCCAGCATTGTCCGTCAGCTCGAAGTCGAAGCCCGAGGCTGTGCCCAGCTCGGGAATCGACGGCGGGTTGAACGGAATGACCATCGCGTCCTTGTAGCCCGAGTAGTGCATGAACATGCGCTGGATGACTGCCTGCACCTTCTGGTCGGCGCCCTGACGCTGGCCGTAGTCCTTCAGGCGCACGAACGCGAGACCGGAGTTCTGACCACGCCCGGCGAAACTGAAGCCGTTCACCGTGAACACCGATTCGACGAGCGAACCCTCCTGCTTGAGCAGGTAATCCGTAATGTTCGCGAGCGTCTTGCCCGTCGTCTCCTGCGTCGAGCCCGTGGGCGTCTGCACGATCACGAACATGAGCCCCTGGTCTTCGTCGGGCAGGAACGATTTAGGCAGGCGCACGAAAAGCAGACCCACCGCGACGATCACGGCCAGATAGATGACGAGCCAGCGGCCCGAGCGTCGGATCACGTGGTGCACGCCGCTGCCATACCGCTCGCGGCTCGTGTCGAACGTGCGGTTGAACCAGCCGAAGAAGCCCTTCTTCTCTTCGTGATGGTCCGCCGGAATCGGCTTGAGGATCGTCGCGCACAGCGCCGGCGTAAGCACCAGCGCCACAAGCACCGACAGCACCATCGCCGAGACGATCGTCAGCGAGAACTGCCGATAGATGGCGCCGACCGAGCCGCTCGACATCGCCACCGGCACGAACACCGCGGACAGCACCAGCGCCACGCCAACGAGCGCGCCCGTGATCTGCCCCATCGCCTTTCTCGTCGCCTCTCGTGGCGAGAGCCCTTCCTCCGACATCACCCGCTCGACGTTCTCCACGACCACGATGGCATCGTCCACGAGCAGACCGATGGCCAGCACGAGGCCGAACATCGACAGCACGTTGATCGAGAACCCGACCGCGTTCATGATCGCGAACGTGCCGAGCAGCACCACAGGCACGGCGATCGTCGGAATCAGCGTGGCCCGCAGGTTCTGCAGGAACAGATACATCACGAGGAAGACGAGCACGATGCCTTCGAGCAGCGTCTTGATCACTTCCTCGATCGAGAGCCGCACGAACGGGGTCGTGTCATACGGATACTTCACCACGAGCCCGTGAGGGAAGTAGCGCGACAACTCGTCGATCTTCGCGCGCACGTTCTTCGCCGTCTGCAGCGCATTGGCACCCGTGGCAAGCTGAATCCCCATCGCGGCCGAGGGCTGGCCGTTGTACTTCGTGTCGAAGTTGTACGTCTCGGCACCGAGTTCGATGCGCGCCACGTCCTTCAGTCGCACCTGCGAGCCGTCCGTATTGACCTTCAGCAGCACGTTGCCGAATTCGGCCGGCGTGCGCAGCAGCGTCTGCTCCGTGACGGTGGCCTGCAGCATCTGGCCCGGCACCGCCGGCGTGCCGCCCAGCGCGCCGCCCGCGATCTGCACGTTCTGCGCCGTGAGCGCGGTCGAGACGTCCGACGGCGTGAGGCTATAGCTCGTGAGCTTGGTCGGATCGAGCCAGACCCGCATGGAGTACTGCGAGCCGAACAGCGTCACGGTACCCACGCCGTTTTGCCGGCTGATCGGATCCTGGATGTTCGACGCGACGTAGTTCGCGAGGTCGTACCGGTTCATGCTGCCGTCTTCGGACACGAAGGCCAGCACGAGCAGGAAGCTGCTGCTCGACTTCGTGACCTTGATGCCCAACTGCTGCACCACCGTCGGCAGGAGCGGCGTGGCGAGCGACAGCTTGTTTTGCACCTGCACCTGCGCGATATCCGGGTTCGTGCCCGGCGCGAAGGTGAGCGTGATCGTCGCCGTGCCCGAGTCGTCGCTCGTCGATGACATGTACAGGAAGTGATCGAGACCGCTCATTTGCTGCTCGATCACCTGCGTCACCGTGTCTTCGACCGTCTTGGCCGAAGCGCCGGGGTAGCTCGCGCTGATTTGGATCGACGGCGGCGCGATCGTCGGATACTGCGAAATCGGCAGATTGAAGATCGACGCGATGCCGGCGAGCATCAGGATGATCGCGATAACCCATGCAAAGATGGGGCGATCGATAAAAAACTTGGCCATGTAAGGGGCTCCCCTCTGTTACGCGCCCGACGCCGGCTTGGCCGCCGACGCCGCCTGCGGGGCGGACGCGCCGCCGGCCGCCGCGGATAGATTGGCCGGCACGGCCTTCACCGGCATGCCCGGGCGAACTTTCTCGGTGCCCTGGACGATCACGCGGTCGCCCGGATTCAGCCCGCTGTCGACGATCCAGTCCGGTCCGCGCATGCCGGAGGTCACGAGCGGACGCACGCCCACCTTGCCGTCGGCACCGACCACGAGCGCCGTGGCCTGGCCTTTCTGGTCATGCGTGACGCCGATCTGCGGCACGAGCATCGCCTGGTCGTTCACGCCTTCCTCGATGCGCGCACGCACGAACATGCCCGGCAGCAGCACGCGGTTCGGGTTCGGGAAGATCGCGCGCAGCGTGACGGAGCCGGTCGACTGATCGACGGTGACGTCGGTGAATTGCAGCTTGCCCTTCTCGGAATAGGTCTGGCCGTCCTCGAGGATCAGCGAGACCTTCGCGGCGCCGGGCCCGTTCGTCTTCAGGCGGCCGGCTTGGATCTCGCGGCGCAGCTTCAGCCCGTCGAGGCTCGACTGCGTAAGGTCGACGTAGACGGGGTCGAGCTGCTGGATCGTGTCCATCAGCGTGGCCGCGCTCGCCTGCACATAGGCGCCCGGCGTCACTTGCGAGACGCCCGTGCGCCCGGTGATCGGCGCCACCACGTCCGTGTAGCCGAGATTGATCTGCGCCGTGTCGACCGATGCCTTGGCGGACCCGACATCCGCCGCCGCCTGCTTCTGCGACGCCACCGCGTTGTCGTAGTCCTGTTTGCTGACGGCGTTCGCCGCCACGAGCACCTTGTAGCGTTCGGCCTGCGCCGTCGTGCTGGCGAGATTGGCCTCGGCCTTGGCGAGTGCCGCCTTCGCGCTATTGAGCGAGGCGATGTAAGGCGCCGGGTCTATCTTGTAAAGACGCTGGCCCGCCTTCACTTCGCTGCCTTCCGTAAACTCGCGGCGCAGGACGATGCCGTCCACGCGTGCGCGCACCTGTGCCACGAGGAAGGCATTCGTGCGGCCCGGCAGTTCGGTGACGACCGGCACGGCGCTGGTCTGCACGGTGACGACACCGACCTCGGGCGTCTGCTGCGGCGGCGCCGATTGTTTTTGTCCGCACGCTGCAAGGAGCACGGCAGCCGTCGCGACACTGATTAGGCGAAGAGGAACCGGTTCGACACGCATGGAGCGACCTCTGGTCAATGACTGGGAACAAGTAGTCCCGCGATACCCCATCCCCACGGGGCGCGCGGTGCGACAAAAGCTTGATGAACGCCGACAGGTACATGGCGAACGGCCGGCCGCCCACAGGCTCGGCAGTCGGACCGGGAGATCCGTCGTGCGGCGCGCAAACAGGTAAAAACGAGCGAAAGCCGCTCGGGAGCGCGGGCCACCGACGGTCAGTGACGGATATTACCGGCAATCCCGTCTGGACCATTCAAAAGCGAACCGGTATTGTATATACATTCGCAGATGTATGTAAAAGCTTTTCGTTGCGCGAAATGACAGCCAGTGGCAAAAATCGGCTTTTGTAACGCGCCGTAAACGATGATTCGAGCGGTCCGACGCTTACAACCGCATTAATAGACAGACGAGCGCCCCTGATGCGGGCAGGCAACATGGCGAGACGAACGAAGGAAGAAGCGCGCGAGACGCGCAACCGCATCCTCGATGCGGCGGAGCAGGTTTTCCACGACAAGGGGGTGTCGCGCACGTCGCTGGCCGACATCGCCGCGGCGGCGGGCGTCACGCGCGGCGCCATCTACTGGCACTTCGCAAACAAAGGGGAACTGTTCACGGCCATGTTCGACCGGGTGTTGCTGCCGCTCGATGAACTCGCCGAGGAACGCGGGCAGCCCGTGGACCCGCTGCGCGGGCTGGCGGACAAGCTCAAATGGTGCCTGCGCGCCGTGACGACCGATCCACGGCGGCGGCGGGTGTTCGACATCCTTTTTCTCAAATGCGAGTTCGTCGACGAAATGGGGCCCGTCAAGGCGCGCCATCAGACGAGCATGGAAGAGGGTATCGGCAAGATCGGCACGGACTTGCGGCTCGCCATCGAGGTCGGCCAGTTGCCGGCCGATCTCGATACTCAGCGCGCGGCGCTCTTCGTGCATGCGTTCATCGGCGGCTGCCTGCGCGACGCGCTGATGATGCCGCCGTCGATCGACTATGCGGCCCAGGCCGACGCGTTCGTCGAGGCCTGCATCGAAACGCTGCGAACGGCAACCGCCCTTCGCGGCGGCAAGCGCGGCGAGCACGGCCTGCAAGCGCCCGCGGAGCCCGCGCATTGAAGCCGTCGCGAGCAGCCGCAGCGCACGTCGCACCTCGTCACGCTATTGCTATTGTCCCGCTATTGCAACCGATGAAAAGCGTAGAGCACGAGCGCGACGACGGCGATCACGATCGCCCACAGCCAGAGCGGCATCGGCTGCGACGTGGGTCTATCGGGCCTGACGGCTTCGCGGTGACCAAGAAAAGCAGCACCCGATCGGTGGCCAGCGAGGTCGGAGGCGTCGTCTTGGGACGAACGGCGCGAGGCGCCGGCAAGGCTGATCGGCCGCAGGAAGACGTGCCGCCGCCGGGCCTGCCCCGCCGGCCGGGCGCGGTTCGGGGCCCGGCCGTACTTGGCCTCGACCACCGCGCCGAACTCGGCGAAAAAATCTTCCGCGAGCCCATGGAGCGCCTGCTCGATCTGGCGCGGGGGCAGCTCGGCGAGCGGGCCCGTCAACGTTGCCCAGATCGCATAGTCGACGCGCGTGTCGTTCGCCTCCAGGCTGCCTGCGTCGAGATCGGCATCATTACCGCGAGCGTTACCGGACTCATTGCCCGACGCACCGCTGCCGAGCACCACCTCCACCTGCCCCCGCAACGCCCCGACGCCCGCAGCGGTCGCCTTGAAGTTGACGGTCCAGTGCAACCCGGCGGGGGCGCCGTCGGGCGACGATGCATCGCTGCTCGTCACGCGTGCGCGAACGTCGTAGCGTGCACGGAGCGGGCCGACCGGTACCGTCAGCGTCAACGTGTACTCGCCGCTTGCCAGCTTCGTGAACGAATCGCAGTTTTCGAGGCTCGCGCGCACAAGCGTACTGTCGCAAAGCGCCTGTGCGACGCCTGCGGGGCGTAGTGAGATGTGCAGCGCGTCGGTCAGTTCCACGGCAGTCCCTCGGTCCGGCGAGCTCCGATACTCAGGAGGTCTGATCGATACGGTCGACGCGCGACGGGTAAAAGGCGAGGTAGCCCTTCACGCGCGACGCGGCATCGAAAGGCGCCTCGTAGCTCCAGGCGGCGTTCTCGACGATACCGTCCTCCTCGTTGCGCAAGTGGTAATGCGAGGCATCGCCCTTATACGGGCAGTGAGTCCGGTGATCCGACGGCTCGAAGCGAGTCATGTTCACGTCCTCGCGCGGGAAGTAGAAGACGTCGGGCAGCCCCGTCTCCCTGAGCGTATAGCCCCGGGACGTATCCGCGATCGTGATCCCCCGGTGAATGACACGCAGGCGATGCCGATTCGGCTCGATCTCGACGCGGTGGGAAGCATCGTTCGTCATGGCAATTCCCCTTTCCCCTGGCGACGTTCCTGGCGGCTGCCCCTTGTTCGAGTTGCGGCGATGCAAAAAAGCCACGGGGGCGCCCGTGGCTTCCATTATCAGACAAAGCCCGCTCGCTTGCGCGGGCCGGATGCACGCTACTGCGTGTTCCAGTGAAAATCCGCGTGGGCACCGCCGCGGTTGCCGACGTTGACCGCGCGCGTCTGCTCCTGGTCCTTGTAGCGCGCATGCACGGTATAACGTCCCGGCGGCAACTTCACGAGCATATAGGGGCCGCGCGAATCGGCGGCGAAGACTTCGGCATTCTGGGCGCCCACGATGCGCACGTGGACGTCGGCGAGGTAATCGGCCGTCGGGCCCGTGAAACGCAGCGCGAGGGGCCAGGTGCGCGCGGCTTGCTTGAGCGCGGTCGATTCGTCGAGCCCCACGCCGCCCGATACGTAGTCGATCGAGCCCTGGTGCTGGATTTGCGGCAGCCCGCCGCCGTTGGTGTTGCCCGCGCTCGTCATGTCGGTGGTCGAGCCGCCGACGGTGGCGTCCGAACTTTGCGCAAACGCGCCGCCGGCACATGCCAGCAGGATCGCCGCGGCTGCCGCGGCCACCCCCATCGGTGTGCTGATCTGCGTTTTCATGGCATCGCTCCTTTTTTGCTTGCCGCGGGACTCGCGCCGGCGTACGGCCCGGTGCCGGACCCGAACCGCCCGGCCACCCTGCCGGCATTGCCCGCCGTTTTCGGAATGCTTCCTCGGGTTTGGGGCAGCAACCCGCATGCCCGCATGCCCGCGCCCGCGGCGCGAAGGCATGCGGGCGTCCGATCAACCCAGATCGACCGGCACGAAGATCTGGGCGTTGTCGCGTTGAATCAGCAGCGCGACGCTGGAACCCGCCTTCGAAATGATCTGGCTCAGTTGCGCCGGCGATGTCACCGGGTTGCCGTTCACGGCGAGAATCACGTCGCCGGGCTGAATGCCGGCGCTGGCGGCGGGCCCCGACGACTGCTGCACGAGCAGACCGTGCGAGAGCGAGGCGCTGCTCTTTTCCTGCGGCGTCAAGGCTCGCACGCTGACGCCGAGGCGCGTCGGCTCGATGCTCTTGGTCCCGTTGTCGGCCACCTTCGTGTCCGAGAGCGAGCCGAGCGTCACCGCGAGCTGCCTTTTCGACTTGTCGCGCCAGATGTCGAGCGTGGCCTTCGTCCCCGGCTTCATGGCCGCGATCTGCGCGGGCAGATCCGTCGAATCGTCGACTGCCACGCCGTTCACGGCCAGAATTACGTCACCGGCCTGCAGCCCGGCCTTCGCGGCCGGCCCGCCCGGATCGACCGAACTCACGAGCGCGCCCATCGGCTTTTGCAGACCGAACGAGTTCGCGAGCGTCTGATTGACGCCCTGCACGGCCACGCCGAGCCGGCCGCGGCTCACATGCCCCGTCTTTACGAGCTCGTCTTTCACGCGCATCGCCTCGTCGATCGGAATCGCAAACGACAGGCCCTGGAAGCCGCCCGTTTGCGAGTAGATCATCGAGTTGATGCCGATCACCTGACCTTGCAGGTTGAAGAGCGGGCCACCCGAGTTGCCCGGGTTCACCGGTACATCGGTCTGGATGAACGGGGTGTAGTTCTCTTCAGGCAGCGAACGCCCCTTCGCGCTGATGATGCCCGAGGTCACCGTGTTCTCGAAACCGTACGGCGAACCGATCGCGACCACCCACTGGCCGACCTTGCTTTGCTTCGGATCGCCGATCTTGACGATCGGCAGGTTCGATGCGTCGATCTTCAGCACGGCGACGTCCGACTGCTTGTCGGTACCCACGACCTTGGCGCGGAATTCGCGCTTGTCGGTGAGCTTGACCGTCACGACATTGGCGCCGTCCACGACATGCGCGTTCGTCAGGATGTAGCCGTCGCTGCTGATGATGAAGCCCGAGCCGAGGCTAGCGCTCGGCACGTCGTCCTGCTGTGGCGTGTCGTCGCCGAAGCCGGGGAACTGGCCGTAAAAGCGCTTGAAGAACTGGTAGAACGGATCGCTCGGATCGATCGGCAACTGCTGTGTCGAGCGCCGCGTCTGGCGCTTCACGACATGCTTCGCGCTGATGTTGACGACCGCCGGACCGTACGTTTCGACGAGCCCCGAGAAATCGGGAATGCCCGTCTTGGCCGCCGCCTCGGCCGGCATCATCGGCGCCGCCTGCGCCGATGCAATGATCTGAGGATCGGCGTGGCGCGTGCCGGCCACATAGCCTGCGGACAATGCGACGGCGACCGCGATCGCGACCGCCCCGCGAGACAAAGCCTTGGTGTTCATCGTGTGGGCCTCCTTGCTTGACGAACGCAGAATAATTTCGCCGTCTTAAAGGAGACTTAACGATTGCGACCGTTTCTTGCGGGCCGCGCAACAACGGCCGCCCCCGCTCAGAAACGCACGGTCACGAGCAGGCCGCCGAGCGGCGCCTCGCCGAGCTCCACCGCCGCGCCATGCTGGCGGGCGACACGCTTGACGATCGCAAGGCCGAGACCGCTGCCCGACACGTCGGTGCGCGCGCGCGCCGATGCGTCACGATAGAAACGGTCGAACACGCGCCCGCGCTCCTCAGCCGGTATCCCGGGGCCGCTATCGGCGATGCGCACCACGGGACGGCCGTTTTCGTCGGCGGCGAGGGACACGTCTACCCGCCCGCCACCCGGCGTGTACTTGATGGCGTTGTCGAGCAGATTGCCGAACATCACGCGCAGCGCGTCGGCATCGGCGGCGACCGTCGCCGGCTCGGCCTGCTCGAAGCCGAGATCCACGCCGCCGAGCCCCGCGAGCGGCGCATGCGCGGCCACGCATTCGGCCAGCAGCAGGCGCAGATCGACGGGCTCCTTGACGGCGCCCGCCCCCGGCTCGGCACGCGCGAGCGCGAGCAGTTGCTCGGCGAGGCGCGTCGCGCGCGTGACACCCGCTTGCAAGTCCGCAAGCGCCTCGCGGCGGGAAGCGTCGTCTTGCGCGCGCGCGACGAGCTGCGACTGGATCTGCACGGCCGCGAGCGGCGTGCGCAGCTCGTGCGCGGCATCGGCAACGAACGCGCGCTGCGTGTCGAGCGACTCCGTGAGCCGTGCGAGCAGGCCATTGAGCGCGCGCACGAGCGGCTGCACCTCGAGCGGCAACCTGCGGTCGGGCAGCGCCTCGAGCGCGTCCGGGCGCCGCGTGTCGAGCGCGCGTGCAACTCGGGCCAGCGGAGCGAGCCCGCGCCCGACGATGGCCCACACCGCGAAGCCGAGCAGCGGCAGAAGCACGATGAGCGGCCAGAGCGTGCGCAACGCGACGTTCGCCGCAAGCCGGTTGCGCACCGAGACTGGCTGTGCAAGCTGCACGACGTTGTCGCCGACGATCGCACCGTAGACGCGCCAGTCGCCGCGCTCGGTGCGCTCGGTCGAGAACCCGAGCTCCGCGCGCGGCGCGAGCGGCGCGCGCGGATGCGAGTAGTACATCAGCGCGCCCGTGCGGCTCCAGATCTGGATGACGATGCCTTCGTCCGCCTCCTTGTGCGCGCCGAGGATCTGCGAGAACGGTTCGGACGGCAATGCCGCCGCGATCTCCTGCAACTGATAGTCGAAAAGCTCGTTTGCCTCGGCAAGCGCCTGACGATAGATGAGCCAGCCGGCCGCGCCCACGCCCGCGACGACGATTGCAAGCAACCAGAACAGCAATTGATGGCGAATCGAACGCATGAGGAACATACCGGAAGAAAACACCGCGCTCATGCGTCTTTGACGATCATGTAGCCAAGCCCGCGCACGTTGCGGATGAGTTCGGCGCCGAGCTTCTTGCGCAGCGCGTGGATATAGACTTCGACGGTGTTGCTGCCGATTTCCTCGCCCCAGCCGTACATCTTCTCCTCGAGCTGACTTTTCGAGAGCACTGCGCCGGGCCGGACGATCAGGGCCTCGAGGAGGGCGAATTCGCGCGCGGAGAGCGCGACGGGTTCCCCGTCGAGCATGACCTGGTGCGCGGCGGGGTCGAGCGTCAGCGAGCCGTGCCGGATCAGCGATTCGCTGCGGCCGGCCTGGCGGCGAATCAGCGCGCGCATGCGCGCGCCGAGCTCGTCGAGGTCGAACGGCTTGACCAGGTAATCGTCGGCACCAGCGTCGAGGCCCTTCACGCGCTCGGCCACAGCGTCGCGCGCGGTGACGATCAGCACCGGTATCGTCAGCCCGCGCGCGCGCATCGCACGCAGCACGTCGAGCCCGTCGCGCTTCGGCAGCCCGAGATCGAGCAGCACGAGGTCATAGGGCTCGCCGCCCGCCGCCATGAGCGCCGCCTCGCCATCCTGCACCCAGTCGACGGCGAACCCCTCGCCGCGCAGGGCCTTACGCACGCCATCGGCAATCATCCTGTCGTCTTCGACCAGCAGTATCCGCATCGCTCGCCGTGCCACCCGTTGTGAGTAATGGAACGCATTGTAGCGGGCTTGCTCGGCGGCGCCCTTTCGGAACGCGCGGGGCTCTACAATGCCACCTGCTCCGCATGTCTGCCGCAGGGGCAACGATCGGGGTCGCCGGCGCTCCCGCTCCGATTCTGTCATACGCCGTACGCGCCGGCCGGCGGCGGCTTCATCCCGATTCTTCCGTGCTTTCATGACGCCCGTTTCGCTCTTCGCTCGCCTCTCCTCGCTCCTTTGCTACCCGCCGAGCCGGCGGGTAGCGACTACCGCGACCGCCGCGGTCTCGCGGCAACCGATTTCCGCGCCGCGCCGTGGCCGCGCGCACGGCGCGTTCGCGCGCGCGGCCACGGCGCTCGGCGTCGCCGTCGCGCTCGCGGCGGCGGCCCCCGCCGACGCCAGAAAGCTCAAGCGTGCGCCCCGCGTCAACGTGTCGACCGAGCTGCCCGGCTCCGTCGCGCGCGCGCTCGAGCGCGCGCACGTGCCGCTGGCCTCGGTGAGCGTCGTCATCGAACGCATCGGCAACGCCACGCCGCTCGTCGCGCTCAATGCCACGAAGGCGATGCTGCCCGCATCGACGATGAAGCTCGTCACGACCTACGCCGGGCTTTCGATGCTCGGCCCCGACTATCGCTGGCGCACGCGCGCCTATGCGGACGGTACGGTCGATCCCGATGGCGTGCTGCACGGCGATCTTTACATCCAGGGCACAGGCGATCCGAAGCTCGTCCCCGAAGAGCTCGTCGAACTCGTCGACAAGATCCGCAAGGCCGGCATCAGGGGGATCGACGGCGCGCTCGTGCTCGACAAGCGCTTTTTCGCGCCGTCCACGCGCGATCTGCCGCCGTTCGACGACGACACGAACGCGCCCTATAACGTCGGCCCCGACCCGCTGCTCTACGCGTTCAAATCGCTTTCGTTCACGCTGACGCCATCGGGCGGCGGCGCGGTGGCCGTGGACGTGCTGCCGCCGCTTGCCCAGCTCAAGATCGACAATGCGCTTCGGGCAACGCCCGGCGCCTGCGTCTCCACCGACGCCCTGACGCCGAGCGTCACACCTCAGCCCGACGGCACCGTCGACGCGCTTTTCTCGGGCGACTACCCGCTGCGCTGCGGCCCCCGCACGGTCAATCTCGCCGTGCTCGACCACACCGCGTTCTTCGCGGGCGGCTTCCTGGCGCTCTGGCGGCAGCAGGGCGGAACGTTCAAGGGCACGACCCACGAAGGCGCCGTGCCGCTCGGTGCCCGGCTCGTCGCCACGCATCACGGGCCCGTACTCTCGGACATCGTCCGCGACATCAACAAGTTCAGCAACAACGTGATGGCCCGCAACCTGTTCCTTACGATCGGCGCCGTCGCGCAAAAGCCGCCGGCCACGCCCGAGAAGTCGGCCGAGTCGATCGAGCGCTTTCTGCACGGGCAAGGGCTGTCGATGCCTTCGCTGACGCTCGCCAACGGTTCGGGGCTTTCGCGCGACGAGCACGTAAGCGCGCTCGGCCTTGCGGAGCTGCTGCAGGCCGCGAACGCAAGCCCTGTGGCCCAGTCCTTCGTCGAATCGCTGCCCGTGGCAGGCGTCGACGGCACGATGCGCAACCGCCTGCGCAACGAGCCCGTGCTCGGCAGCGCCCACATCAAGACGGGCACGCTGCGCGACGTGCGGGCGATCGCAGGTTATGTCGCGGCCGCGAACGGGGAAAGCTACGTCGTCGTAAGCCTCATCAACGACGAACACGCCGCAGCCGCGCGCGCGGCTCATGACGCACTGCTCGAATGGGTCTACCGCGGCATGCGCTGATGGCCCCTCGCGAGGGCGCATGAGCGTGCAAGACGGCGCGCGGCATGGCGCTTGCCTCCCCGGCCGCCCTGCCGGGGCAGGCCGCGGTGAATCGATCGAATATTCCTTCTACGACAAAGCCTCGCCCGCGGCGAGGGCGAGCGTGTACGCTGTCGGGCATCGACGCTGCCGCCATGACGTACGTCCACCGTACGCCGGCCGGCGCGGGCGCCTCGGCGCTTCGCCTGCCTCTTGCCGCGTCGATAAAGGGGACAGCAGCACACGCTGCAACAAAACCAAGGAAAAGATCTGGAGGAAGACGTCCATGCAATTCGACGCCGAATTGCTCCTCATTGCCATGGCGCCCGTCTTTCTCGCTTGCATCGGCTGGGAGGCGCGGCACCTCGCGCGCCGGCGGCCGGGCGCCCGGCTCTACGACTGGCGCGACACGCTTTGCAATGCGGCGCTCGCTCTCATGCACCAGGGCGCGGACAAGCTCGCGTGGCTGGCGGTCGTACCGGTCTATGCCTATGTGTTCGAGCATTGGCGGCTGTTCGACTGGCACCCGGGCTGGGTGTCGTTCGTCGTGCTCTTCCTCGCGCAGGATCTGCTCTACTACGTCTTTCACCGCATGAGCCACCGCGTGCGCTGGCTATGGGCCGCGCACGTCGTCCACCACTCCTCGGAGCGGCTCAACCTCTCCACCGCCTTCCGTCAGAGCCTCATGTATCCCATCGCGGGCATGTGGCTCTTCTGGACGCCCCTCGCCGTGCTCGGCTTTCCGCCGCAGCAGATCGTCGCGATCGTGCTCGTCAATCTCGCCTTCCAGTTCTTTGTGCACACCCAGGCGATCGGCCGGCTCGGCTGGCTCGAATACCTGCTCAATACGCCGTCGACACACCGCTGCCATCACGCGCGCAACCCGCGTTATCTCGATCGCAACTACGCGGGCGTGCTCGTGGTGTGGGACCGGCTTTTCGGCAGCTACGTTGCCGAAGATCCGGCCGATCCGCCGCAGTACGGCATCGTCGAGCGGTTCTCCACGCACAACCCGCTGCGCGCGACGTTTCACGAATGGGCGTCGATGTTCGCCGATCTCGCCCGCGCGGGCAGCGTTGCCGACAAGTTCCGCGCGCTTTTCGCGCCGCCCGAATGGGCGGTCGCGTTCCATGCCCGTCAGGCCGGCTCCGGTCGGGCCAGCGGGCCTCCGCAGGGTAGCGGCTCCCCGGCAGCCGGTACCTCAAAGGCGCGCAAATCCGTGCCACCGCGCGCGTGAGGCGCGGCGCATACCTTGCTTCAGAAAACCACACACTACGGCTTGGCCGCATCTAACGAGGAGATGAAGTCGATGGAAGGACATAACAAACCACAACGCCCGACCCCCCTGCTGCGCGCCGCGCAGGGTCTGCTGGCCAGCGCCGCCTTCGCGCTGCTCGCCGCCTGCGGCGGCGGCGGAGACGGCGGTTCATCGTCGAGCTCGACGCCGGCCGGCGGTGTCTCGCTGAAAGTCGTTTCGTTCGGCGACAGCCTTTCGGACGTGGGCACCTACTCGGACTACGTGCTGCCCAACTTCGGCGGCGGCCGCTTCACGACGAATCCTGGCGACGTCTGGACACAGGTTGTCGCAACCTATTACGGTGATAACCTGACGCCGGCCGTCACCGGCGGCTTCGGCACGACCACGACCGCGAAGGGTGGCCTCGGCTACGCGCAAGGCGGCGCACGCGTGGCGCTCCAGCCCGGCAGCAGCTATCCGACGCTCACGACCGTGCCCGTCGCCACGCAGGTGCAGAACTACCTGACGCAATACGGCAGCTTCAACAGCGGACAACTGGTTCTGGTGCAAGGGGGAGCCAACGACGTGATACTCGCCGCGCAGACCATCGCGGCGAATCCGAGCACCGCCTCGCAGCAGGCGGCCAATGTGGTGACTGCCGCCACAGCGCTCGCCGGTGTCGTCGGGACGGTATTGAGCAACGGCGCGACGAAAGTCGTCGTCGTCAACGTGCCCGACATCGGCAAGACGCCGGCCGGGCTTGCGTCGTCGGACGGCGGCACGCTGCTCACCACGCTCAGCGGCGCCTTCAATACGGCGCTGTCCGCCGCACTGAACGCAGGCGGGTTGATGAGCAAGGTCATCTTCGTCGATTCGTTCACGTTCATCGATAACGTCGTGACGAACTATGCGGCGAACGGCTTTTCGGTCTCGAACACGGGCACCGGCTGCAACCTGACGCTGATGCAGACGAGGGCCACCGCCTATGCCACGGCCAATCCGAGCGCCGTGCCGGCCGGCGAAACGCCCGCGCAATTCGGTGCGTCGCTGGCGTCGTCGCTCTTTTGCTCACGCGACGTCTACACCGTCGCAGGCGCGGATCAGAGCTACATGTTCGCCGACTCGATCCACCCCACCACGCACTTGCACGCGCTGTTCGCTCAGCAGGTCGAGCAAAAGGTCGCGGCGGCAGGCATCGGCCACTAAGGCCGGATGCCCGGCGCCCGGAAAGCCCGGCGCCCCAAAAAACAAACCGCCTGGCCGGCAACGTCCAGGCGGTTTGCGCTTTTTGCGACTCCGTGCGCTGCTCAGTGACTGGCTTCGAACGCCGCGGCCGCGCGGCCCAGCCGATCGTTGACCGCGATCCACTCGGGCGTGTCGGGCAGCTTCTCCACCAGAATGCGCGAGACGTCGGCACGGTCCAGCGCGCGCAGCATGCCGTAGAGCTCGCGCGCATAGACGTGCGGATCTTCGGGCGCAGCCACGAAGCGCACGCCGGGCGCATCGGCCCAGGCGCCGGCGCGCGAGACGCGGGCGACGAGCGCGACCTCGGCGCCGGCACTGCGCGCCGCGGCCAGCAGGGGCTCCAGGGTCTCGAACGGTGCGAGCGCAAGCGGCGTGCGCGGCGCGTAATGCGCTTTGAGCGTGCCCGAGGCGCGCGGTGCCGTCGCATCGCCGCCATCGGGCAGGCGCGGGGCCATGCCGAGGACGTCGGCAATTTCGCGCGGCGTCACGCGGCCCGGCCTCAGCAGCGCCGGAAAGCCGCGCGAAAGATCGAGAATCGTCGATTCGATTCCCACCTCGCAGGCCCCGCCGTCGAGCACGTGCACCGTGTTGCCGAACTCGTCGCGCACGTGCTGAGCCGTGGTCGGGCTCACATGGCCGAAGCGGTTGGCCGACGGCGCCGCCACGCCGCCATGCCCGCCGCGGCGCGCCGAGAAGGCATCGAGCAGCGCCTGCGCCACCGGGTGCGATGGCGCGCGCAAGCCCACGGAATCCTGCCCGCCGCTCACGGCCGCCGGAATATGCGCGGCGCGCTTGAGAATCAGCGTGAGTGGCCCCGGCCAGAAAGCGTCGATGAGCTTGCGCGCATCGGGCGGCAGATGCTCGACCCAGTACTGCGGATCGCCCTGCGGGCCAAGGTGAACGATGACCGGATGATTGGCCGGTCGCCCCTTCGCCGCATAGATGCGCGCGACGGCCTGCGGATTCTCGGCGTCGCCGCCAAGCCCATAGACCGTTTCCGTCGGAAACGCGACGAGTTCGCCCGCGTCGAGCAGCGCGGCAGCCTCTTCGATCTGCGCTGCGCTAACGGCAACGCCGGCGGGGGTCTCGTGTGAGAACGACATCGATCGTGCGTCCGGCTAGGCCAGGGAAATGTGCAAAAGACGCGCGCAATCGCGTGCGGCCGTGCGTGCCTCGTCGAGCGTCGCCGCGGTGAAGTTGATATGGCCCATCTTGCGGCCCGGCCGTGCATCCTCTTTGCCGTACAGATGCAGCCGCGCCGTCGGCATGGCCGCCACTTCCTGCCAGGGCGGCGTGACGGGGGCGCTCGCCTGCGCCCCGGGCGTGCCGGATGGTCCACCGCTGGAGAACCAGACGTCGCCGAGAATATTGAGCATGACGGCCGGGGAATGCTGGCGCGTATCGCCGAGCGGCATGCCCGTCATCGCGCGCACCTGCTGCTCGAACTGGCTCGCGGCACAGGCATCGACGGTGTAGTGTCCCGAATTGTGCGGGCGCGGGGCCATCTCGTTGGCCACGAGCGAGCCGTCTTCGAGCACGAAAAACTCCACGCAGAGCACGCCCACGTAGCCGAGTGCATCGGCAATGCGGATCGCCGCCTGCTGCGCCTGCCCGACGAGTGTCGGCCCGGCGTCGGGCGCGGGTACGACCGTGAGCGAGAGTACGCCCTGACGGTGCGTATTCTGCGCCAGCGGATAAACGGCGGTCGCGCCGTTGCAGCCGCGCGCGATCAGGGCGGACACCTCGAACTTCAGCGGCAGGCGCTTTTCGAGCACGCAGGGTACGCCGCCGAGGCCGTTGTGCGCATCGCGCACCGCATCGGGGCTCGCCACGCGCACCTGGCCCTTGCCGTCGTAGCCGAGCCGCGCCGTTTTCAGGATGCCCGGCAGCACAGCCGCCAGATCGTCGTCGGTCAGTGCCGCGAGCGCCTCGCTGGATTCGATCGCGAGATGCGGCGCGACGGGCACGCCGCAGCGCTCGATAAAGCGCTTCTCCGCGATACGGTCCTGCGCGATCGCGACACAGCGGCCGGCGGGGCTCACGAACGTGGTGCGCGCGAGAAAATCGAGGCTCGCGGCCGGCACGTTTTCGAACTCGGTCGATACGGCCGCACAAAGCCGCGCGAGCTCCGTGAGCGCGGCTTCGTCCGTGTACGCGGCGCGCAGGTGGCGGTCGGCCACGCTGCCAGCCGGGCTCGACGGATCGGGGTCGAGTACGGCCACGCGGTAGCCCATGGCCTGGGCCGCGAAGCAGAACATGCGGCCGAGCTGGCCGCCGCCAATCATGCCGAGCCATGCGCCCGGCAGTATCGGAGAAACGGGGGGATTGTCTGGACTCATCTCAGTGGGGTTTCGTTTCGCTCGCGATCGGTGCGCGATCACAGCGCGGGCAGCACCATCGCGTGGGCCGCCTCGTTCTGGCGCGTGCGGAACACCGCGAGGCGCGCCGCGTAGGTGTCGTCGGTGCCCGCCAGGAGCGAGACGGCAAAGAGCGCTGCATTGGCCGCGCCGGCCTCGCCGATCGCGAACGTCGCCACCGGCACGCCTTTCGGCATCTGCACGATCGAATGCAGCGAATCGACGCCCTTCAGGTACTTGCTCGCCACCGGCACGCCGAGCACCGGCACCGTCGTCTTCGCGGCCAGCATGCCGGGCAGGTGCGCCGCGCCGCCCGCACCGGCGATGATCGCGCGCAGCCCGCGCGCGCGCGCCGCCTCGGCATAAGCGAACATCTCGTCGGGCATGCGGTGCGCCGAAACCACGCGTGCCTCGTAGGGCACGCCGAACTCCTGCAGGATCGCCACGGCCTGCTTCATCACGTCCCAATCGGAACTCGATCCCATCACCACGCCCACGAGCGGCGCGCTGTGCGTATGGGCGGACTGAACTGCTTCGCTCATAGTGCGGTCTTCCTTCGCGTCTTCAATGCCGGTGCGCCGCTCGCCGGCGCGCCGGCCGATCCCTCATGCCAGCGTCTGCCCGGTGAGGCGCTCGAGCGCCTCACGGTACTTGTCGCTCGTCCTGGCCACGACCTCGGCCGGCAGCGCCGGCGCGGGCGCAGTCTTGTTCCACGGCTGCGTCTCGAGCCAGTCGCGCACGAACTGCTTGTCGAACGACGGCGGGTTGCTGCCCACCTGGTATTGGTCGGCAGGCCAGAAACGCGACGAATCAGCGGTCAGCGCCTCGTCCATGAGGAAGAGCCGGCCCTTGTTGTCGAGCCCGAATTCGAACTTCGTATCGGCAATGATGATGCCGCGCGTGGCGGCGTATTCGGACGCTTCCTGGTAAAGCTTGATCGAGATGTCGCGGATCGTCGCCGCGAGCTCGGTGCCGATGCGGCGCTCGGTCTCCTCGAACGTGATGTTCTCGTCGTGCTGGCCGAGCTCGGCCTTGGCAGCCGGCGTGAAGATCGGCTCGGGCAGCTTCTGCGCATTGGCGAGGCCCGCCGGCAGCTTCACGCCGCATACCGCACCCGTCGCCTGATAGTCCTTCCAGCCGCTGCCGGCCAGATAGCCGCGCACGACGGCTTCGATCAGCACGGGCTCCAGGCGCTTCACCACCACGGCCCGGCCCTTCACCTGCTCGATCTCGTCGGGTGCCACCACCGTCTCCGGCTCGACGCCGGTCAAATGGTTCGGCACGATGTGCTTCAGCCGCTCGAACCAGAAGTTCGACATCTGGTTGAGCACGCGGCCCTTGTCGGGAATCGGCTCGCCCATGATCACGTCGAACGCCGAGAGGCGATCGGTCGTGACGATCAGAAGCTGGTCCGAACCGACCGCGTAGTTGTCGCGGACCTTGCCGCGGCCAAGGAGAGGCAGCGAACGGAGCGAAGATTCGTAAAGGGTAGACATCGTCGTAGATCGTCAGTAAGTGAAAACCGGTAAAAGCACCAACTGCTGCCCCGTCGGGCATCGCCCCCGGCTCGGGTTCAGCGCTCGGGCGCCGGGGAAACTTCCCGCGCCGCGCCGCGCCGGCAAGACCGGGTACGGCATGCTGCATTCTGCATGACAAAACACAAACGCCGTTCCCATCGCTGCGGCGGGGAACGGCGAAGCACTGCATCGGCCATCGGGCCGGCCTGCCGCCGCCCAGCGGGGCAACGGCAGCCGGCACCGGCGGCACCTTCCGGCACAGCCTGCGCGGCGCGCGCTTAGCGCACGACCTGCGTCAGCTCGCCGGACTTGTACTTCTCGGCCATCTTGTCGAGCGGCATCGGCTTGATCTTCCCCGCCTGCCCCTCGCAGCCGAACGCGCGATAGCGGTCGACACAGACCTTCTTCGCCGCCTCGCGTGCGGGCTTCAAATAGTCGCGCGGATCGAACTTGCTCGGGTTCTCGGCGAAGTAGCGGCGGATCGCGCCCGTGATCGCAAGCCGCAGATCGGTGTCGATGTTGATCTTGCGCACGCCGTGCTTGATGCCCTCCTGGATTTCCTCCACGGGCACGCCGTACGTTTCCTTCATGTCGCCGCCGAACTCGCGGATCTCCGCCAGCAGTTCCTGCGGCACCGAGGACGAACCATGCATCACGAGGTGCGTGTTCGGAATGCGCGCGTGGATCTCCTTGATACGCTCGATGGCGAGGATGTCGCCGGTCGGCTTCTTCGTGAACTTATACGCGCCGTGCGAAGTGCCGATCGCAATCGCGAGCGCGTCGCACTGCGTCGCGCGCACGAAATCGGCGGCCTGCTCGACGTCGGTCAGGAGTTGCTCGCGCGTCATCGTGCCTTCCGCGCCGTGGCCGTCTTCCTTGTCGCCCTTCATCGTCTCGAGCGAGCCGAGCACGCCGAGCTCGGCCTCGACCGTCACGCCGATCGAATGCGCCATCTCCACGACCTTGCGCGATACGTCCACGTTGTACTCGTACGAAGCCACCGTCTTGCCGTCCGCCTGCAGCGAGCCGTCCATCATCACGCTCGTGAAGCCGCTGCGGATCGCCGCCATGCACACGGCCGGGGACTGCCCGTGATCCTGATGCATCACGACCGGGATGTGCGGGTACGATTCGACCGCCGCTTCGATCAGATGCCGCAGGAACGCTTCGCCCGCGTACTTGCGTGCGCCGGCCGACGCCTGCATGATGACCGGTGCGCCGACCTCGTCCGCCGCCGCCATGATCGCCTGCACCTGCTCGAGGTTGTTCACGTTGAATGCGGGCAGGCCGTAGCCGTGCTCGGCCGCGTGGTCCAGCAGTTGACGCATTGATACGAGAGGCATGCTGAATACTCCTTGAGATGGAAACCTGGTGCTCGAAGCGGCACTTCTTGTGCGTTTTGTGCGAATAGGCTCGATTTTATCGCGAAGCGGACCCCGCTCCGCGATTTTGGGCCGCACGGCAACCGCTCCCGCCCCCCCCCGCGTCGGGCGCTGGCGGGCGCCGGCGGCCGCGCCGGCTCGCGGGCGGCCAGGCCATCGGCCGCCCTTTGGGCCGCGCGGCGCTTCCCTCAGACGTTATCGCCCACGCGCACGATCTTCAGCGTGTTGGTGCCACCCGCCTGCCCCATCGGCTCGCCGACCGTCAGCACGACCATGTCGCCGCGCGCGGCGAAACCCTTGGCCACCACCACTTCGACCGCCTGCTTGAGCGCCTGGTCCCGGTCGCTGTTCGGCTCGATCGCGAGCGGCGTCACGTTGCGAAAGAGCGCCATCCCGCGCTCGCTCGCCACGCGCGAGGTCAGCGCGAAGATCGGCACGTGCGTCCAGTGGCGCGACATCCAAAGTGCCGTCGCGCCCGATTCGGTCAGCGCCACGATCGCCTTCGCGCCGAGGTGGTAGGCCGTGAAAAGCGCGCCCATCGCAATCGACTGGTCGATGCGCGTAAAGGTTCGATCGAGAAAATCGCGATCGAGCTCGACATGCTCCGATTTCTCGGCTTCGACGCAGATCGCCGCCATGGCCTCGATCGTCTGGACCGGGTACTTGCCGGCGGCCGTCTCGGCCGAGAGCATGACGGCATCGGTGCCGTCCAGCACGGCGTTCGCCACGTCGGACACTTCGGCACGCGTAGGCACGGGTGCGTGGATCATCGACTCCATCATCTGCGTGGCCGTGATCACGAGCTTGTTGGAATCGCGCGCCATGCGGATCATGCGCTTTTGCAGCGCGGGCACGGCCGCGTTGCCCACTTCCACGGCCAGATCGCCGCGGGCGACCATGATGCCGTCGGAGGCGTCGAGAATGCCCTGCAGCGCCGGGATCGCCTCGGCCCGCTCGATCTTCGCGATCATCTTCGGCTTGACGCCATACGGCATGCCGGCAATGTTCGCGAGCTGGCGCGCCATTTCCATGTCGGTCGCGTTCTTGGGGAACGACACGGCGATGTACTCGACGCCGATCGCCATGGCCGTACGGATGTCCTCCATGTCCTTCGCCGTCAGCGCCGGCGCGGTGAGTCCGCCGCCCTGGCGATTGATGCCCTTGTTGTTCGAGAGCTCGCCGCCCACTTTGACGACGGTGTGGATCTCCTCGCCCACGACACGGGAGACCGTCAGCACGATGAGTCCGTCGTTGAGCAGCAGCACGTCGCCGGATTTGAGGTCGCGCGGCAGATCCCTGTAGTCGAGCCCGACGCGCTCCTCGTTGCCCAGTTCGCAGTTGGCATCGAGGATGAACGAGTCGCCCGGCGCGAGCATGACCTTGCCGTTTTCGAACTTGCCGACGCGGATCTTCGGCCCCTGCAGGTCGGCCATGATGGCGACCTCGCGACCCGTCTTGCGGGCGGCCTCGCGCACGTGTTCGGCGCGCTGGCGGTGGTCATCGGCCGTGCCGTGAGAAAAGTTGAGGCGCACCACGTCGAGCCCCGCTTGCATCATCTGCAGCAGGACTTCCGGCGAACTCGAGGCCGGACCGATGGTGGCAACAATCTTGGTGGCGCGATGCATGTAACTCCTCGTCTCAGTTGGATCGCTGGTGGACGCGCTGCGAGTTTTAATGCGTCGGTGTGGGCGCCATCGAGGCGCTTGCACAGAGTGCGCGCCGGATCGTGCCAGCGTCGCTTTATGAAAATCGGGGACAGCCAACCGGCTGCCCCGCGCGCCCGAGGTTACCGGGCCAGGGGCGGATGCGCGCGCCGCGCGCAGCCTGCGGTTCGCTCGCCGGGCGCAGGCCAGCGATATGCGCCCGGCCACGCGTTATGCCCGCGACTCGAGCACTTCCACCGCCGGCAGCTTCTTGCCCTCGAGGAATTCGAGGAACGCGCCGCCGCCTGTCGAAATGTAGCTCACCTTGTCGTGAATGCCGTACTTCGCGATGGCGGCCAGTGTGTCGCCGCCGCCCGCGATCGAAAACGCCGACGAATGCGCGATCGCCTCGGCGAGGGTCTTCGTGCCGCCGCCGAACTGGTCGAACTCGAACACGCCCACGGGGCCGTTCCAGACGATCGTGCCCGCATTGGCGAGCTGCGAGGCGAGCGCCTGCGCGGTTTGCGGGCCGATGTCGAGGATCATGTCGTCGGCCTCGATGTCCGCGACCGGCTTCGTCGTGGCGGCGGCCGTGGGCGAAAACTCCTTCGCCGTCACCACGTCTGCCGGAATCGGCACCGAGGCGCCGCGCGCGCGCGCCGCCTCGATGATCGCGCGGGCTTCCTCGACGAGATCGGCCTCGGCGAGCGACTTGCCGATCGGCAGCCCCGCGGCCAGCATGAACGTGTTGGCAATGCCGCCGCCGACGATCAACTGATCGACCTTCTCGGCGAGCGATTTGAGGATCGTGAGCTTCGTCGAAACCTTGGAGCCGGCGACGATGGCGACGAGCGGGCGCTTCGGATTGCCGAGCGCCTTGCCGAGCGCATCGAGCTCGGCCGCGAGCAGCGGGCCCGCGCAGGCCACGGGCGCGTACTTGGCAATGCCGTGCGTGGTGGCCTCGGCCCGGTGAGCCGTGCCGAACGCGTCGTTCACGTAGACGTCGCAAAGCCTGGCCATCTTTTGCGCCAGTTCGTCGGAATTCTTCTTCTCGCCCTTGTTCACGCGGCAGTTCTCGAGCAGCACCAGCTGGCCCGGCGCGACGTTGACGCCGTTGTCGACCCAATTCGCGACAAGCGGCACTTCGCGGCCGAGCAATTCGCTCAGGCGCTTCGCAACCGGGGCGAGCGAATCCTCAGGCTTGAACTCGCCCTCGGTCGGCCGCCCCAGGTGCGACGTGACCATGACGGCCGCGCCGGCGCCAAGCGCCGCCTGGATCGCCGGCACGGAGGCGCGGATGCGGGTGTCTTCGGTGATGTTGCCCTGGTCGTCCTGCGGGACATTGAGATCCGCGCGGATGAAAACACGCTTGCCGGACAGCAAGCCTTTCGCGATCAGATCGGAGAGACGCAATACTTGGCTCATGGGAATGTTCGCTTGCGGGTTGGTTGCGGGCGGGCATTGCCGGGCGTTCCAATAAGGGACGCGCACCGGAGAACCGGCGCGCGTCACACGGCAGCAGATCAGCATTTTAGCCGATCGCCGCCGTTTGCCCGAACCGGGCCGGCGGCGCATCGACACATCCCCCGCTCGAGCCCGTGCCGGCAAGGGCGCCGGCGCTGCCCGGCAGCCCGCTTCAGGCCACTGCTTCAGCCCACTGCTTCCCGCCGCTTGCGAACGGGCATCGGGTAGACGAGCCAGGCCTCCCCCTCGATCTCCCGCCAATCCGCCCCCTGAGCCTCGAGCACGCGCGCGAGCCGCTTGCGCGCCTCGGTCAGCACCGGGTCGGACAGCATCTCGATGAACATGCCGCGCACAGAGGCCAGTTGCGGCACATGCCGTTCGATGCGGTGAATGAAGCGGATGAACGCCATGACAGCTCCATTCGCCTGTCCGCCCGCCGCCGGCTGGTAATCGCACACGATCAGTTGATCCGCCTCGACCCGATAGACGAGCTCGAACTCGGGTGTGCGAATGCGCCAGCCGATGACGAAATCGCTCGACTCGAAGCAGGCGACAGCCGGCTCGAAGCCCTGGCTCTGGAGAAAGCGTGTTACCGCATCAAGCTTGTCGGTCGTCATCGGCTGCTCCGTCAAAGCCGCACCGCCTCCTGGATACGTCCCTTCAGCGCGACGAGATCCTCCACCGCCTGCACGAGCTGGCGCAACGCGTCACGCGCCTTGTCGTTCGCGTCGTCGGCCGCCTTACCGAACTGCTTGGCGAATTCCTGCTTGAGTTCGCCGTTCATCTGCATCTCTTCGGCGTCGCGCTCCTCGCCCGCGGCAGCCCAGCCGAGCAATCCTTCGTCGAGCTTGCCCCCGCCCTCGGCCAGCCCCATCGCCATCTCGTTGCCGGACACCGAACCGACCATGCCCAACGTGCCGGCCGTAATGGAGCCGACGGCTCGGGCCACCGACGCGTTGAACTTCTTCTCGATCGCCGCCTTTCGTTCTTCGAACGACGCGACGGTGGTCTTGAAGTCGGCTTCCTGCATCGCGCCGGCCGCCTTGCGGTCGAGCTCGCGCATTTCGAGGTTGAATTTCTGGACGAGGACGATCAGATCGTCGATCGACTGCAGCGCGCCATCGCAAAAGTCGTCACCGCCGGAAACGTCGTTGCGCGACTGCGCGGAGGGGGCGACATACGCGGCATGGCCCGTGGTTGTGGGTTGAATCTGTGCCATTTCCTGCTCCTTGTTTCTGTTGCTCGAATCGAATGCTCAAACGGTGGCTGCGGCAATGCCGGCCATCGACGCGGCCCCTCGGATCGCGACGGTCGCGGTTGCCCGCATTTCGGCCGACCCGCCCGCGAGCGCGCGTCCCTGCGCATGGATCAAGTCCTTCATCTTTTCCTCGGTGTCCTTCTTCGCCCGATCGAAATCGTCGAAGAGCGCCTGGAGCATTTCCTGGTCGAGGATCAGTTGATCGATCTGCTTTTGCAGCCTGGCCCGCTCGATCTGAATGACGCCCGAGAAAACTTCGTTCGCACCGCTCAGCGCGCCGCGCGTCACGTTGACGGTGGTGACGACTGCCGCTTTCACGATCGCCTTGATGAGGCTGCGGCGAATCTGCTTGACGATGTCCTTCGCAAGCTTCTCCGCCACGATATCTCCGCCGCGCTCGAGCGCGTTCTTGGCGGCGGTCTTCACGGCGTCCTGAATGATCTTTTCGACGACGTCCTTGCCGAGCACGTCCAGCGCCTCCTCCGAGACGGACTTGACGACCTCCTTGCCAAGCTGCTTCGCCGCCGCCTCGAGCGCTTCCTTCGAGCCGTCCTTCACGGCGGTTGCCACGACTCGCCCGGCGCCCTCTTCCAGCACTTTCTCCGCCGCTTTCGGAATGACCTTGGTGACGAGCATGTTCTGCGCTGCGCTCGTAATGTCGACGATGGCCCCCACGATCTCGCAGGCCAGCTGAATCTTCCCCGCCGTCTCGGCAATGGCCTTGAACTTGGCGGCATCCTTCGTATCGATGAGCGCGATCGTCTCGCACGCAGCCTTGACCAGCCCCGCCGTGCCCGCGGCGAGGTCCATGGCCCCGCCCGCGACCATCATCGCGTCGCCGGTCAGCGCGCCCGTCACGACGCGCGCCGCGCCCGACACCACCTCCACCGCCGAGACCACCCAGTCGCAGATCGCGCTGAAAATGCCGGCCTTCTTGGCCTTCTTCTGCTGCTCGATGGCCTTGTCGATCTGGTCGCGGATCTCCTGCACTTCGTGCTGCTCGACGGCCCGCTGGCCCTGCGCCATGATGTTCAGGGCCTTGCCCGTCGCATTGGCGAGGCTGCCCAGCGCCTCGACCGACATGAGCGTCACCGCGAGCATCAGCGATTGCATCGGCTCCTTCTCCACGCCTCGCAGCACCGATACGCCGTTGCGAGGGCCCGGCTTGCCGATCTGCCCGAATACCCGCTCGATCGCCTCGGCGGCGGCGCGCGCCGACACTGCCGCGGCCGAGGCTGCCGGCCTGGCCCAGTCGCGCCTGGGATTCCCGTGCTTGCGCTCGGCGCTGACCGCTTCGGGCAGGGCGAGCAACCCGCGCGCTTCGCGCGCGCGCTTTCCTTCGTGATCGTTCGGCTGCACCGACGGCTCGGGAAAAGCCAGATCGATGAACCGCAAAGTCGATATCGTCGACATCGTTTCAGTTCTCCTGTAACGGGCAACGTGCAAGCTGATCGGTCGCGCTCGCCCGGAGTTCGTCGTAGCACGGATCGCAGCCGCACCATCTGAGCGCCGCGTTGAATGCCTTGCTCGCGGCCTCGCCTCTATCGAGGGCAAGACAGCTGATACCGGTGAAGTAAGGCGGGCGGGGGTCGTCCAAACGGATGGTTCCGGCGCGCGCGAAGCAGAACACCGCTTCGTCGTGCGAGCCCATACGCTGGCAGGTGAGGCCGAGTGCGAACCAGTAGTCGAAGCACCAGTGGTCGACGCGCACGAGGATCGAGTAGACGTTGTGCGCTTCCTGCCACTGCCCGGCATCGAAATGCTGCGTGGCGTATGCGTACAGCGTGTCGAGATCCTTTTTGTCGATGTCCGTCAACATCCACACGGAACCTCCGCGTGAAAAAAATTGCCGGAGGACCTCGATATCGCCAGCGGCGTCGGAGTTCGGCGTGATCATCTTCGTGCCCTCTTTGAATGGGCGCGACGGGCAGGGTCGTGCAGGACGCCCGTCGCGCGCTCGCGGCTTAGCGGATCGACGAGGCGATCTGCTTGTTCATTTCCGCAGCCATCGACAAGAGGCTGTTCACCATCTGCGTGGCGATGTTGTACGACTGCATGACCTGCTGGATCTTCAGCTGAGCCGTCTGCACGAAGTTCGATGCCTGCGTCTGGCGGTCGTCGATCGCGTTCTTGATCGTCTGCAGCACGTCCTTCTTCAGCTCCGTGCCCGTCGTCAGGCTGTTGACGTCGACCCCGTCGATCTGGATGCCGTTGGCTTTCAGGTAGTCGATGACGTCCTGCGGGAGCGTTGCGGTACCGGTGGCGTCGGTGATCGTCGCAATCTTGGCCGCGACGTTGTTCGACTCATCCTGTGCGTGGCGGGCGACGTTTTGCTCCTTGTCGATGTCGTCCATGACGGCATTCGCCACGTAGTTGAGCAGCGCCATCATTTCCTGCATCGTCAGGATGCCGCGCCCCATCGGCGAATCGTTGTTGCGAAACGAAGTGGAATCGTCGGTGTTCGAGAAAGTCCACAGGCCCGCCGTGTCGATCATCTGCTTCGCCTGCTTCTCGCTGCGCCCGTTATCGGCAAACCGGATCAGACGGACGAAGCCGTCGGGCATCGTTTCAACGTTCTTCTGGACCTGCTCTTTGTTCTCGACCGCCTTTTGCATCGCCTTTGCTGCGATCCCGTCGAGGCGCGCATCGTTAAATACGCTTCGGGCGGCTCCCGAAATAGAAACTGCATTTGCCATTTTTTACTCCTGTTATCAAGTTAAGCAAATTTGCGAACCGCCTTTTTGGCAGCCACACGTTTCGGCGATGCGTCCCCGTCCGAGCGATCGGCACCGCCGCTTGGGATCATTTCGGCGAACTGATCCGCAACTCCAATGAAAATCCTCTGGATCTTCTTTGCCTGCTCTCCGATCCGAGCCTCCAGTTGCCGGCCGCCCGAGCTCATGAACTCATCGAGCCGCGCCAGCTTCTTGCGGGCCTCCGGGTCGCAATCCGCCCGCTCGCGCAGCGCCGCGATTTCGTGCTGCAACTGTGCGAAAGCGCGCGCCTCTTTTTTCAAGGACATCTCCTGCTGCTTGAAATCGGTAACGACTTCCCTGAATGTCCGGCTCTCTTCCATGTTTGCCCTCGGCCAAATATTTCGATCGGGTCCGACTGCACCGCATGAATGGCAGCGAGTCGACGTACCGAATCGTAGGGATGCCTCGCCGCCGGGGCTTCCAAAAAGCGCGCGGCGATTTGCGCTTTTTGCGTTTTTTGCGCATCGACGATTGCGCTGCGGATATCGCCAGCGAAGCGCACGTGACGCCGCTTCAGGTGCCTGCCCGATACCGGGGCCGCGCACGATCGCTCACGATTGCGGCTGGACAATCTGGCGATGCCCGGGGCCCACGTTTCATGCAACCAGTACGCTTTCTCTATGGCAAAGATCCCTGCCGCGTGCTCGTGCGCGACGCGGAGTATCGAATCCCGGCCCATGGCATTGCGGTTACCCGCGGCGATGCCGTGGTCCAGGCCGAGCGCTGCGGCGACCACGCGTATGTCAACGATTTCCGTTCGGCGGACTTCCAGCGTCTCCATCCGGAGATCGTCGACCTGCTCGACGACACGCACGAGCTACGCTTTTTGCCGGCGCCCGTTCGTATCGTCACGGCTTCCGAGGGCGTCATCGCGACGCTCGTGCTGCTGACCCACGCGGCACCGGACAAGCTGTTGCGGTTCCTCTATTCCTATTGCCTCGCATGGGACCGCCGCTATTTCTCGGCGCTCGCGCGATATTCGATGGCCGGCGACACCGAATTCGTCGAATTCATCGAGGCCAATTGCCTCAATCAATGGTCCGTCGAACGATTCGCGCGTGAGTTCGACATGCCTTTACGCAAATTCAATTTGCTGTTCCAGCAGAAATACGGCGTCTCGGCCAAGCGGTGGCTGCTCGAAAAGCGCTTGTCTCACGCAAGGGACATGCTGCTGACCACTTCGAACCGCGTGCTCGACATTGCACTCGAGTGCGGTTTTTCGAATCACGCGCATTTCACCGACAGCTTTCGCAAGCGATATCTGTGCAACCCCACGCAGCTTCGGCTGCGCGAGGCGAGAAGGCGGACGCCGGACGACCGCGCCGGTGAGCGCGAGCCCGGCGAGCGTTCCCCGATCCCGTATCCCCCCTCAATCGCATAAGACCCAAGGCAGGACATGGACGTCGACGTCGTCAACAACGAACTCTCCCAGATCGCGGCCCAGGCCGGGCAGGAGGTGCAGTCGAAAATGAACTCGGCCGATCTGACCGATCCCGCAAAAATGCTGCAGGCGCAGTTCGCCATTCAGCAGTACTCGATTTTCATCGGCTACCAGAGCGCCGTGCTGAAGGCGATCAAAGACATGATGCAAGGCATCATCCAGAAGATCTGATTTCCATGAATACAGAAACCCGCCAGCTCATCGTCGAAGCCGGCCTCGCCGCCGTCAATCACGGCCTGCTCGCCGAAGCGCGCGCGATCCGCGATGCGCTGCCGGACCTCGTTGCCGCACCCGAGCTGCGCAGACTGCTCGACGCGGCCATCCTCATCGGGTTAGGCGAACGCGACGCGGCGGCCAAACTCTTGCAAGCCGATTCATCGAGCGAAGCGCAATTGCTGCGCACGCTGCTGCAGCCCGCGCCCGCTGCCACCTCTCGCGCGCCCGTCGCCACCGGCGCTCGGCGCATCATTCGCTAGGAGCCTCTCTCAGATGGAAATAGATCCGACCGTTGCCGCCAGCCTCGTGCGCCGCACCGCGGGCCAGGTGCAGCCAGCACCATCCGCCGCCGACATCGAGGCATTCACGAAAGCGCTCTTCGGCGATGCCGAGCGGCTGCCGGAAGACATCGCAACCGATGCTCTGCAAAAAGGCGCCAGGAAAATCGATGCCTCGCTTGCATCGGTGCGCGACACGGGCCTTGCGATGCAAGGGCCGGATGCCATGCTGCAGGCGCAGTCGAGCCTGCTGCGTTCGGTGATCGAGGTGGACGTGATCGCCAAGACGGCAGGCGCGATCTCGCAGGGCATCAACAAGCTCTCGAACCTGCAATGACGCCGCGACTGCCCCGGCTCGCCTGCCTCGCGCTCGTTGCCGCCCTGCTCGGCGGCTGCAGGATGGAGCTGTACGGCAACCTGCCCGAAGCCGAAGCGAACCGCATGCTCGCGCTGCTGATGCGCCGGCACATCGACGCGGAAAAGCAGACGACGAAAGGCGATACGGCCACGATCGTCGTCGACCGATCGCAATTCGTCGACGCAGTGGAGTTGCTCCGGCAAAACGGACTGCCGTCCCGGCACCTCGCGACGATCGAGGATCTGTTCCCGCCGGGGCAGCTCGTCACGTCGCCGGCGCAGGAGCAGGCAAAGATCACGTTCCTCAAGGAGCAGCAGCTGCAGCGAATGCTGTTGAGCATGGACGGCGTGATCGAGGCGCAGGTGACGATCGCCGAAACGCCCGGCACGGGACGCTACGATCCGCCGATCCCCTCTGCGTCGGTCTTCATCAAGTACAGCCCCGCTCGCAACCTCGAGGCACGACTCGCGCAGATTCGCGAGCTGGTCGTCAAAGGCGTACCGGGCCTGCAGCCCGAAAACGTCACCGTCGTGATGCAGCGCACAGACTATGAATACCTCAGCGCGCCGCAGGCGGCCTCGCCCACCACCGCCGCTGCGCGGTCGCATCCGGCCCTTTGGCTTTCGGTGCCATTGCTCGCGCTCGGCGCCCTGCTCGCCGGTGCGGTCCTCTTTCTGAGAGCCAGGAGCCGCAAAACGGAATGAGCACCTGTGCCGTGGATCCGGTCCTCCGACGCATGCACGAACTCGCTTGGCGCCCGGGCGCGAGCATGCACCAGGCATGGTGGCCGCACCTCTCGCTCGAAGCGTGGCAGGCGGACTACGCCCGACGCCGCGCATGCCGCGATCCGCTCGACCGGCTCATCGTGGCCCGCCGGGGCTTCCCCTGCGCGCCGCTCGAGAGCGAGCCGGACGAGCGCTCGCGCGCACTCTTCGCGCTCGAGCCGCGCTTCGAGGCGTTGATCGTCGCGCTCGGCATCGTGGCGCTCGCATGCCCCGAGCACCTCGTCATGAGGACGCATCGCGACGCGCTCGCGTCATACATGGACCGTCAGGCCTGCGATCAGCTGCTTGCCATCTGCCGCCGCTGGGACGCGCAAGCGCCCGTCGTAGGGCCCGCAGCACTCGTCGACGCGGCGTTCGCCGCGGGCACCCAATGGTGGCAGTGCGCCGCGCGCCGGCACGCCGACCTGACCGCGCAACTGCTCGGCACGCTGCTGCCGCCGCACGATGCCGGCGCGGCCGCACCGGAAGACAATGCCGCCGATTGGCTCCTTCGACTGTCGCGATTCCTATGAACGAGCTGCCGATCCGCATCACGCGGCTGGCCGGTCCGCTGCCGCCCGAGCCTGTGATTTCCGCCGACGTCGTGCGTCGCTACTTCGATGCGGCGTCCATCGTCGAGCAGGCCCACGCAAAAGCCGCCGCGATCGTCCGTGCGGCCGACGAGGCGCTGCGCGAGGCCGAGGACGAGGCGCGGCGCATCCGCGCACGCGCACACGAAGAGGGGCTCGCCGACGCGGACGAGACGCTCGCCGCGCGCCGGCGCGCACTCATCGACGAGACCGTGCAATGGTGCGTCGAGGAAGCCGCGCTCGAAGAAGCAATCGCGGCGCGCGTCGAGAGACGCCTTCGCGAGCTCGTCTGCGACGCGCTCGGGGCGTTCCTGTATCAACAGGACAGCGCGGACCTGCTGATGCGTCAGATCCGCGCTCAATTGCCGCGATGGCTCGCCCACGGAAAGCTGACGATACGCGTCGCGCCGGACGTTCGAGAGGCCGTCGCGCGGGCGTGCGCCGACACAAACGTCGAAGTCGCCGCCGACGCCTCGCTCGACGCGGCCCATGCGGTGCTCGACACGCCCTTCGTGAGCGTGAGTTTCGACATCGATGCCGACCTGCGGTCAGTGCTCGGCCGCCTCGTACAGCCCACGGGAGAAGAGGATCCGCCATGATCGACAAGATTTCGCCTGTCGCACCGAAGGCAGCACCCGCGTCCGTCCAGACCTCGGCCCAGGCCGCCCAGTCGGCGCAGGCCGCCGGCACCGTCGACGCCGACGGCGACGCCACCGCGGCTCAGATCTTCCCGGCCGGATCGGCGCTCGAGATGGCACGAAGCGAATGGGGCACGAATCTGCTCGAACTCGAAGCGATCGAGCTCAGCACGAGCGGCATCGACAGCGAATCGTTTCTCGCGACGATGGAGGACATCGGCTTCGCCATGGGGGCACGCACACGCGCGTTGCGCGAGGGCAAGATCGATCGGGCCCGCACGAAGGTCATGCTCGGCAAGCTCGGCGACATCGCCGTCGAGCAGGCGGAGGCGCTTCATGCCCGCGTGCCCGAAATCGAGCGGTCGCCCGCGCCCTACGACGAAATGCGCAGGGCCGGCTTCGACGCGGGCGAGATGGCGCTGCTGCTCGGCGCGCGGCTGAAGAACGGCGGCCTCTCCGACGCCGCTCGCCGGCGGCTCGACGACGCGCTTTCGACCGTGCTGGACAGCGAGGATTGGGTGCTGCTGCTCTTCGGCCGCCTGGAGTTCGGCGCCGCCACCCGCGGCGAGCTCGCCCAGCTGCGGCGCCTGTATCAGCGCGCCGCCGACCAGCGGCCGCGCCTTGCGCAATGGTTCGCGCAGCTGCAGGCCCTGCACGAGCGCAAACGCAAGCTCAAGACGCTCATTCGCGCACTCGCGTTCGAACTGTCGGCCGAGGGCCCGGCCACGGACACCCGACTCGCCGCCGTGATCGGCGACTTGAAGCGAATCGTGCAGTTTCTCAGCATCGAGGATCACTGCGAACGGCTCGCGCGAGCGATGCCGGACGCGGCGCTCGACGGCGACGCCGTGCTCCGGATATTCATCGAGGCCGTCGATCAGTCGTGGATCGACGGAGGATGGGTCGAGGAGCAGGCAAGCGTGCTCGCTGCGCAAAGCGTTCCCGTGCAACTGATGGTGCAGCGCCTCGCCGATATCGCCAGGCTGCTGCCGGGCGACTGCTTTCAGGACGAAGACCAGCGCGACATGATGCTCGGCGCCTTTCTGGAATGCCTCGACATGCTCGACGCGCGCGAGGGCTGAGCTTCCGGCTCCCGGCTGCCCGCCTCGAACAGGCACCATCGTGCGCCGCAGGTGCGCCCCGCCGCCCGCCATGCTGCCCTGTTCGATACGGCTATTCGATGTCTTCGCCGCCGTGGTAGCGGGCCCACAGCGTCTCCACGACGATACGCGCGCTCGCACAGGCCCGCTCGCAACGCAGCAGTGCAGCATGTTCCCGCGCGCCGCGGGGCGTGCGCAATGCCGTGCGCAAGGCAGCCTCCTGGTCGGTCAGCCGTTTCACCATTTCGCCACACGCGCGCCTCGCCGGGTCGCGGCCAAGCATCTCTTCGAGGTAGGTGATCCGGGCCATGCCGCCTCCTTTCTTCCACGCCGCTGCGCATCAAAGCCCGAGCGGCACCGCGATCAGTTGCTGGCCCTTGCGCAGCGCGAGATAGGCGTCGTCGAGCGCATAGACCACGAACCCGCTCGGCAGCACCGCGCCGCGCTGCAGGCGCATGCCGTTCGCGAGTTCGACGAACGGCGAATCGACGTTTCCGCCGAGGCTCACGATCGCCGCGGGCAAGAGCCCAGCCGCGGGCGGCGCCGGCGGCAGATCGTGAAACTGGGCGCGCAGCGCCGGCGCCCCCGCGTTGAAGGCCGCAAGCGTGTCGTTCAGCGCACGGACCGTCCCGGGCGGCAGGCGCCCACTCGCCATGAGCGTGCTGCCCGAGACCGACAAGCTCACGCCGTCCAGCAGATGTCTGGCCGCAAGCGTCCGCAAAAGGGCATCGAACGCCTGCGCGCGATCGTCGCTGATCGACCAGCCGCGCAGGCCGGGAACCGCGGCCAGCTGAGCCGCAGTCGAGCGCCAGCGTGCATCGGCCGCGAAATCGCCATGGATCACGGCTGTACCATCACCATTACCCGGCTCGACGCCGGCATCCCGGTAGCCGTTCGACAGCAGGACTTCGCGCACGCTCGCGAGCAGCGTGTCCGTGCAGACCGTGTCGTCGCGCACGAGCCGCCCGGACGCGGTCAGGCGCCTGCGCAGCGCATCGATGTCCGCGGAGCGCGCACAGTAGCCTGACAGGACGACGACACCGTCCGGGTTCGTTGCGACGTGCACGCCGGGAACCGTTTCCCATTGCCGCATGTCGGTACGGCTCGCATTCGCCGCATCGGGCTGCCGCGCGGTCTGCGGATAAAGCAGCACGACAGCGCCGAGCGCGGCGCACGACGCAGCGAGGCACGAAAGGCGCCAGCGGACCGGCGAGGCGCGCCCGCGTGCGCGGGATGCCCGTTCCGGCACGCTTCGGGAGACGATCGTATCGGCGGCGAGCCCGAGCACGAAAGCCTGGCCGCCGAGATCGACGGGCGCATGCAGCGGCAGGCGCTGTGCGAGGTCCCAACGCGTGCCCTCGACCCAGACGGGCAACGCGGAACGGATGTGCACGCCATCGTCGTCGACGCAGAGCACCGCCTCGCCATCGGTTTCGAACGCCACGGCGACATCCGCCTCGCCAGCGCCGAGGCAAAGCTCGCCCGCCGGCAAGAGGAGTTCACGCCCCGCCAGCAGGCCATTGAGCCATTTGAGCTTGTATTGACCTTCCATCGTTTTCTGTCAGGACTGGTTGACGGGCTGCACCTGCAACAGGAAGAGCCTGACGGAATGCCGGTTGGTCTTTTGCGTGGTGCCGAAAAGTCGGCCGAGGATCGGAATGTCTCCGAGCAACGGGATCTTGCGCGTGCCTTCGCTCTCTTCGCCTTGCACGAAACCGCCGAGCAGCAACGCCTGGTCGGGCTTGAGCATGGCATGCGTCACGATCTCCGAATCGAGCGTCTGCGGCAGCGGCTCCTGGCGGCTGATCGGATCGGTCTGCCGACCATCTTCGATATCGAGCGAAAGCATGATCTCCTCATGCCCGCCTTCGACGATCACGCGCGGCGTGACGCGCAGCAGCGCACCGGTGGAAACCGATTCGAGCTTGGCAACTTTTTCGGAGACGAGCTTCGTATAGAAGGTGATGTTCTTGTCGAGCACGGCCTGCATGTTGTCGACCGTCAGCACGGAGGGGCGCGAGAGGATGCGTGCCTTGGCGTTCTGCTCGAGCGCGCTCAGCCGGACCATGAAATTGCCCGTATCGCCGACGATCGTCGAAAAGTCGCTCGCGCTTCCAGCCGCATTGAACGAAATCGATCCGCCGCCGATACGAGTCGTCGCGGACCAGTCGATACCGAGCTGATTGAGGTTTTGCTCGTCCACGTCGATGATCGTCACCGATACCTCGACGAGCTTCGGCCTGTGGTCGAGTTGGCCGATGAGCTTCGCATAAAGCGGCAGATCGATCTTCTTGTCACGCACGATCACGGCGTTTTGCCGCTCGTCGGCCGCGAACGTGGGCAGCACGGCCCCATTCGAGACAGCAGCCCCGCTGCGCTCCCCGGTCGCACCGAGCGTGCGCCCCTGCGCCATCTGGTTGAGCACGGAGACGACGCCGGGCACGACGATCTGCTGCCCCCGGTAGCGATAGGTCTCGTCCGTCGCGCTCGCGTATTTGAGCTTGAAGAGTTCGATCCCCTCCTCGTTTCGCTCGCGCTCGAGGTCCTGTTGATCGATGCGCTGCAGGAACCCCGTCACCCGCTCCAGGCAAACAGGCACGCCGTAGACCTGTATCGCGCTCGAGCCCGGCACGGCGCGGGCGAGGCAACGCCCGCCGTCGAGCAGCCCGGTGCCTTTCAGGCTCGCCATCAGCGTATCGACGGGCACATAGGAAGGCGTGACGAGTTGCGAGCCCGTCTCGTCTGCTTTGTAGACGTAGACCACGTGGCCGTCGTAATACCACGCCAGTTGGTAGAGGCTTGCCAGCCGGTCCAGCGCCTCGCCGGGCGAGCGCGCGTCGAGGCGGCCGATGAACGAGCCGTCCACGCGCGGGCTCACGACGATCGGCACACCGTAGTTCGCGCCGAGATCGCGCAGGACTTCGGGCAGCCGCGCGCCGCGCGTCGAAAAGAAAAAGGCGGGGGCGCCGTGCGTCGGAATGGCCGCGTGCGCGGCGCACATGAGGCCGAGCTCGAGGCCGAACGCGACGGCCGCAGCCACGAGCCGGCAACCCGCCGTCCAACGGCGCACGATCACGCCCACACTCCCGCCGCGCCGGCTCTCGCTATCGCATCCGATCGGGCACACCGGATGCCCAGCCAGCGCACGACCGCGAGCTGCTGAGCAAGCGCGGCCTGCGTCTGCGTACACGCAGCGTCGTAAGCGTACCGGCGGGCGAACCAGAGCCGCTCGTCTTCGAGCAGCAGGCCATCGTCGATTCCCTCGCGTACGGACGCTATCCATAGCGCCGCCCGCACAATCCGATCGCCGTCTCCGAGCGGATAGTCGACGCGCATCGCGATGCACGCGCCCTCCGCAAAGTCGCGATACCACGCCGCGGTACCGGCGATGTCGAGCATCCAGTAGGCGCCGCGGCGCTCGCATCGGGAGATCGACTCTACTCGGGAAAGCAAGGCCGGCGGCTTCATGGGAAATCCCTGTCTTACGAATAATCGCATTCTCGCCATCGGACTTCCGATTGACGATACGGCAATAACCTGAAGATGCGGCAAAAACAAAAGCGACCCGACAAGAGCCGCTTCACACGTCACTGCTCGGAGGGCACCATGCAGATCACGCCGAATTCCATTACCCGCAAGCCGCCGCGCGCGTCCCGCGTGCTCATCGTCGAAGATCACGCGCTCCTGAGAGAGGGCATCAAGGCCGCGCTGCGCAGTAACGATCGCCCTTACGACATCGTCGGCGAGGTCGACGATGGTCTCGCCGTCTACTCCGCCTGCATTCTGCTCAGGCCCGACATCGTGCTGCTCGATCTCGGCCTGCCGGGCATGAACGGGCTCGAAGTCATCTACATGCTCAAGCGCAGATGGCCGCAGCTGATCGTCGTCATATTGACCGCCGATGTGTCGGAATCGCGGGCACGCGATTCCATCGCGGCCGGGGCGAACGCCTACGTGCTGAAGGCCGGCTCCGGCGAGACGCTGCTGCGCGCGCTGCACGAAGCAGCAAGCGGCACGTGTTTCATCGATCCGGCGCTCGATCGCACCTCGGTTCATCGGCAGGCACCCGGCAAAGCGGCAGGCACGCTGACCACGCGCGAGCGCCAGGTGCTCCAGCTGATCGCGCAGGGCGAGCGCAACCGCGGCATCGCGGAGAAGCTCTGCATCTCGATCAAGACCGTTGAGACGCACCGGCTGAACCTCATGCGCAAGCTCGACGTTCACAGCGCCGTCGAGCTCACGAACTGGGCACACCGGCTCGGGCTCGTGCTGACCAGCGCGGCCTAGGCCTGTTCGCGCCCGCCGCCGGCCTGGGAACGCGCCTGGAACTCGGGTTGCCGCCCGATGTGCGGGCGGCCCCGCTTCGGCGAAGATCGCTCCTTGCCACGCCGCATCGAGCCGTGGCAAGCCCCGATAGGAGAGCACGTTTTGAATCTGCAAACGCAGCGCCGGCTCGAGCAGTTCGCGCGACTCGTGGACCTGCCGCTCGTGCGCGTCGAGCCGCGCATGGAGTTCGCGCTGCCGCCGCTACGCCTCTATCTGGAGGTCATCGAAGACCGCCTGTGGCTCACGCTCGCGCGCCGAGTGTGCGCCGGGAACGCGAGCGGCACGCTCGCGAAAATGCTCGCGGCCTGCCATCCCGGCTTGCTTCAGGGCATCCCCGTGCGCGCCTACACAGTGCGCGACATGCAACTGCTCACGTGTACCCCGCCGCCCGACAGCGACAGCCGGCTCTGGATGCGCTGCTACAAGGCCATGCGCCGGCTGCTGGATGCGAACGGATGACGGACGGGCGCGGATGAAGCGGCTCACGCAATGGCTCCAGCTCGCGGCCGGCCGGCAGGACATCGTCCTCGCCGTCATGTTGCTCGTCGCGGTATTCATGATGATCGTGCCCCTGCCGACGGGGCTCGTCGATCTCATGATCGCGCTGAATCTGACGATCGCCATCGTGCTGCTCATGATGGCGCTCTACATTCGGGAGCCGCTCGAGTTCTCCGCGTTTCCGTCGGTACTGCTCATCACCACGCTCTATCGGCTCGCGCTGACAATCAGCACCACGCGGCTGATTCTGCTGCAGGCCGATGCCGGCGAGATCATCTACACGTTCGGCAATTTTGCCGTGGGCGGCAACCTCGCCGTCGGCATCATCGTGTTCTCGATCATCACCATCGTCCAGTTCATCGTGATCACGAAAGGCTCCGAGCGCGTGGCGGAAGTGGGCGCCCGGTTTTCGCTCGATGGCATGCCCGGCAAGCAGATGAGCATCGACGGCGACATGCGCGCCGGCGTCATCGACGCACACGAGGCCAAACGCCTGCGCGGCCTCGTGCAAAAGGAAAGCCAACTGTACGGCGCGATGGACGGCGCCATGAAGTTCGTCAAGGGCGACGCGATCGCCGGCATCGTCATCATCCTCGTGAATATCGTCGGCGGCACCGCGATCGGGGTATTCATGCACGGCATGAGCGCGTCGCAAGCGATGTCGACCTATGCGATCCTGTCGATCGGCGATGGCCTGATCAGCCAGATTCCCGCCCTGCTGATCTCGATCACGGCCGGCATCGTCGTCACGCGCGTACCGGGCGAGCAGCGCGTCAATCTCGCAGCGGATCTCGCGCAGCAGATCGGCCGGCAGCCGCGGGCGCTCACGCTGGCGGCGTCCGTTCTGATCGTGTTCGCGCTGATTCCGGGCTTTCCGATCGTCTACTTCCTTCTGCTCTCGGCCGCGGTATTCGGCTGCGCGTGGCTCATGCGCAAGCGCGGCCATACAGGAACGGGCACGTCGGCCGATGCGGGGGGTGCCGAGCCGCATGCCGCGCATGGCGGCACGGCCGCGATGACGCCCGGGGCCACGCCGCTCACGCTCGCCATCGCGCCCGATCTCGCACGCCGCGACGGCTATGCCGACGCGCTCGGCATGGTGCGCGCCGGCAAATTCGATTCGCTCGGCATTCCACTGCCCGAGATCGCCGTGCGCGCCGATCCCTCACTCGAAGCCTCGACGCTTCAGGTGTTGCTCTACGACGAGCCGGTGTTGAACCTCTCGATGCCCGCGGGCCGGCTGCTCGTCGGCACGGGTGCCGCGCCGCTGGCGCAGGCCGAGCGCATCGAAAAACTGCCGTTCGGCGGCCTCTCGCTGCAGTGGGTCGAGGCCGCGCATCGCGACACGCTGGCCGCGCTCGGCACGACCTTCTACGAAGACGACGCCCGGATCGGCTACTGCCTGTCGCTCGTCATCGATCGGCACGCGGCCGAATTCATCGGCGTGCAGGAAACGCGGTTCCTCATGGACGCCATGGAAGGCCGCTATGCGGAACTCGTGAAGGAAGTGCAGCGGCAGTTGCCGATCGGGCGCATCTCCGATGTGCTGAGGCGGCTCGTCGAAGAACTCGTTTCGATCCGCGATTTGCGCAGCATCTTCGAGGCGCTGATCGAATGGGCCCCGCGAGAGAAAGACCCGTTGATGCTCGCGGAGTATGCGCGCCTCGCGCTGCGTCGCCATATCGCCATTCGCCATCGTGCCGGGCGCCCATGGATCGATGGCTGGCTCATTGGCGATTCGATCGAAAGCATGATTCGCGAGTCGATCCGCCAAACCTCGGCGGGGTCGTACTCGGCACTGGAGCCAGAGCAAACGAGAGCGATCGCCGAGCAGGTGCGCCGCGCGCTGGAGCGGGCCGAAGGCGGCAATGTCGTGCTGATGACGGCCATCGACGTGCGACGTTTCCTGCGCAAGCTGATCGAGCGCGACTTCTTCGGCGTGCCGGTACTGTCGTTCCAGGAGCTCGGCGACGAAGCGGAACTGCGCGTGTTGGGCAACATCGAGCTGATCGGGGAGCAATGACCATGCGCCTGCCGGACCCATCGCACCTCGCCTCCCTGCTCGCCGCCCGTATGCGGGCCTGTGCCGCTCCCGCTCGCGGCAGGGGCCCGCGCGTGTTCGGCCGAGTCACCGAGATCGGCCCGACGCTCGTGCGTGCCTCGCTGCCCGGCGCCGGGCTCGCCGAGCTTTGCCGGCTGCTGCCCTCGGGTGTCGAAGCGGAAGTAGTCGCGCTCGCAGGGCATTCGGCGCTGCTCTCCCCGTTCGCCGAGCCGACCGGCATGCGCGTGGGCAGCCTCGTCGAGCCGCTCGGCAAACCCCACGAGGTGGCGGTCGGCCCGTTTCTGCTGGGCAAGGTCATCGACGGCCTGGGCCGGCCGCTCGACGGCAAAGCGCCGCCCAGCCACTGCGAATGGCGCGGGCTCGAGCGCGCGGCGCCCGACCCGCTCACGCGGCCTGTCATCGACACGCCGCTGCCGCTCGGCGTGCGGGCGATCGACGGCCTGCTCACCTGCGGGCGCGGACAGCGCATCGGCATCTTCGCGGCCGCGGGCGGCGGCAAGAGCACCTTGCTCAGCATGATCTGCGACGGCAGTACGAACGCCGATGTCATCGTGCTCGCACTGATCGGCGAGCGGGGCCGCGAGGTGCGCGAATTCCTCGAGCACACGCTGTCCGCAGCGGCGCGAAAGCGCAGTGTGGTGGTGGTCTCCACCTCCGACCGGCCGGCACTCGAGCGATTGAAAGCGGCCTACACGGCGACAACCATTGCCGAGCACTTTCGCGACCAGGGCATGGACGTTCTGCTGATGATGGACTCGCTCACCCGCTTCGCCCGCGCGAGCCGCGAGATCGGTCTGGCCGCGGGCGAGAAGCCGGCGGCGGGCAGCTATCCGCCGAGCTTCTTTGCGCGCCTGCCCAAGCTGCTCGAGCGGGCGGGACCGGCCGCCAAAGGCAGCATCACCGGGATCTATACGGTGCTCGTCGAGGGCGACAATCTGAATGAGCCCGTTGCCGACGAGGTTCGCTCGATTCTCGACGGCCACATCGTGCTCTCGCGCAAGCTCGCCGAGGGCGATCACTATCCCGCGATCGACGTCGGTGCAAGCGTGAGCCGCGTGATGTCGCAGGTGGCCGGGGCCGAGCAGGTCCGGCTTGCCGGGCGCCTGCGCCGCCTGATGGCGAGCTACCGCGAAATCGAGTTGCTCGTGCGTGTGGGCGAGTATCAGGCGGGCCACGATCCGGAGGCCGACGAGGCGCTCGCGCGCAAGGATGCGATTCGCGCCTTTCTCTGCCAGCCGGTCCGGGAAATCAACGACTTCGACGATACGCTTTCGATGCTATGGAAGACGGTGAACGGTCCACTATGACTGCGCTGTGCTCGCTCAAGGCACGGCGCGAGCGCAAGGCACGCGGGGCGCTCGCGGCGCTCGCACGCGCGCGGGCGGCACTCGACGAGGAGCAGGCCGGCATCGCGCGCAGTCGCTCGCAACTATGGCGAGCGTGGCGCGAACGCGGTGAACTGCGGGCCGTCGTCGATCAGAACACGCTGCGGGACCTGAAAATCGAACTCGGCGAGTATCGCCTGGAAGACGAGGCCCTCGCCGAGCGGCTGGAATCCATCCGGGCCGAGCGCCAGGCGCTGACCGAGGAGCGCAGCCGCCAGCAGGCGCGGCTGCGTCAGGCGGTCAACTCGCAGGAAAAACTGAAGCTGTTGCTGGAGTGATCATGCCTTTTTCTCCCCCCGTCGGGCGCGCCGCTGCCCGAATCGCCGGCATCTCGCGCGACAACGGCAACGATAGCGATCGCGACCGCCCCGCCGACGATCAGGCTCGCGGCTTTCGCGCGCTGTTCGAACGCGCGCAACCGCCGGCCGCCCCGGACGATGCCCACGGAGGGCATGCCTTCGGGCAGCCGATGCGCGAATCGATCGAGGACGCGCTGGCCTGCGCGCTCGCCGGCGAGCAGACCGCGCGGCCCGGCCTGTCGTCTCGTGGCGCCGCATCGCCCGACGCCGGTGCCGATGCGCTCAAGGTACGGCTGACGAACGGCCCGCTCGCCGGCTCCGAATTCGAAGTCCGACGCCAGGGCGGACAACTGGCGATCGACGTCAGGCTCACGCCGCGCTTCGCCGCACGGGGCGGGGCCAATGCTCTCGATGCACCCAATGCCCGCTATGCACCCTTCGCCCCCTTCGCACCCGACGAATCCGATGCGCGCCGTCGGGCCATGCGCCTCGCAGCCGATCTCGCCGCGAAGTTGAACGCCTCGGTATCGGTGGAGTATCTCGATGATCGGCCTGCCCAGACTTGACTCGCACGAAGCGCGCCTGCTGCGGAAAGTGGGCGCGGGACTCCGGGTGGAGACGGGCGAGCACGCGCTTGCGCTCGGCTATCGCGACGCGGGCGGCGAGAGCGGCGTCACGCTGTGCGGCATGCTGGAGGGCGCACCTGTGCGGCTGTGGGTCGATGCGCGGCAATGGTGCGGCTGGCTGGCGCCGATGCTGAGCGTGGCGGACGTCTCTCAGATTCCCGAGGCGCTGCACCCGCTTCTCTGCGCATGGACGTTCGAGACGTTCGGTGAGGCGCTCACCGCTTCCGCGCACAGCGAGGCCGCCGTGCCCTGGCCGGTCGGCATCGATGCGCGCCGCGGCCGTGCCGGGCGACGCTGCGGCTGGTGGCTGGCGAGCACGTACGGCGAACGCCGCCTCGACGCGCGGGTGCTGGAGGCACCGCTCAACTGGCTCGAGGCGCTTGCCGATCGGCTGGCATCGGCCTCGGGCGATGCGCTTGCCGCCGGCGACGCGCGCGAGGCCGGCGAACCGCCTGCCGTCCCGCGCATCCGCGCCAGCCTCGTCGCGGGCTGGAGCGGCGTGCCCGGGACGGCCGCACAAAATCTGCGCGTGGGCGACGCGCTCGTGCTGCGCCGTGCATACGACGTTGCACAAGGCGAGTTCGCTCTCTTTTGTCCGGCACCGCTCGCACGCATTCGCCGGCGCGAAGCCGGCGCCTTTTCGATCGAGGAATGCATGAACGAATTCGACGACTGGCTCGATGTCGAGCCTGCGCCCGTGGCCGCGCCTGCGCCCGGGGACGAGCCCGGGCCGGCATCGGCACCCGCGGGCATGCCGCCCATGCCGCTCGTGCGGATAGTGGCAGAGGTCGGGGGCCTCGATCTGCCCGTCACCGAGCTCGCCGCGCTCCGGCCCGGCGACTTGCTGACGGGCTTGGCGAGCATCGACGAGTGGGTGACGCTGAGAGTCGGTCCACGCGTGATCGCGCGCGCCACGTTGCTCGACATCGACGGGCATCTGGCCGCGCGAATCGAGACGCTCTGAGCGCGGCGGCATCGTTTCAGGTACTCGCCGGATACGCGCACGCGCGGTGCGACCTCACAATGGCCAAGCCTTTCGCGCCATCCGGAGCTTCTGTGGCATTGCTGAATCAACCGCTGCAACTGGTCGTCCTGCTCTTCGCGCTTTCGATTCTGCCGCTCCTCGTGGTGCTCGGCAGCGCGTTCCTGAAGCTCGCCATCGTTTTTTCCCTGCTGCGCAACGCCCTGGGTACGCAGCAGGTGCCGCCCAACCTCGCCCTCTACGGCCTCGCGCTGATACTGACGGTGTTCGTCATGGCTCCCGTCGGGCTCCAGGTTCACGACAACCTCGCGCAACACCCGCTCGAATTGCAGGCGAGCGACTTCACTGGGCAGGCCGAATCGAGCGTGCTCGCGCCCTACCGTGCGTTCCTCGAGCGCAACACCGAACCCGACCAGATCCGGTTCTTTTCCGATATCGGCAACAGAATATGGCCCGCGCCGTACCGCGCGCGGATTTCGGATCGGTCACTGCTCGTGCTGCTGCCGGCCTTCACGGTCAGTCAGTTGAAAGAGGCGTTCAAGATCGGGCTTTTGCTCTACCTGCCCTTCATCATCATCGATCTCGTCGTGTCGAACGTGTTGCTCGCCATGGGCATGATGATGGTCTCGCCGATCACGATCTCGCTGCCGCTCAAGCTGCTCGTGTTCGTGCTCATGCACGGCTGGCAAAAGCTGATCGGTCAGTTGCTGCTCTCGTTCGCCTGAGCCAGGCCCCTCACTGCGCCATCGGGGCGCGAAGGAAAGTCGATTGAGCGATGCCATCGTTACGCAGTTCGCGGCCCGGATGCTCTGGCTCGTCTTGCTGCTGTCGCTGCCCGTCGTCGTCGTCGCATCGGTCGTCGGCGTCGTCATCAGCCTCGTACAGGCGCTCACGCAGGTGCAGGACCAGACGATCCAGTTTCTGATCAAGCTGCTCGCCGTGGCCGCCACGCTCGCGGGTACCTATCACTGGATGGGAGACATCATTCTCAACTACGCGAACCAGTCGTTCGACAATATCGTGTTGATGAAGCTGTGAGCGTCCAATGGTGGGCACACTGGCTGCCGGCACTCGGCTTTTGCATGCTGAGACCGCTCGGCGCCGTTCTGATCGTGCCGGTGTTCAATCAAAGCGCGCTGGGCGGCACACTCATCCGCAACGCCATGGTGCTGCTCATTGCGTTGCCGCTCGCGCCGCTCGCCGCGAGCTGGCCCGTTCTGGGTGCCGCGCTCGCGTCGTGGCCCTCGCTGCTGTGGATGCTCTGCTCCGAACTCGCGATCGGCGTCGTGATCGGCTTCACGGCCGCCGTTCCGTTCTGGGCGCTCGACATGGCCGGCTCGCTCATCGATACGATGCGCGGCGCAACGATGGCCAACGTTCTCAATCCGATGCTCGGTCAGCAGTCTTCGCTGCTGGGCGCGCTCTTCTCGCAGATCTTCGGGCTGCTGTTCGTGGCGAATGGTGGCCTGAACGAGCTCTTCGTCGCGCTGTACGACTCTTATCGCACGCTGCCGCCCGCCGTCGCGCCGGCCCGCGACGTGCACTGGCTCGCCTTTGTTCTGGCTGACTGGCAGTTGATGTACGAACTGTGCCTGCGGTTTTCCATGCCGGCTCTGATCGGCATCCTGCTCGTGGACATGGCGCTCGGACTCGTCAATCGCTCAGCGCAGCAATTGAACGTCTTCTTCCTGTCGATGCCGGTGAAAAGCGCGTTCGCCGTGCTGCTCATCATCGTCGGCATGGGTTTCGCCTTTCACCCGATGATCGAGTATTCGGTCACCCTGTCGCACCACGTGCGGCGCTTGCTCTCGCCGGTACGATGAGCGAGAAGACCGAAAAGCCCACGCCTCAGCGGATTCGCGACGCGCGCAAGAAAGGGCAGGTGGCGAAAAGCACCGAGATCACGAGCGGCGTGCAGTTGGCAGCGATTCTCGGCTACCTGCTGGCCCAGGGCAAAACGCTCTTTCGCGCCTTCGAGGCGCTGTGCCTGCAATCGATCGCCGTGGCCGACCAGGACCTGCCGGTCGCCTCGCACCGTCTGCTCGGCACGGCCGCGGCGCTGCTGGCGCCGTTCGTCGTCGGGCTCGCCGCCCTGCTCATCGTCGCGACGGTGGCCGCGACGCTCGTGCAGACCGGGCCGCTCCTGGCATTCGAGGCGATGAAGCCTTCGCCCGACAAGATCAATCCGCTCGCCAATTTCAAGCAGATCTTCTCGGTTCGAAGCCTGTTCGAATTCGCCAAATCGATGATCAAGGTGGGCTTGCTGTCGCTGATCTTTTTCTATCTGATCCGTCAGTACGGCCCCTCGATCCAGTTCCTTCCGTTGTGCGGCGTGTCGTGCGGACTTCACGTTGCCGTGCAACTGCTCTACTGGATGGGCTGTGCCCTCCTCGGTTTTTACGTCGTCTTCGGCATCGCCGATTATGCGTTTCAGCGCCACCAGACCATGAAGCAACTCATGATGTCGCTCGAGGACATCAAGGAGGAATACAAGAACTCGGAGGGCAACCCCGAAGTCAAGCACAAGCGCAAGGAAGCCCATCGCGAAGTGCAAAGCGGCAGCCTCGCCGCCAACGTCGGGAAGTCGAACGTGGTCGTGCGCAATCCCACTCACATCGCCGTGTGCCTCTTTTACGAGCCGCCGCTCACGCCGCTGCCCCAGGTGCTCGAAATCGGCCGCAATGCGCGCGCCGCGCATATCGTGCGTCTGGCGGAAAAAGCCGGCGTGCCGGTGGTCGAACACGTGCGCGTCGCGCGCGCGCTCGCCGCGCAGACGGAGCCCGGCGGCTACATCCCGCCCAGTCTTTTCGAGCCCGTTGCACGGATTCTGCGCGTCGTGATGGCGCTCGATTACGAGCAGGACGCGGAGCGCGACGATGACGGTCCGCACGCGTAAGCCGCGCAGGGTTGCCCGTAGCGCCTCATGGCGGCGGCCCGCGGCCACCGCCGCCATGGTCGTCGCGTGCGGCCTGCCCGGCTCAAACGCAACGGCCACCGGGTTGCCGCTCAGCAACGCTCCGGTGATCTGGGAGCATGCGGCGGCTTCGGCTTCGGCTTCGGCTTCGGCTTCGGCTTCGGCTTCGGCTTCGGCTTCGGCTTCGGCTTCGGCTTCGGCTTCGGCTTCGGCTTCGGCTTCGGCTTCGCTGCCGTCCGTGCCCTCGTTTCCGTCTTCGTCGCCGCCGCCTTCGATCCCGCCCTTCGGGACTCGGCCGCCCGCCGATCGATCGGTGCCGAGCTCGTCGCATTGCACGGACTGTGCCGCCTTACCCGCACGCCCCGCACGCAAGGCGAGCTACGCCGGGCTGATCGAAGCAGTCTCCGCGGAATTCGGGCTCGACGCGGCCCTTCTGCATGCAATCGTCTCGACCGAATCGGGCTACGATCCATCGGCCGTATCGAAGAAAGGCGCCATCGGCCTCATGCAGGTGCTCCCGGCCACCGGCCGGCGTTTCGGCTTCGCCGGCCTGCAGGACCCGCGCACGAACCTGCTCGCCGGCGCGACCTACCTCAAATGGCTGCTCGCGCGCTTCCACGGCAACGTCAAGCTCGCGGTTGCCGCCTACAACTCGGGCGAAAGCGCCGTTGACCGATATGGCGGGACGGTTCCGCCCTACGAGGAAACGCGCCGCTACGTCGCAACGGTCCTGGCGAAATACCAGGCGACACTCGCCGGCACGACGGCAGCCGAGCCGGCACAGAACATACCGGCGGCGCTTGGGCGCGCTCCAGCATCGGGCGCGGAGAGCACGGCCGATGCTGCGGGGACGATCAACGCAACGGGGTCGGCGGGAGCGGCAAAGACGGCAGAAACGCTCGGAACGGCAGGGCCCGCACAATCGCGCGCCGGATCCGAAATGACGCCCTGGCAGTTGCTCGCGAAGCTCGGCACGCTGCTCGTATCGGCGCCGCCAGCCAGGCGCGGCTGACGGGACCGCGGCGGGCGATGGGAGCGATCACGTCCACAGGCGCAGCGCGGTGAAGACCACCATGCCGATCATGATCGTGCCGAGCATGCTGCGCCGCCAGAGATACCAGGCAAGGCCGGCGACGGTCCCATAGAGTGCGTGATTGCCGAGTGCCAGCGAGATGCCGGCTGGCGTCTCGAGCACGTCGGGCACGACGACGGCCACCAGTGCGGCGGCGGGCGCATAGCGCAGTGCGCGCTGGATCCGCTCCGGCAACACCGCACGCTCGCCGCCGAGCAGAAAAAACGCGCGCGTGATCGCCGTGACGAACGTCATCCCCGCGATCGTGAGCCAGATCTGGGCCGTCGTCATGGGCGCCTCCCGCGTTGAGCCGCGTCCTCGCCGCGTGTACGCCGGCCCGCGATGCGCCGCCAATCGCCGCGCTCGACGACGAGATCGGCCATGCTGCCGGCCGCGAGCGCAGCCAGCACGGCAAGCGGCAGGGCGAGCCGGTAGGGCAGGTCGATGGCGACGAGCGCAATGACGGCAGCCACGCTTACGGCCACGAGCGTCGAGCGATTGGCGATCGCGGCGACGATGAGCGGCACCAGCGCGAGCGTGCCGGCCAACTCGAGCCCCCAGTTATCGGGGAAAAGACTGGCGAGCACGATGCCGGCTACCGAGGATATCTGCCAGGAAAGCCAGGTCACGGTCGCCATACCCCAGAAGTACGCTTCCTTGCCCGGCACGTAGCCGGTTGCAAACGAGCGCTTCTGGAACAGCAGATAGACGATGTCGCCATTGAAATAGCCAATCGCGAGCCGGCGAACGAACGGGTGATAGGCGAAATGCGGCGCCAGCCCGGCGCTGAAGATCAAAAAGCGCAGGTTGACCATGGCGGCCGTCAGCAGAACCGTCCAGATCGGCAGTTTCGCCGCGATCAGCGGCAGCACGGCCAGTTGCGACGAACCCGCATAGACGAAGAGCGCCATGGCGATCGCCTGCGGCATCGTCAGCACGGACTTGCTCATGGCGATGCCCGTGACGAGCCCCCACGACGCCAGCGCAACGATGGTGGGCGAACAATCGCGCAGGCCCTGGACGTAAGCGGTGCGATCGACGGCGGAGAAACGGGCTGGCATCGGCAGGAGTGGTACGTCGCCGCAAGGCGGACAAACGAGTCGTCGTAGACCGGCGGCGGCAGCGGCAGCGAGCGCGCGGCGCCTCAAGCCGTCGGGCTCGGGCTGGAACGGAAAAGCGTCTGATTATAGTGTGAGTTTGACTACGGAGCTCGGTCGTCAGCTACCGCACCGCCTCCCGATGACCGGGCCGCGGAGACAGGTTCCGGCCGGCACGCAGCCATGATCTGTTTAAGTGCACTTGAAAAAGGCTAAAATGGCGCTCTTATCGCAGCGCCGCCTGCACCGCTAGGAGAATACGTATGTCAATGGCCGACCGCGACGGCAAGATCTGGATGGACGGCAAGCTGATCGACTGGCGCGACGCCAAGATCCACGTCCTCACGCACACCCTGCATTACGGCATGGGGGTTTTCGAGGGCGTGCGCGCTTACAGGACGGCCGATGGCAACACGTCGATTTTCCGCCTGAAAGAGCACACGAAGCGCCTCTTCAATTCGGCGAAGATTTTCCAGATGGACATCCCGTTCGACCGCGAAACGCTCGAGGCGGCCCAGTGCGAGGTCGTGCGGGCAAACGGTCTTGAATCGGCATACCTGCGCCCGATCGTCTGGGTGGGTTCGGAGAAGCTCGGCGTATCGGCGCGCGGAAATACGATCCACGTGGCCATCGCCGCCTGGCCGTGGGGCGCCTATCTGGGCGAAGACGGCATTGCGAAGGGCATCCGCGTGAAGACGTCCTCGTTCACGCGTCACCACGTGAACGTGTCGATGGTGCGGGCCAAGGCGTCGGGCTGGTACGTCAACTCGATCCTGGCGAACCAGGAAGCGACGGCCGACGGCTATGACGAAGCGCTGCTGCTCGACGTGGACGGCTATGTCTCGGAAGGCTCGGGCGAGAATTTCTTCCTCGTGAACAACGGCAAGCTCTATACACCCGACCTCGCCTCGTGCCTCGACGGCATCACGCGCGACACGATCATCACGCTCGCGAAGGCCGCCGGCATCGAAATCATCGAAAAGCGCATCACGCGCGACGAGGTCTATACGGCCGACGAGGCCTTCTTCACGGGCACCGCAGCCGAAGTCACCCCGATCCGGGAGCTCGACAATCGCACGATCGGCAACGGCGCGCGCGGCCCCATCACCGAAAAGCTGCAGTCCGCGTTCTTCGACATCGTCGCTGGCAGGAATGCCGAATATGCGCCCTGGCTCACGCAAGTCTGACGCGCTGGCGGGTTGCCGCCCGCCGCCACATCGCCAATAACGAGAATCCGTCCTCATGAGCGTAATCAAGGAAATGCCGCTGATCGAGCTGTCAGCGAAAGATCTGCCCGCGTACTGCCCGAACCCCTCGATGCCGCGCTGGAGCGCGCACCCGCGCGTGTTCATCGACGTCACGCACGGCGAAGCCAGTTGCCCGTACTGCGGCACGCGCTACAAGCTGCGCGACGGGGAAGTCGTCAAGGGCCATTGATCTTGCCGGCGCTTGCCCGGCCGTCAGTGCCGCATCCGGACAAGCGCCGCCCTGCGAGCGCCGGGCGCCAGCCTCGCCAGGCGGCCGGCATCGCGTCGCTTGGCGCGCATGCTGTGTCGCACCCGCCCCTTTTTCAGACGCGGCGCTTTCGCGCGCCGCGTTTTTTCGATCTCGGATATCCACACTGATGCGTCGCGCGTTGGTTATCGCACCGAACTGGATCGGTGACGCATTGATGGCGCAGCCGCTTTTCGCGCTGCTCAAGCAACTGCATCCGCGCATCGTCATCGACGCCGTGGCGCCCACGTGGGTCGCGCCCGTGCTCGAGCGCATGCAGGAAATTCACGAGGTACATGCCACCGACCTCGCGCACGGCAAGCTCCAGATGCTGCGCCGCTGGCAACTGGCCGGCGATCTGCGCGACATCGGCTATGACGCGGCCTACGTGCTGCCGAATTCGCTGAAATCGGCGCTTATCCCCTGGCTTACCGGCATCCGCCTGCGCATCGGCTACACGGGCGAGCACCGGTATGGGCTGCTCAACGTCCGCCACGCGAACCCGCGCAAGGACGAGCGTCCGCCCATGGCAGCCCATTACGCGGCGCTCGCCTACGCCCCCGGCGCGAACCTGCCCGAGCTTGCCGCGCGCCTGCCCATGCCTCGGCTCGAGTCGGATCTCAACGAGTCGTCGCGCGTCTCCACGCGTTTTACGCTCGATACGCGCGTGCCGCTTCTCGTGTTTTGCCCCGGCGCCGAGTATGGCAGCGCGAAACGCTGGCCGGCCGAGCATTTCGCGGCGCTCGCCCGCATGGTCGGGCAGTCGTTCCCTTATACGCAGATCGTCGCGCTGGGCTCGCCGAAGGATGCGCCGATCGCCCAGGCCATCGTCGAGGCGGCGCCGAACGTACGGAACCTGTGCGGCCAGACCTCGCTCGGCGAGGCTTGCGCACTGATCGCCCGTGCCGGTGCGGTGGTCAGCAACGATTCGGGCCTCATGCACGTCGCGGCCGCGCTGCGGCGGCCGCTCGTTGCCGTCTTCGGCTCCAGCGACCCACGCCACACGCCACCGTTGTCCGATCTCGCGAAGGTACAATGGCTGCATCTCGAGTGCAGTCCCTGCTTTGCGCGCGAGTGCCCGCTCGGTCATTTGCGATGCCTGCGGGAGCTTTCGCCGGAGCAAGTGTTCGGCGATCTGCGCGGCATGCTGCTCGGCGAGCGCTGACGCACCGACTGGTGTGCGGCGCGTATGCGTTCATAGAGCGTAGACACGCCGCGCGGCGGGCCGGAGCGAGAATTCGGGGCACCGATGCCCCGCTTCGCTTCGCCGCGAAGCCGCATCGCGCCCTTTTCGCCATAAGGCGCGCCACGGCGCGCGAAAGACACCGACGAGCTACCAGATGCCCCGTTTCGCCCGACTCTTCGAAGCCGCTGCCGATACGCTCAACGCGTTCTATCAAGCCGTGGCCGAAAGCAACGTCGACAGCGCCATGGCGCTGTGGATCGACGAGGACTTTGCCAGCTACATCGATTCGAGCGGCGCGCACTGGCACGGCATCGACAGCATCCGGGCGGGGCTTGCGCAACTGGCCGCCGCCGATGCGCTGCCGGCCGCGATCGAGCCGCTCGACGTGCGCGTGTACGACAGCCTCGGCACAGCCGTCTACGCGGTGGCGGAAGCGCATCAGGCCCGCGAACCGCTCGCCCAGCCACGCATGGTCTACGCGACCTACGTGATGGTGCACGAGCGGGGGGAATGGCGCATCGCGCATATTCACGCGAGCCCGATGCCCGAGGATACGGCGAACGATTTCGCCGCCAAAGTGCGCGTCGGCCAAGGGGCGTTGCACTGAGCGATCCGCGCCCGTAGCGGCTCGCTCTTGTTTTTGGTCGTGGGGAAGGTCATGAGCAGCGCGCAGGAAAAAACGACGTCGGTCCCGGCAGCGAACCGGGCAACCACCGATACGCTGGTCGAGTTGCTCTACGCGGCGCCCCGATGGCTGCCGACGAGCCACGCCCAAACCATCATTCCCGCCTTGTTCGCGCGCCGGCCTGCCGTCGACTACCGGCGCGAACGCTGGGATACGCCGGATGGCGATTTCATCGACCTGGATTGGCTCGCCTACCCGGGCGACGCCAATTCCGCGCCGCCGCCCAACGCGCCCCTGCTCGTCCTCTTTCACGGGCTCGAGGGCAATTCGGACTCGCACTACGCCCGTGTGCTGATGGCCACCGCTCGCGCACTCGGCTGGCACGGCGTCGTGCCCCATTTTCGCAGCTGCAGCGGCCCGCTCAATCTGGCGCCGCGCTTTTACCATCTCGCCGACAGCGACGAAGTGGACTGGGTACTGCACCGGCTCGACGCGCGTCACCACGGGCCGATCCTCGTAGCGGGGGTTTCGCTCGGAGGCAACGTACTCCTGCGCTGGCTCGGGGAGCGCGGGCGCGACGCGTCGTTCATTGCGGCGGCCGCGGCGATCTCGGCGCCGCTCGACGTGCACGCGGGCGGGCGCGCGCTGTCGCAGGGTTTCGCGCTCGTCTATACGATGAATTTCCTCAAGACGCTCAAGAAGAAGGCGCTTCTCAAGCTGGATCAGTACCCGGGGCTTTTCGACCGCGAGGCCATGCTTGCGAGCCGCACGATGTATGAATACGACAACGTGGTCACCGCGCCGCTGCACGGCTTTCACAATACCGACGACTATTGGACGCGCGCGACCACGCGGCCGCTCTTGCCCGAGGTTGCCGTGCCCACGCTCGTGCTCAACGCGCGCAACGACCCGTTCCTGCCGAGCGCCGCGTTACCGACGCGCGCCGAAGTCTCGCCCTTGATCGAGCTCGACCAGCCGGAGCAAGGGGGCCACGTCGGATTCATGACCGGCCCGTTCCCGGGCCGCATCGAGTGGCTGCCGCGCCGCATCTTCTCGTTTCTCGAACCATTTGCCCGACATGGATGACATTGTCAAAGCGGCGCTGGCCAAATGGCCGAACGTTCCGCACTGCCGCGGATGGCTCCTGCTCGACCGTCGCGGCCAGTGGCGCATGCGCGACGAAGGAGTCCAGTTGCGCGGCGAACTCGGCACGCCCGTTCGGCACGCGGCGCTGATCGGGTTCATCAACCGCAACTACGAGCGTGACGAGACAGGTCAATGGTTCTTCCAGAACGGGCCGCAGCGCGTCTACGTCGAACTGGCCTACACGCCGTGGATAGTGAGGCTCTCCGTCCACGACGAGCCCCGATACCCGGCGCACCTCTTCCTCACGGATCACACGGGTAGCCCGTTCGAACCGGCAATGGCCTTCGTCGACGAAACCGGCGCGGTACTCTTTGCCGATACCTCGCAGCCCGCCCGGCTGGCGTTGCTGCACGACCACGACCTGGGTCTTTTTGCCGACCACGCGACGCTCGACGACGACGGGCAAAGCGGCTGCCTCCAATGGCGGCCCGATCGATCGCTGCCTGTCGAATCCGCTTCGAGCACCGAACTACCCGCCCTCTTCGCATTCGTCCAGAGCCCCGCGGCCGCCATCGGCCGTTGCTGAGCGCCGCTCCGCGCCCCCCGCGGCTGCCCGTGGCGCGCCCCTCCCACCGATCACCGAGACAAACATTCAGGGTCTCCCCGGATAGCGCCACAGCCCGATTCATATAAACATATATATGAATAGTTGAATCGAATCGCCGGCGGCTTCCCCTGACGGGGGGAGCGCACCGGCGCTTGCGCCATTTTCGAAGAGAGCCGCCGATGCAGACCGATGCCCGCTTGCCACGCTACCAGCGCCTTCGCGACGAACTCGCCGCCCAGATCGCCGAGCACCGCTGGCGCCCCGGCGAGGCGATCCCGACCGAACAGGAGCTCTCCCGCACCTACTCGGTAGCGGTCGGCACGGTGCGCAAGGCGGTCGATCAGCTTGTTGCGGAGGGGCTGCTCGAGCGGTTTCAGGGGCGCGGCACCTTCGTGCGCCGCGCGAGCTTCGACGGCTCGCTATTTCGCTTTTTCCGCTTCCAGAACCGGCGCGGCGAACGGAAGATCCCGCAAAGCCGGATCCTGATGCGCGAAATCGCGCAGGCGCCGTCGGCCGTGGCCTCGAAGCTGCAGATCGACGCCGGCGCGCCGGTCGTTCACATGTCCCGGCTGCGCCTCGTCGACGATACGCCAATGCTGGCCGAGGAAATCTGGCTGCCGCACGACCGGTTCGCCGCTTTTGCGGCACTCGACACGAGCGAGATCGGCGATCTGCTCTACCCGGCTTACGAGGCGCAGTGCGGCCAGGTGATCGCATCGGCGAGCGAAACCTTGACGGTCGAAGCCGTCGACGTGATGCATGCGCGGCTCCTGCGCATCGAGCCGGGCACCCCGGTGGTCGTCATCGAACGGCTGGCCTATGGCTATGACCGCCGTCCGCTCGAATGGCGCCGCTCGCGCGGCCCCGCGAGCGAATTCCTCTATCAGGTCGAGATCCGCTGAGCGTTCCGCCCAGCTTCGATACGCCGCCGGCAGGCCCTGTCGGACGGCGCCCTCGGCCTTTTCCACACTGGAGACCTCGATGTTCACCTGGTTCAAACAAATCTCACCAACGGAGCGCCGTACCTTTTGGGCGTGCTTCGGCGGGTGGGCCCTCGATGCACTCGACGTGCAGATCTTCAGCCTCGTCATTCCGGCGATCATCGCGGAGTGGGCGATCGGCAAGACCGAGGCCGGCTTCGTGAGCGGCGCGACGCTTGTCGCCTCGGCACTCGGCGGCTGGATCGCCGGTGCGATGGCCGACCGCATCGGCCGCGTACGCACGCTGCAGATCACCGTGGCGTTCTTTTCCGTGTTCACGTTCGCCTGCGCCTTCGCGCAGAATTTCCCGCAGTTCCTCGTGCTCAAGACGCTGCAGGGCTTCGGCTTCGGCGGGGAATGGGCCGCCGGCGCCGTGCTGATGGCCGAGACGATCCGCCCCGAGCATCGCGGCAAGGCGATGGGCACCGTCCAAAGCGCATGGGCGGTGGGCTGGGGCGCCGCCGTGCTGCTCTATACGACGATGTTCTCCTTCATGCCCGGCGATTACGCCTGGCGCGTCATGTTCGGTGTCGGGCTGCTTCCGGCACTGCTGATTCTCTACGTACGCCGCGGCGTACCCGAGCCGGTGGCACCGCGCGCCGCCGCCTCGAAGCCCGCCTCGGCGGCGGGGCGCGATGACGGGACGAAGGGCGTACCGTTCTTCGACATCTTCTCGCCGCGCGTGCTGCGCATGACGCTGATCGGTGCGCTGCTCGGCGTGGGTGCCCATGGCGGCTATTACGCGCTGATGACGTGGCTGCCCACCTATCTGAAGACCGAGCGCCATCTTTCCGTGCTGGGCACCGGCGGCTACCTTGCCGTGATCATCGTCGCGTTTTTCTGCGGATGCCTCGCGAGCTCGCAGTTGCTCGACAAGATCGGCCGGCGCGGCACCATCCTGCTTTTCTCGATCTGCTGCGTGGCAACCGTTCTCGTCTATCTGTTCGCTCCCCTCTCCAATATGGCGATGCTGTTTCTCGGGTTCCCGCTCGGCTTTTTCGCCGCCGGCATTCCCGCCAGCATGGGCGCGCTCTTCAACGAACTCTATCCGCGCGGCATGCGCGGCACCGGGGTCGGCTTTTGCTACAACTTCGGGCGCGTTGCATCGGCCCTCTTCCCGGTGATGGTCGGCCATCTCGCGAAAACGACGACGCTTGGCTTCGCTATCGGCCTCGACGCGGGAATCGCCTACGCAATCGTGGTGTTCGCCGTGCTGATGCTGCCCGAAACGCGCGGCCGAGCACTTGCCGATACGCTGCCCGATGCGGTTCCGGCCGGGCCCGCCGCTGGGGAACCCGCACGGCGATGAGCACGAAAGAAGTCCACCCGGACGACGGGACGGCCATGCCTGTGACGGCAGTCGATTCTCACGCCCATGTGTTTTCGAACGCGTTGCCGCTCGCGCGGCAACGGCGTTACGCGCCTTCGTACGACGCGCCGCTCGAGCGGTATCTGGCCGAACTCGATCGCCGCGGTATCTCGCACGGCGTGCTCGTTCAGCCGAGCTTTCTCGGCACCGACAACGGCTATTTGCTGCGCGCACTTGCGCTCGCGCCGCAGCGGCTGCGCGGCGTTGCCGTGATCGATCCGCAGGCGGCCGCGGCGGAACCCTCCGGCCTCAATGCACTGGCGGCGGCGGGGGTGGTGGGCGTGCGGATCAACCTCATCGGGGTGCCGAACCCCGACTTTACGAGCAGCGCATGGCGCGCGGTACTGCCCCGGATCGCGGGGCTCGGCTGGCATGTCGAGATCCACTGCGAGGCACAGCGCCTGATGGGCATCGCCGAGCCACTGCTTGCGCAAGACCGAAGCGACGCGCTCACGCTCGTGGTCGATCACTTCGGCCGGCCGGCTCCGGAGCTCGGGGTGGCGGACCCGGGGTTCCGCCAGTTGCTGACGCTCGGGCCGACCGGTCGGGTTTGGGTCAAGGTATCGGCGGCCTACCGCAACGGCGGCGCAAGCATCGACCCGTCGGGCCAGTTGAGCGCTCACGCCGCGCTGCCGTACCTGCGCGAGGCGTTCGGGCTCGAACGACTCGTTTGGGGCAGCGACTGGCCGCATACGCAGTTCGAATCGCAGCAAACGTTCGGCGGCACCTGGGATCTGCTGCGCGCGCTCATACCCGACGAACGAGAGCGGAGGATCGTGCTCGCCGACGCACCGGCCCGGCTCTTCGGGTTCCGCTAGCCAGTGCTCAGTGCTCAGTGCTCGGGCGCGGCAAGCTTCGCGGGCGCATACTGTCCGCTGTGGCTGCTCCGCCTGCGGCGTAGTGACCGGGCGGGCGGCGGGCACCTGCGCCGGCAGGCCGGCCTTGTTAAGATAGGCGCCCTTCGAAGGAGCCCTCCATGGCGGAACTTACTCATTTCGACGCTGCCGGCCAGGCGCATATGGTCGACGTCGGCGGCAAGCAGGAAACGAAACGGATCGCTGTCGCGAGCGGCGCCATCAGGATGCAGGCCGCAACGCTGGCACTGGTTCGGGACGGCAACGCGAAAAAAGGCGATGTGATCGGCGTGGCGCGAATCGCCGCGATCCAGGGTGCGAAACGCACGGCCGATCTGATTCCGCTTTGCCATCCGCTGGCACTCACGCGCGTTGCGGTCGACTTCACGCTCGACGAGACGCTGCCGGGCGTCCATTGCACGGCGCAGGTCGAAACGCTCGGGCGCACCGGGGTGGAGATGGAAGCGCTCACGGCCGTGCAGGTCGGCCTGCTGACGGTGTACGACATGTGCAAGGCCGTGGATCGGGGCATGGTCATCACCGATGTCCGAGTCGAGGAAAAGCGCGGTGGGAAGTCCGGCGATTGGGTGGCCGACAGAGCCGGCCCGGTCCGGTAGCGTCTGCTCGACGGCGGGAACCCGGGATTTCCGGTCGAACGTCTCCATCCGGGCCAGCGGCAAGCCTGCCGGCCGCGATCGACGTCGACACGCTCGGCAGCCGGCTGGCGTATTCCCGCAAGAACGACAGCAAGGGCAATTTTCTTCAATACCGACGCTTTCGCCGCTTATATCGTTGGTCCATTCGCAACCAACGTCATAGAGCCCGATGGACGTCTTCCTATCCATGGGGGCATTCGCCCTCGCCTCTTCCATCTCGCCCGGCCCGGTGAACCTCGTAGCACTGAGCAGCGGGATTCAGTACGGTTTCGGTGCGAGCATGCGCCATGTCGCGGGCGCCACCATCGGCTTCACGTTGCTGCTCGTGCTGACCGGCTTCGGACTGCGCGAGGTGCTCGAGCGCTGGCCGAGCCTGACCGCGACCATCCAATGGGCGGGCGTCGCCTTTCTCCTCTATCTGGCCTGGAAGCTGGCGCTCGACGATGGGGAGATCGGATTGGACAAAGCGACGAACGGCCCCTCGCTGGTCACCGGTGCGGCACTGCAGTGGCTGAACCCGAAGGCGTGGCTCGCATCGGTGGCTGGCATGGGTATCTTTGTCGCAAACGGGGAGCCGACACTGATCTGGCAGTTCGCCGCGATCTACTTCGTGGTCTGCTATGCGTCCATCGCCTGTTGGGCGGCAGCGGGGCTGCTGCTGCGGCAGCACCTCCAATCGCCCGCCCGGGTCAGGATATTGAATCGAATGATGGCGCTCATGCTCGCCGGCAGCGCCGCATATCTGGTGTATGCATGAATCGCTTGCCGGCTAGCCGCGGTACTGCCCCGGCGTGGCCGCGACGAACTGCTTGAACACGCGCTGCAGGTGAGCCTGATCCGAGAACCCGGCTTCGACCGCGACGTCCGCGATCGATCGCCGCCGCCTCAGTTCCGCCCGGCAGTACTCGATGCGGCAGTTGATCTGGTACGTATGCGGCGTCATTCCGTACTGCTCCTTGAACGCTCGAATCAAGTAGGACGCCGAGATATTGCCGACCGCGCAGATTTCCTTCAGCTTCAACGACCGGGTGCAGTTCTCCCTGATGTACCCGGCTACCCGAGCGAGTTTTCGATTCGGTTCTTTCGGTACGCGCGGCGCCGCGTTCAGAACGCGTTGCACCTCGGCGAAGTAGCCAACGACCGCACACTGCTTCTTCAGCGAGTCCGCATGGTCGTCGCTCAGCGTGACGTACAGTCGGCCGAGCCCGGCATGCAGGCTCGCGTGTGTCGTCGAGCGCATCGCGAAGGCCTGAAAATTCAGATCATTGCGGAATCCGAGCTCGTGCTGGAGAGCGGTCAGCCAGCCCGTATCCACGTAAAACATGCGATAGGACCAGGGCTGATCGCGGATCGGGTTGCAGGCATGCACATCCCCCGGATTGATGACAACGACGGTACCCGCGCCAACCTGCTCGCACACCCTGCCGTTCAGATACGTGCTTCGCCCGGACGTGATGGCACCGATAGAAAAACACTCATGCGTGTGCTTCGCGTAGCAGACCTTACGCCCATCCTTGACGTCCCGCGCTTCGATGAACGGCAACTCCGCATCCCGCCAGAATGTCGGAATGGCATCGGATGTCTGAGAAGGAACTCCGGTGTTCAACATGAACGATCAACCCGATTCACACTTTTATACTGCGCCGGCCGTCCCGCGCGGCGCAGCACGATAGTACCGCAGCAATCGGCCGGCGCAGCGGTTCGCCAGCTTCGGCGGCGCGCCCGCCACCGCCGCCGCGGGTATGCGGGCAGCGGGAATCACTCGTCGTCTTCCCCGTCGCCTTCCGTATCCGGAGGAACCCCGTAGCGCTTGACGAGCTCGGCCTTGAAGGCAGCGAGCTTCGGCTCGTCGTCGCAAAGCTCGTAGAGCGCCGACAGTTGCACCGGCCAATCGCGCAGCACGCCGGCGAATATCTTCAGCCGCTCGACGGTATCGAGCGCATCCGCCTGCTTGCCATCCAGGGCCTGCAGCACCGCGTACCGCCTGAGCACCGTCTCGCCCGGCAGCAGCGCAATCGCCCGCTCGTGCATCGCGAGCTTCGCAGGCAAGTTGTCGCTATCGATGGGCTGCAGCGTCGCCATGCCGTATTCGCCCCATGCGCCGAAAAGCCGCGACGGCGCTGCCTGATATTGCTCGGCCGGATGCGCACCGTAATAGAGCACTTCCGCGCGCGCGTACTCGCGGTAAATCGGCGTCAACGCAAGCAGCCCGCCCGCCACGATGGCGATATGGAGACCAAGCGATACGCGCGGCGGGACGAACCCGAGCGGCTTCGTCTCCAGAATGCCGAACACGAACATCGCCGGCAGCAGGAAGAACATGTATTGCTGCGGGTACTCCACGAGGGCATGCATGAGCAGCACGCCGATCAGGGCGAGCCCGAACACGCGCCACGCCGTATGCGGAGCAAGCAGCACGCGGATGAGCCACGACAGCAACGCGATCAGCAGCACCCCGAGGCCGACGATCCCCGTCTTCGCCAGCAGATCGATGAAAATATCGTGCGAGTTGTTTGCAACCTCGACGTCGCCGAGCATCTTCACGAGTTCGAACTGATAACGCGGGAACTCGCCCCAGCCCACGCCGAGCCACGGATGACCGCGGAACATCGTCCAGCCGTACTTCCACATGGCCAGACGCAAGACGAACTGCCCCTTGTCCTGAAAGCGATGCGCCGCCGAGACATCGAGATTGAGCTGATATCGGTCGTTGGCCCAACGCACGCCGATGTTGACGACGACGAAGATCGCGACGAGCAGCGGCGGAATCAGCCAGTCGCGCACGCCTCGTGCGCCACGCTCGCTGCGGGCCACGGCGATGGCCATCCAAAAACCTGCCACGACGATGACCCCGGTTTGCAGCCACGGGCCACGCGACACCGTGAGCGCCTGCCCGAGCACGCATATCGCCGAAACGACGGCCCAAAGCACGACATTGAGCCGCCGCGTTTGCACGAGAAACATCGCCGCCGCCAACGCGAACGCGATGACGGTCGCCAAATGGTTCGCCTGCGCCATGTTGCCGAACGGCCGGCGATCGACCATCACGTTGTAGGCAACGACGAACGGTGCAACGCGCGCCTCGGCGTGCAGCACCTGGACGACCTGGCAAAAGACGGCGAAAAGCCCGCCGATCACGAGCGCCCACGCCACCCAACGCAAGGCTTGCTCGGCCATGTTCGCGCGCGCGAACGCATAGCCCGCATGCGTCGCCATGAACCCCGCCAACAGGAAGCCCGCCCCCAGCCAGTTCATCGACGGCTGTGCCAGCGGCAATGCGAGCGTCTGTACGACGAGCACGAGACCGAAGCCCAGCGGGGCGAGCGCGACGGTGGGCGTGGCAAAGGCCGGACGTGGCCATGCGTTCGCGGCAACCCAGGCGGCCCCCGCGCCGACGACCAGATAGAGCGCAAGCGCCGTGAATTCCGAATAGAACGTTGGGATCGGATACGTGTGGTTCGTCACCGCATACGGCAGCAACATCGCGAACGCCAACAGCGCGAGCGATAAATAGCGTGCAAAAGAAGAAGTCATGAGCAGGGGAGGGTCGGCAATCGGCGCACTATACAAAAAAAAAGTTACGCTGTGCGCTCGATGCGGCCCGCCGGGGCTGCGCCGCTACATTGGCTTGCCGGTGCGCGTCATTTGCGCTTGTATGCCCGGCGTTGCCCTTTCCGCTCATGCCCGGCACTCAGGCGGGGAGATACCGGCTGGCAGCGTAGCGGCCTCGCCCGGCATGGGCCCGGAGCCGGGCGCCGGCAGGGACGATGCATCCTTGCCGTCGGCGAAGCACTCCCACGTGAGCGTGCCGGCCGACATCACGCCCTTCGCCAATGCCACCCGCGCACTCGGCATGGCCGGATCGTCGGGCACGGACGGCACGAGCACGAGCGTGTCGCTGCCGGATGGCGCGACACGCGACGTGTAGCGGATCGAGATCTGGCCGCGCTCGTCGTCTATCTCGATCGCATCGACGTTGCGCGTGGCAGAAGGCGGTGCATAGCCGCTGGCGAACCCGTTGCCGTTCGCGGCGTTTTCGGCGACTGCAAGCCGGGCGGCCGCCGCCAGCTGCAGCCCTTCCCCCACGCGGCTGCGGGCCACATAGTCCTGATAGGCGGGAACGGCATAGGCCGCAACGATGCCGACGATCGCGAGCACGATCATCAGTTCGACAAGGGTGAATCCCCGACCGGGGAGGCGAGACAGCGGCGCGCACCGCAGCAGGCGCGGCCAGGTCTGAAAAAAAGCGAAGGCGGACATCGGCAGGCTCCGGAACGTAAGCCCGCACATGCGGCAGGCACGTTCCAAGCCTATCGGCCGGCCGCTTCGCGCGGCAGTCAGCCAAACGGCCAACTTTTGGGCACCGGCTGGCGGAAACGGCCGGGTGGTCGCCGCAACCGCGGTCGAACCCGGCGCGCGGTGCGAAACGGTGCACCGCGCGAAGCCGGACGACCCGTCAGTGCGCCTCGCGCCGCAGCGTGCGGCGCTTGAGCAGGTACCCGAGCGCCACCACGAGCACGGCGCCGGCGATGTGCGCGCCGTATTCCGCCACGGGGGTATCGAGCAGCGGCCAGCGATCGCCCGCGGGGTCGTTGATGATGAGGCCACCGGCAATCCATCCGAGCAGCGCGGCACCGGCCGCGACGATGATGGGGAAACGGTCGAGCAGTTTCAGCACGAGGGTGCTGCCCCAGACGATGAGCGGAATGCTCACTACGAGGCCGAAAATCACGAGCGCCACGCGATGCTGCGGGTCGGCGGCTTCGGCCGCGCCGGCGATGGCGATCACGTTGTCGAGGCTCATGACGGCATCGGCAATGATGATCGTCTTGATGGCGGCGATCAGCTTGTCGGCCGGTTTGATGTTTTCATGGGCGTCATGAGCCGGTGCGAGCAGCCGCACGCCGATCCACAGCAGCAGCAGACCGCCGGCGAACTTGAGCAGCGGCACGTCGAGCAGCACGACGGCGAACGCGATCAATGCCACGCGCAGGACGATCGCGCCCACGGTGCCCCACAGCACGCCTTGCATGCGCTGCGCGGGCGGCAGCTTGCGGCACGCGAGCGCGATCACGACGGCATTGTCGCCGCCGAGCAGGATATCGATGACGACGATCTGAAGGACCGCGCCCCAGTGGAGCGTTGCGAAGAACTCGAGCATGGAGTCGAACATAAGTGCAAATGGCGTTCCCGGACGGCAACGATTGTGAATCAGGCCGGCAGCGAGTGGTGGGCGACAAAAAAGCGAGGAAGCCGCATGTGCTTCCTCGCTTTGCTGGCGTTTATCGGCTGCCTTACGAAATCATTTCGCAAGCATACCAAAAACGCCGGGGTCTCGGCGCGGCCCGAGCGTCGCGCGCGCCGCGATCACGGCACGGTGCAACGCCGGCCGGCGCCGGATCAGATGACCGACTTCAACAGACGGCCCATTTCCGACGGGTTCTTCGTGACCTTGATGCCACAGGCGTCCATGATCTCGAGCTTCGCCTCGGCCGTATCGGCACCGCCCGAAATAAGCGCGCCGGCGTGGCCCATGCGCTTGCCCGGAGGCGCCGTAACACCGGCGATGAAGCCGACGACGGGCTTCTTCATGTTGTCCTTGATCCAGTAAGCCGCATTGGCTTCGTCCGGGCCGCCGATCTCGCCGATCATGATGACGGCGTCCGTATCCGGATCGTCGTTGAACATCTTCATGACGTCGATGTGCTTGAGGCCGTTGATCGGATCGCCGCCGATGCCGACCGCCGACGACTGGCCGAGGCCGAGTGCCGTCAGTTGAGCAACGGCTTCGTACGTCAGCGTGCCCGAGCGCGAGACCACGCCGATGCGGCCCTTGCGGTGGATGTGGCCGGGCATGATGCCGATCTTGAGCTCGTCGGGCGTGATCGTGCCCGGGCAGTTCGGTCCGAGCAGCAGCGTCTTGCGGTTTTCGCGACGCATGCGATCGCGCACTTCGATCATGTCGCGAACCGGAATGCCTTCGGTAATGCAGATCGCGAGATCGAGGTCGGCTTCCACCGCTTCCCAGATCGCTGCCGCGGCGCCTGCCGGCGGCACGTAGATGACCGAAACCGTCGCACCCGTTTCGGCCTTCGCTTCCTTCACGCTCGCGTAGATCGGAATGCCTTCGAAGTCTTCGCCGGCCTTCTTCGGGTTCACGCCCGCGACGAACGCTTCGCGGCCGTTCGCATATTCGCGGCATGCGCGCGTATGGAACTGGCCGGTCTTGCCGGTGATGCCCTGCGTGATGACCTTCGTGTCTTTGTTGATCAGAATCGACATGTATTGACCTCTGTTCGTATCCTGTTGCGCCTGGGCCGCTTACGCGTTGCCCTGGGCAGCCGCGACGACCTTCTGCGCCGCCTCTTCCATGCTGTCCGCCGAGATGATCGGCAGGCCCGAGTCGGCAAGCATCTTCTTGCCGAGGTCTTCGTTCGTGCCCTTCATGCGCACGACGAGCGGAACGTTCAGGTTCACGGCCTTCGAGCCGGCAATCACGCCTTCCGCAATCACGTCGCAGCGCATGATGCCGCCGAAGATGTTCACGAGAATCGCCTTCAGGCCCGGGTTCTTCAGCATCAGCTTGAACGCTTCGGTGACCTTCTCGGTCGTGGCGCCGCCGCCGACGTCGAGGAAGTTCGCCGGCTCGCCGCCGAACAGCTTGATGGTGTCCATCGTCGCCATGGCCAGGCCGGCACCGTTCACGAGGCAGCCGATGTTGCCGTCGAGGGAGATGTAGGCGAGGTCGAACTTCGACGCCTCGATTTCAGCCGGATCTTCTTCGTCCAGATCGCGGTAGGCCACGATGTCCGGATGACGGAAGAGCGCGTTCGAATCGAAGTTGAACTTGGCGTCGAGCGCGATTACCTTGCCGTCGCCCGTGAGAATCAGCGGGTTGATTTCGGCGAGCGACGCGTCCGTTTCCCACGTGGCCTTGTAAAGACCTTGCAGGATCGCGCGCGCCTGGGGAATCGAGGCGTCGGGCACGCCGATCTTCCTGGCGAGGTCGTCGGCTTCCGAATCGAGCAGGCCCTTCGAGGGATCGACGGCCACCTTGTGGATCGCTTCCGGCGTCTTCGCGGCGACTTCCTCGATATCCATCCCGCCTTCGCTCGAAGCCATCACGACGACCTTCTGGGACACGCGGTCGATCACGAGGCCGACATACAGCTCCTTCTTGATGTCCGCGCCTTCTTCGATCAGCAGGCGGTTCACCTTCTGGCCTTCCGGACCCGTTTGGTGGGTGACGAGCTGCATGCCGAGGATCTGGTTCGCGTACTCGCGCACCTGCTCGAGCGACTTCGCGACCTTCACGCCGCCACCCTTGCCGCGGCCACCCGCGTGGATCTGCGCCTTCACGACCCAGACCGGGCCGCCAAGCTCCTCAGCGGCCTTGACCGCGTCATCCACCGAAAACACGGGCTTGCCGCGCGGTACCGCGACGCCGAATTTCCGCAGGATTTCCTTACCCTGGTACTCGTGAATCTTCATGCGTGATTCCCTTCAGTCTGAGAGTTGGATTGAACTTCTTAATCGCTGATTTCCTTCACGCCGGCCGAAGCGGCTTCGCGCATCCCTTGCGCCGCCGCCCCGCCCTCGCCGCGCGGCACACCGTTGTGCCAACGCGGATAGAAGCGTCGGACCGCTTCGCCGTCGAAGCGCAGAGCCTGGCAGCGGCCGAGCTGAAACGGCGGCTCAGTCTCGTCGACAACGTTCGCCGCGGTGCCAGCATGCTCGCCGGTAGGCCAGACATCGCCTGCGAACGCCTGGATAGCGGCGCTCGGCAAGACCGCGCATAGCTCGGTGAGATGTGTGCAACCTCCCGTGCCGCCGAACAGGCGACGCGTTTGGCGGCGGAAGTTGTCGAGGAGATTGAGCCCGACGAGTGCTCGATAGGCGGGATTGGCGGCTTCGCAATGACCGGGATACGGTACCCAGTCGGACGACGCTTCGGCGTCGACGACGGTGAGCTTGCGATCGATCGTAATGCGCAGCCAGAGTTCATGGATCGGCAGACCATTGGGCCGAACGCCGGGCGCGAGCGCCACGTCACGCGGCTTGTGATCGGTCAGACACGCCTCGATATCCCAGAGGCCGTCGTCGCGCTCGAAGGCTTCCGCTCGGATTGCGCGACGATGGCGCAACTGGCGGGACACGGGCGGCGAAAGCGGCATGCGAAGCGAGACGGCTGGAGAGGAAACCGCCGAATTTTAACATAGTGAGGATCGGCGCTCGGACCGGCCCCGCCGCCAGGGACAGACGGGTATCGGGACCGCAAGAGGTCAGTCGCCGCACCAGTCCTCGTCGCCCTTGAGGATTCGGGCGATGACGGCGCTCGAGAAGCCGCGCATGGCAAGGAACCGGGCCTGCTTCATGCGCTCGGCCGGCGTTTCGGCCAACTGCCCGAATTTCTTTTGCCAGACAACCTGCGCGCGCGCGAACTCGGTTTCGCGCAACTGCGCACTCGCGGCCTCGACGAGCGTATCGGATACGGCATGACGGCGAAGCTCGCTGACGATGCGGTTCGCGCCTTGACGGGCCGCGCGGCGATGAACGACGCTTTCGACGAAGCGGGCATCGGAGAGCCAGCCTTCTTTTTCGAGTGAATCGAGCAGACCGTCGAGAGAATCGGCTTCGTCGGCGAACGGCGCCAGTTTGCGCGCCAGTTCGATGCGGCTGTATTCGCGGCGGGAAAGATATTCGAGCGCGCGCGCTTTGAGCGAGCGCCCGGTGCGGCCCGTGGCGGCTTTGCGGCCCCCGGCGGACTCGTCCGAGTCGCCCACGGAAGAACATCGGACTGCACGCGAGCGTGAGCGACCCAGCCCCGGCGAAACCGCGCGGGCGGGCGCTTCGTATGCCGAAGCGGGATCGAGCGGATCGGGATGGCGCTGGCCACGGGCATCGACCGGCGCTAGTGGCTCGGGCGACTCGAACGGCTCACTTTCACCGTGGGCCGTTCGCGCAGGGTCATGCGGGCCATGCGGGCGCGGGCCACGAAAACCGGCGCCCGATGCCGCTCGCGTCTTGCGCATCACGCGCGGCTTATTCCTCTTCGCCCGCGACTTCGACGTCCGCCGCTGGCGGCATCGCGTTGACGCCGAGCGACTCGCGGATGCGGTTTTCGATTTCGCGCGCGATATCGGGGTTCTCGCGCAGGAATTCGCGCGCGTTGTCCTTGCCCTGACCGATGCGCTCGCCGCTGTAGCTGTACCAGGCACCGGCCTTGTCGACGATCTTCGCCTGCACGCCGAGATCGATGATTTCGCCCTGACGCGAAATGCCCTCGCCATAGAGGATGTCGAAAATCGCTTCGCGGAACGGCGGCGACACCTTGTTTTTCACGACTTTGACGCGGGTTTCGTTGCCGATCACCTCGTCGTTCTTCTTGATCGAGCCGATGCGGCGGATATCGAGACGCACTGACGCGTAGAACTTCAGCGCATTGCCGCCCGTGGTGGTTTCGGGGTTGCCGAACATCACGCCGATCTTCATGCGGATCTGGTTGATGAAGATCACGAGGCAATTCGTGCGCTTGATCGTACCCGTGAGCTTGCGCAGCGCCTGCGACATCAGGCGGGCCTGCAGACCCGGTAGCGAATCGCCCATTTCGCCTTCGATTTCGGCCTTCGGCACGAGTGCCGCGACGGAGTCGATCACGATCATGTCGATCGAGCCCGAGCGCACGAGCGCATCAGCGATTTCGAGGGCCTGCTCGCCCGTATCGGGCTGCGACACCAGCAGATCGGCCACGTTCACGCCGAGCTTCGCCGCGTATTGGATATCGAGCGCGTGCTCGGCATCGATGAACGCCGCGGTGCCGCCGAGCTTCTGCATTTCGGCGATGACCTGCAGCGTCAGCGTGGTCTTACCCGACGATTCAGGCCCGTAGATTTCCACGACGCGCCCGCGAGGCAGGCCGCCGACGCCGAGCGCGATATCGAGGCCGAGCGAGCCGGTGGAGACGACCTGGATGTCTTCGGCCACTTCGCCGTCGCCAAGCCGCATGACCGCGCCCTTGCCGAACTGCTTCTCGATCTGCGCGAGCGCGGCAGCGAGCGCCTTGCTCTTTTCAGCGGTCAGCCCAGCCGAGCCTTTCTTGCTTTCTTCCATGAATCGTCCTTTGCTATGATGAGCGAGGTCTGCGGTGGGCGAACCGACACAAAAAAGCAGCCTGACGGCGCCCCCGATGCCGCCGGAAAACCGGCGCTTCCCCCGGGCTTTCGAGCCGGGCCACATCGGGTTGGTGGCCGGTTGGTGGCTTTTTACTGCGGCCGACGCGCGAAACGCAGATACTGTATAAAAAAACAGGGTTGTTTGCAAGCCCGATGCGTTGCGGAACTTGTGCCGCGGCAACGAACGCGGCCCACCGAGCGCATCGTAGGGCCGCCGCGACACGGAAACATGGGAGACAGCGGCGGGCCTGCTTCGATTGCCGGTACGCCGGCGCATCATGCGAATACTCATTGCCGAAGACGACAGCATACTCGCGGACGGGCTCGTCCGATCACTCCGCCAATCGGGCTATGCCGTCGATCACGTGAAAGGCGGCACCGAAGCCGATGCGGCGCTCTCGATGCAGACGTTCGACCTGCTGATTCTCGATCTGGGCCTGCCGCGCATGTCGGGGCTCGAGGTTTTGCGCCGCCTGCGCGCGCGCAATTCGAGCCTGCCCGTGCTGATCCTGACGGCCGCCGACAGCGTCGACGAGCGAGTCAAGGGGCTCGATCTCGGTGCCGACGACTACATGGCCAAGCCGTTTCATCTGAACGAGCTCGAGGCGCGCGTGCGCGCGCTTACGCGGCGCGGCTCGGGCGGCGGCCCGACGGTCGTGCGCCACGGCTCGCTCACCTTCGACCAGGTGGGGCGCGTGGCATACGTGAACGACCAGGTGCTCGACCTGTCCGCACGCGAGCTCGGCGTGCTCGAAGTGCTGCTGCAGCGGATCGGGCGGCTCGTCTCGAAGGAGCAGCTCGTCGATCATCTTTGCGAGTGGGGCGAGGAAGTCAGCAACAACGCCATCGAAGTTTACGTGCACCGGCTACGCAAGAAGATCGAGCCGGGCGGCGTGCGCATCATGACGGTGCGCGGACTCGGCTATTGCCTCGAGAAGCCCGCCGCCGGCGCGGCGCCGGAGCAAACTGCGAGCGCTGTGCCGCTCCCCCACGCCGCGTCCGCGACGTCGCCGGGCGCAACCGGGAGCACAACCGGGAGCGCAACCGGAAGCGCCGCCAAGAGCGCGCCGAAATAAGGCCGGCCGTGGCCGCTCCCGCTTCCCCTCCCGCGCCTCCCCCCGCCTCCCCGCACGACGACGGACCGCGCCGTGGTCCGCGCACGGTGCCGGCCGCGGGAGCCCCTGGAGCCGGGGTTGCGGAAGCGACCGCGATGGCGAACGCGCCGGGCCGCCCGGGCACCGAGCCACCCGCGGTCAATCCCTTCGCACCGCCCGACGAAGCCGAAGCCATCGCGCCGGGCCGCCCACGCTCGCTCTTCGGCGAAATTCTCGACTGGATGCTCGCGCCGCTCCTGCTGCTATGGCCGATGAGCATCGCCGTGACCTATCTCGTCGCAAAGACCATTGCGAACGGCCCGTTCGACCGGGCGCTCGAAACCGACGTCTACGTGCTCGCGCGGCAGATCCATCCCGTGAATGGCGTGGCCGAGCTGTCGCTGCCCGATGCGGCGCGCGACTTTCTGAGCGGCGACAACACCGACAAGGTGTTCTACCAGGTGCTCGGCACGCATGGCGAGCTCGTGGCCGGCATATCGGGGATGCCGCTGCCCGCCGACGACGATCGCCCGCAGCCCGGCATCGTCGAGTTCCGCGACGCGAACCTGCACGGCAACGACATCCGCATCGCGTATACGACGGTCGAATTTCCGGCGAAGGCCGGCGAGCAAAGCGTGCTCGTGCAGGTGGCCGAAACGCTCGACAAACGCAGCGTGCTTGCCAACGACATCATCAAGGGCGTGATCCTTCCGCAGTTCGTGATTCTGCCGCTCGCGATCGTGCTCGTCTGGTTCGGACTCTCGCGCGGGCTCGCCCCGCTCACGGCCTTGCAGGCCAACCTGCGCGCGCGCAGGCCCGACGATCTATCGCCGCTCGAGGCGCAGCGCGCGCCGCCCGAGATCGAGCCGCTCGTCACCTCGTTCAACGATCTGCTCACACGGCTTGCGCAGAACATCGATCTGCAAAAGCGGTTCATCGGCGACGCGGCGCATCAGATGAAAACGCCGCTTGCGGGCCTTCATACGCAGGCCGAGCTGGCACTCCGGCAGCAGGTTTCGCCCGAGGTGCGCCGCTCGCTCGAGCAGATTGCGGCGAGCGCCGATCAGGCCGCGCGGCTCGTCACGCAGTTGCTCGCGCTCGCGCGTGCCGAAAACCGCATGTCGGGGCAGATATTCGCCCCGGTGGAGATCACCCAACTCTCGCGGCTGGCCGTGCGCGACTGGGTGCAGGCCGCGCTCGCCAAGCAGATGGACCTCGGCTATGAAGCGCCCGACGAGCCCGTCGTCGTGGCCGGCAACGCGATCATGCTGCGCGAGATGCTCTCCAACGTGATCGACAACGCCATCCGGTATACGCCGGCGGGCGGACGCATCACGGTGCGCGTGGTGGCCGATCCTGGCGAGCGACTCGTGCACCTCGAAGTCGAGGACACGGGCCCGGGCATCGCGCCGGCGGAACGGCCGAAAGTGGTCGAGCGCTTCTACCGCATCCTCGGGCGCGAGGGCGACGGCAGCGGCCTGGGACTTGCGATCGTTCGCGAGATCGCGACGATGCATGGCGGCACGCTCACGATCGACGACAACGTCTACCAGGAGTCGCCGCGGCTTGCGGGCACCCTCGTGCGCATCAGCTTACCGATGCTCGGGAACGCCCCGGATTTACCCTGATGCAAGCTTCGCACGACGTGCAACGGCTCTCCGACATCAACGAAGATCGACCAAATACAGCGCGTTTGCCCAAAGATTAGACGAAGAAAAACGAAGATAGACGATAGAGGGACAGGCCATCATCGTAAACCCAGGGCATTTTGCCGCGTCAGTCCGCCGTAAGTTTGCCTCCCAATAATCGACCACGGATGAGCCGGATTCGGCCGGTCCGACATCAAATATCGAGGAGACAACTCATGGCTACGGTAGGCGGGCAAATTTCGCACGCGCCGATGACAAGCGACGAAAAGAGGGTGATATTCGCGTCGTCGCTCGGCACAGTATTCGAGTGGTACGACTTTTATCTGGCTGGCTCGCTCGCGGCGTTTATCAGCAAGAGCTTTTTCTCGGGCGTCAATCCGACGGCTGGCTTCATCTTCACGCTGCTCGGCTTCGCCGCCGGCTTCGCGGTGCGGCCGTTCGGCGCGCTCGTGTTCGGCCGGCTCGGGGACATGGTGGGCCGCAAGTACACGTTCCTGATCACGATCGTGATCATGGGCATCTCGACGTTCGTGGTTGGTCTTTTGCCTGGATACGCCTCGATCGGCTTCGCCTCGCCTGTCATCTTCATTGCGATGCGGTTGCTGCAGGGCCTCGCGCTCGGCGGCGAATACGGTGGCGCGGCGACCTATGTGGCCGAACACGCACCGGCCAACCGCCGCGGGTTTTACACCTCGTGGATCCAGACGACGGCCACGCTGGGCCTCTTTCTCTCGCTGCTCGTGATTCTCGGCGTGCGTACGTCGATCGGCGAAGACGCGTTTGCGGCCTGGGGCTGGCGCATTCCGTTCATCGCCTCGCTGATCCTGCTGGGCGTTTCGGTGTGGATCCGGATGCAGTTGAGCGAATCGCCGGCATTCGAGCGGATCAAGGCGGAAGGCAAGACGTCGAAGGCACCGCTTACCGAAGCCTTCGGCCAGTGGAAGAACCTGAAGGTCGTGATTCTGGCGCTGCTCGGCCTCACGGCGGGCCAGGCCGTGGTCTGGTACACGGGTCAGTTCTACGCGCTCTTCTTCCTCACGCAGACGCTGAAGGTGGACGGGGCCAGCGCGAACATTCTGATTGCGCTCGCGCTGCTGATCGGCACGCCGTTCTTCGTGTTCTTCGGCTCGCTCTCGGACCGTATCGGCCGCAAGCCGATCATCCTGGCCGGCTGCCTGATCGCGGCGCTGACGTACTTCCCGCTCTTCAAGGCGCTTACGCACTACGCGAACCCGGCGCTCGAAGCCGCGACGCAGAAGTCGCCGATCGTGGTGGTGGCGAACCCGAAGGAGTGCTCGTTCCAGTTCAACCCGGTGGGCACGGCGAGCTTCACGAGTTCCTGCGACATCGCGAAGAGCGCGCTGGCCAAGGCTGGCTTGAACTACGACAACGTGGCGGCCCCGGCAGGCACGATTGCGCAGATCAAGGTGGGCGATACGACGATCGACGCGTATGACGGCAAGGCGGAAGGCGCGAAGGAGAAAGGCGCGGCATTCGCCAAGACGCTCGGCGCGACGCTCAAGGGCGCGGGCTACCCGGCGAAGGCCGATCCGTCGCAGTTGAACTGGCCGATGACGGTGGCCGTGCTTGCCCTGCTCGTGATCTACGTGACGATGGTGTACGGGCCGATCGCGGCGATGCTGGTGGAGATGTTCCCAACGCGCATCCGCTACACATCGATGTCGCTGCCCTACCACATCGGCAACGGCTGGTTCGGCGGCTTCCTGCCGGCCACCGCGTTCGCTATCGTGGCGGCGCAGGGCAACATCTACTCGGGCCTCTGGTACCCGGTGGCCGTGGCGGTGCTGACATTCGTCATCGGCTTGCTGTTCGTGCGGGAAACCAAGGACTCGAACATCTACTCGCAGGATTGATACGGGGGTAGGCGGCGGAGGGTGGCAGGCGGCGGCGCTGTCGAAGTTTTGACAAAGAAGTTTCCACAAAGAGCTTGACAGCGCCGTCCGCCCTCGCCATAATTCGCGTTCTCTTGGCGAATTAGCTCAGTCGGTTAGAGCGACGGAATCATAATCCGCAGGTCCGGGGTTCGAGTCCCTGATTCGCCACCAAGTCAGCGCAAAAGCCCGTGTTCTCAGGAACACGGGCTTTTTGCCTTCTGCGCGCGGTGACCTCACTTGGTGAGCCGTTGCCTCGACGGCTCCACCTGCTGCCGGCATACCGCCTTACCGACTTCATGCGGGCCGCGCCAACTTACCGTTCTGCTCAGCCTCAACCCAGTCGGAAATCGACTTCGCCGGCACGTCTGCGTCGCGGTGATTGATAGCCGTAACGCTCCGGCACCCTTGCGCCCCCCACACTCCCCGCTTGTGAATTCGAGCGTATGGCGAGCCTGCATCGTCTTGCTCGAGTTCAAACGCTCGGCACCGGCTTCGTTTTGCGGGGCAAGCTCGAGCTCGGCGGATACCCCCACGTTGTAGCAGGTGAAAACGCGCCGTCGATGTGTTCTTCTGGTACCCGCGACAGGCAGCGGGTGCCGATTCGCTATACCGCACCTCTCACACGCCTCGGCCCCGATCCCCGGTCGCCTTCCGAGCATAGTTCTCATTCGAGAAAGACTATGGCAAGCCGTTAGCAAAATGAGGGGTCACAAATGTCTACTTACCAAGGCTTATTACTGCGCTGCGATTTCGGGGACACCGGGGTCATCCCCGCTGCGGATTACTACTGGTTGTCGCCAGACATCATTCCCTACGGGCAAGACTTTCTCGATTACGGAACAGCAGTCGAGACATACGGCGGCCCCGACATCGGCAAAGCCGTGATCAACAACCTGAACAATTTCATTTACGTGCGCTGCAAAAACATTGCGGACACAACCATCCAGGGCACGGTCAATCTCTACTACGCAAACGCGTCGTTGTTTCTGCTGCCCAGTACCTGGACGCGCGTCAGCAACCCGAACCCGGAAGAGCCGTTCGTCTTCGGGGACGGCAGCACCTACATTCCTGGCCAGGCCATCGCCCTTGCGCAGTCGCCCTTCTCGCTGGGAGGCCTGCCCGGCGACGGGCACTATTGTTTTATCGCAGTGGCAAACAACAACAATATTCCGTTCGGCGTACCGTCGACGTTCGACAGCAACGCGGACTTCGCGCTCTGGGTGCGCAATAATCCCAACGTCGCTCAACGCAATGTCGAGCATCGTCTTGGTTCCGATTCGACCAGGGTCGAGTACTTGACCTTCGGCAACTCCAACCCCTTCCCCAGCAATTTCCTGATGGTGCTTCAGGGCGCCGGCCTGCCCCCAAAAGTCAATTGGGAAGCGAAATGCGCAGACACGAGACTGTCCAAGCCCTTCAGCGATGGCGGCACGTTTTCGACGAACGAGGGCGCGGCCACCACGATAACCGTGCCCCCTCTGGTGGGCAGCGGGACACCCTTGATGACCATGGCATTCACGTTCAGCACGCACGATGGCCAGCCCTTTCCGCCCACCGCGTCGATTACCGTCAACTATTTTCAACTGCCTACGTCGCAGGAGCAGTCAGCGACGATCGCGGAAAAGGAAAAAAGCGTTGTGCGCGAATACAGCGTGCCCGCCATGGAACCGGGCGGTCCCGAGCGCGTCACTTCAACGCTCATGAAACTCGGTTCAGCGGAACTGCTTTTCGAGTAACGCAACGCCCGCCGCCTCCGCAGCAGTCGATCGAATCGGGGCGGCGGGCCTCTCCTTCTCGTAGCGGGCCTGCCAATGAGGGCGCGAGGTTACGCGTTCCATAAAAACCAGAGTGGCGTGGCTCCGAGGTCAGCCTCGGAGCCACGCCACCCAAAATCCCCTGTTCGCAGCGTCGCTGCACTCTTGGGCGACACAGGGACTTGCTATTTGCCGCCAAAATACCGAACGAATCGTTCGACTTGCTCAGTCGTCACCGGTGCGCCCACCACATCGGGTGCGCCCGTCCGCCCGCCGGCCAAGATGAAACTGAATCCACTGCCCCCCATCTGCGCATTTCCGTGGCAACCCATGCATCCACCCATGTTTGTGAGGGCACCATTGTAAGCGACGTTGGAAATCGCCTTCCCGCTGCGATCGAAATCCGTAATCGTAAATTTGTGAGGGTCGTTACCATCGAACGCAGCAAAGAATTTACCGCTGAACACTTGCAGATTGTAATCCGTTTCAATCGTGCTATTGGATTGATAGTACGTCGCGGCATCCGATCCCGTATAGTCCTTGCCCGGAGTCTTCTCGGGGATCAGTCTGGCTTGAACATTGACGAGCTTGTAATACCGCCACACCGAGCCCGCAGGAAGAGTACCGATCTTTCCGCTTGTGTAGGAATCTATTTGGTCATGCGCAAGCTGATTCACGGCGATGATGTCGTTCGGTATCGCATGCTTTCTCTTGTTTACACGAATCACCGCGGGTTGCTGGGATCCATCTGCGTTCTGTTTTACCGGAATACCCGTATAAGGCGTATTCAAATAATAGAGCTGCTTTTCCGTATAGAGCGGAAACCGCGGAATCGGATCGAATGTCTGCCATGGAATAGAAGAAGACGTCGGGGCGTTACGCGACACTATTTCAGGCGTCATGAATTGCTTGGGCGCGCATGTAGCCGCTGGATCGGCCCGCCCCTCCCTGTCCTCCAGACGCGAGCCGTCGGGGCAGGTAAGGTTGTCCGCCTGCTCAAACGTTGCGTAGATAAAGTGGGGAGCAGTCTTCGTCTTATGAATGATATGAAGCCCGACGAGCGCCATGTCCTCGTCCACGTAACGAATTTTTGAGGCGTCGTTCGCACAGACAGTGGAATCGCGATCCGCACATATGTAATAGCGAACTTTTGCGATATAAAACCTCCTGCGATCCTCCGTGGGCGCGAGCTTTCTCCACGATGCCTTCACCTCGACGGTGCCGGTCGGAAAACTCACGTAATCCTCACTACCTTGCGGAGGGTCGGCGCGTTTGTTCGATATGTAATTTTGCGTCTTTACGAACGGCGCAGCACCGCCCCACCACCGATTTTTCGCAATATATTTATACTCCGCCCTATTCGCCTTCGCCATAAATAAGATCTGATCGTCGTTTTGACGTCGATGCTCCGTAACGACGCCTGCGAACATTTGATCCAGGAAGATCTGGCTATTTTCATCAAGATTGATCCACGGCGGCGTTTTGGGCGGCGTAATGCCGGCAGCTGGCGGTATGTCTATATCGTACTTATACGCCGGGCCCGTATCATATCCATAATCTTTCGCCGCGGAGTCGATATATCCCGGCGGCGGGCTACCGAAATACTTGTCTCCCGGCGCGTACATTCCCGGATATATCTCCACCTTGCCCCGAAACGTATGCCAAACGAGCGGGCCCGAATACGTCGGGGCACCGAACTTCTCCTGGTCGTCGGGCATGTCGCGCACACCGGCCATTGCCGGCCAATTCAAGGCGATGAATTCCTGCCATGCAAACTTGGCCGCATCTTGCAGGGAGGCACCCTGCGCACCGTTTTCTCCCGGAATATCATCCGGGAAGGCCGAGCAAATCGTGATCTTTCCCGGCACGGGGCACTGGCTGAAAACCAGGCGCGGGTAAGCCGTGATAAAGAGGGCAGATGCCAACAAAGCAAGGAACCGCCAGTAGCGGGTGCGTCGCACGCTCGATAACCCATACATTTCCGATCCTCCTGCTGTCGATGCAATAGGCTGAGTCGACCATCGTTCCCCTGCCAGCGAGTCGCGAACGAGAAAGAGAACTTGTTGGCTGTGCTCAGCTTATTCTTTGCAGGCGACGCATACACCTCTTTTTTCTTCTAGGTAGCGAGCGACATTCACGATCACGCCCTGCTTCGCCGGCAGTATCGCGCGAATACACACGGCGATGGCACTTCGCCGATTCCGCCGATTCAATACATCAAATCGACGAGATTGCATCAAGCTCGTCTGCTGATGATTCGCGACGGCCTGGTTATGAAAGTCCCGCGCAGTTCAGCCGGGAATTCAAGCGGTTCGTCGGCCGCTCGCCGACCGAGGAGGTGCGCGACATGCACACATCGTTCGCGCTCTCCCCGGCGGTCGGCATCGGTAACCTCATGCTCGCCCATTGAGCGCGATGCGGCCCCGGTGGCCCCGGTGGCCCTGATTGCACCCGCGGCCATTGCAGCCCTCACGCCACCGCATGCGCCATCACCAGCGATCGATGCGCCGCCACGCCCGCCATTACGCCGGCGGCCGAGGCCAGTGTCGCGTTCGCGAATGCGGTCGCCGCATCCCCCGCCGCAAAGACACCCTCCACGGTCGTTTGCTTGACCTCGTCCACGCGGATGAAATCGCCGAGCGGGCCCGCCTCGATCTCGCAGCCGAGCGAGGCGGCGAGCGAATTCGTCAAGACGGTCCGGGGCGCCACGAAGATCGCATCCATTTCGATCGTGCGGCCGTCGGCCAGCCGCACCGCTTCCAATGCCGGCGCCGGGCCGAGCAATTCGACCACCGGCGAGTGCTCGATACGCACCCGCCGCCGCGCCAACTCCTCGCGTTGCGCCGCGTCGGGCTCGAAGCCGGGCTGCACGAGATAGATCGTCGGCCCCCAGTCGGGCAGCAGCAACGCCGCATGCACCGACAGCGCATGGGTGGCGAGCACGCCCAGCCGGCCGTCCCGCACTTCGTATCCATGGCAGTAGGGGCAATGGAGTACCGTCGCGCCCCAGCGCTCGCGCAGCCCCGCAATCTCCGGAAGCTCGTCGCGCACACCGGCCGCGAGTATCAGCCGCGTGGCCGTGGCCGTCGCCCCGCTCGCCAGCGTGACGACAAAACCCGCGCCGCTCCGCTGCGCCGCCACCACTTCGCCTTCGATGAGGCGTGCCGTCGGATATGCGGCGACCTGCGCTGCGGCGTCGCGCACGATGTCCCGCGGCGCCTTGCCGTCCAGACCGAAAAATCCGTGCGCGTGCGCGGCGAACCGGTTGCGCGTCAAGCCCGAATCGACCACCAGAACGCTGCGCCGCGCCCGTACCAGTTGCATCGCCGCCGATAATCCCGCAAAGCTCCCGCCCACTACGATCACGTCGTAATTCGCTTCCATTTCGTGTGCCCCTCGTTCGCCTCGGTGCGGCGGCGCTGAACGCCAGCCCGCCCCATCTCGAAACATGTGAAGTTACATGATAGCGACATGCTAAACTTTCATGCAACATCAAAAGTTTCGAGATAGCGAATGAGAGTGGATAGCCGGTTGTCGCGCACGCTGCACGTGCTGTTGCACATGGCCCGGCACGACGGACCCATGACGTCCGACACGATCGCTGCCATGCTCTGCACGAATCCGGTGGTCGTCAGGCGCATGTTGAGCGGACTGCGCGAGCAGGGCTACGTGGAATCCGCGAAGGGACACGGCGGCGGATGGCAGCTCACGCGGGACCTCGATACGCTCACGCTGCTCGACATCTATCGCGCCGTGGGGGAACCCGCACTGTTTTCGGATTTGCTGACGGGCGACCATCCACACTGTCTCGTGGAGCAAGCGGTCAATGCCAAGCTGGGAACGACGATGCAAGAGGCGCAAGCCGCATTGCTCGAGCGCTTTCGGGACATCTCGCTCGGGAGTCTGTCGCAGGAGATCGAATCGCGAGAGGCCCCGCGGCGTCGGACAAATGCCGTCGGGCCAAGAGCGCGCAAGCGCGCCAACCATCCAGTGGAGAAACCATGACCGATTCGAAGGAAATCAGGGCGTACGTCCAGGACGCCGCCGGCCAGCTCGTTCCGCTTGCCGCGGAATCGCTCGTTCTTCAATTCCCTTCCGGCGACACATTGGAGATCGCCTGGGATGCCCCGCATCCCGATGACCCCCGCCCCGTCAGCGCGCAAGTCTGGGGCGGGCGCCGAATCACGCGAGCGCTGTCGGAGGAAGAAATCGCCGCGCTGCCGCGTGCAACCGGGGTCGCATTGCTGCCGTCAGCCGCGAATCTCGTGCTGATTCATCCCGACTCGCACGCGCCGGTCAAATAACCGGCCAAGGGTGACTCGGCGGCCCGACGCGGCCCTGCCCCCGGCGAGCCACACGCCGCGAATATGCGTTCGCCTCAATACAAGTCGTTGCGAACCGCCCGGTAGTACCCCTCATCCATCGCTTTGGCGGCCTGCGGATCCCCCCCGAGCATCGCCGTCTTCATCTGCCCCGGCGACGGCAGGCAGCTGCGATCGATGTGCGACTCCGCGCTCCAGAGCCGGGCACGATTGATGGCCTTGCCGCAGTGAAACAGCACTTCGTCGATTCGCACGACGATGGCCGTTTTAGGAATTCGTCCGCCCTCGGCCAAGCGCTCCAGCAATTCGGGGGCGACCGAAATCGTTGCATGGCCATTGATACGCATGAACACTTCCAGACCGGGAAAGAGAAACAGCATCCCGACCCGATCGTCTTCGGTCAAATTGCGCAGCGACGCAATCCGGTTGTTGCCGGGCCAATCCGCAAAGACGACCGTCTTATCGTCGAGCGCCTGCACGAAGCCGGGTTCGCCGCCTCGGGGCGAGGCGTCCAACCCCTCGGCAGCGCCGGTCGCCAGGCAGAAAAACGGCGCCGCGTTCAGATAGGCGATATGAAACGGCAGCAGCCGATCCATCACGCCCTTGACGATCGTTTCCGCAGGCGGCGCGTAAAGACGATCCAGATCCACGGCGGCATCCGCGCTTCCAGTCGTGTAAATCATGGTGGTTTCCGAGAGGGTGACGAGCGCTCACGATAACGCCGTCACGATGGCGCCGCTACACTATCGAAGACAATCGATTGCTCGAACACGCCATGCGCCTCGACGACCTCACCCTTGATCTGCTGAACGACAAGCTGGGCCGGATCCACGATATGACGGAGCCGGACCCGCCGCTCATTGCCGTGATGGGAAGGCAAAGCCAAGGTCGCGAATCGCCGCCGCATACTCACCAGTCCGGGCAGTTGCTCGGGCTCTTTTCCGGGCTGCTGACGGTCTGGACCGACACGAGCGCCTGGATCGTGCCGGCAACGCATGCCATATGGATCCCACCCGAGCACGTGCACGCCGCGCGCTCCCATGGCCCATTCGAGGGCTGGGCCGTCTATGTCGCGCAACCGCATTGCGCGGGCCGCCTGCCGAACCGGCCCCAGGCGCTCGAAGTGCCAGCGCTGCTGCGCGAGGCCATCGTTCGCGCGGCGCGTTGGGAATGGGGCCCGCTCGAGCCGCGCCAAGCGCGCCTCGCCGGTGTGATTCTGGACGAGATCGCCGACGCGCAGGCGGATGCGCTCTCGCTGCCGATGCCGCGCGATACGCGCCTCGTGCGGATTGCAACGGCACTGGCCGACGATCCGGCGAACGCCCGCACGCTCGAGCAATGGGCCGGGTGGGCAGGGATGGCACCTCGAACCCTGAGCCGGCGCTTCACTGCCGAGACGGGGGTGTCGTTCATGGTCTGGCGACAGCGCGCGCGCCTCATGCGCGCGCTCGAGCTGCTCGCCGCCGGCCATTCCGTCACCTCGGTCTCGCTCGATCTCGGCTACGAAAGCGTGGGCGCATTCATCGCGCTCTTTCGCCGCACGTTCGGCACCACGCCCGGGCGGTACTTCGCCGTCCACCTGCCGTTGAAGGAGGGCTGAGAGCGAACGCCTGCCGGTGCCGCCGGTGCCATAATCGGCGGGTCGCCAGCCGGCTGCCCGCATCGGGCGGCCGCGCACCGTCGACCCACTCCAGATCGGATGCCCTTCATGTCACCATTCGCCGCCGTCGCGCTCGAACACGCCAGCCGTCTCATCAACCACGGGCCGACCGTGCTCGTCACCACGGCCCATGAAGGCCGCCGCAACATCATGGCGGCCGCATGGTCGATGCCGGTGGAATTCGTCCCCCCGCGTATCGCCATCGTCATCGACAAACGCACGTTCACTCGCGAGCTCATGGCCGCAAGCGGTACGTTCGCCATCGGCATTCCCTGCGTGGCGTCAATCGATCTCACCTATGCAGTGGGCAACTGCAGCGGCAAGGACGTCGACAAGTTCGCCCGCTTCGAGATCGAAACCAGCACCAGTCCCGTGCTGGGTCTGCCGCTGCCCGAGGCCGATTGTGTCGCATGGATGGAGTGCCGCTTGATTCGCGAGCCGCATACGGAAGACGCTTACGACACCTGTTTCGGCGAAGTCGTCGGCGCCGCCGCCGATACGCGCGTGTTCAATCACGGGCGATGGAAGTTCGACGATGCAAACGCCCCGCTTCACACGATCCATCACCTCGGCGGCGGCAATTTCGCTGCCGCCTCCGCGACGATTTCAGCGCAGCCGCGCTGAGCGGGTACGCGGCCTGCCCCGCACGGCCCCCCGTATTCCGCCTGTGGCGCGTGCACGGATGGCAAGTACGGCGCGGATCGCAGATGTCAGGCGCTGAACGTCTCGAACGCCGCGAGCGCGTGCGTCGCGTACATCATCGACGGGCCGCCGCCCATGTACACCGCCGTCGCGAGCACATCCTCGAGTTCGGCGCGCGTCATGCCAAGGCGAACGAGCGTCTGCACGTGAAAGCCGATGCAATCGTCGCAGCGGCCGGCGATGGCGATACCGAGCGCAACGAGCTCGCGGGTCTTCTTCGGCAGCACGCTGTCGCGCGTACCGGCCACTGCCGTCTGCCCGAACGCGCTCATCATGTCGGGCTGCGTCTTGCGCAGCTCGCCCATTTTGGCCGCGACGTCCTTCGTCAACGCTTTGAAATCCGGAATTCCGCCCATTGCCCGCCTCCCATAGAGTACCGTTGGCTGGGCAATCCGCACGCCTTCACACTGAAGCGCCGCACATGCCCTCTCGCGGGAGATCGTAAGCGCCGGCAGTACGGCATGCCTTGACGTGGCGCAAGCGAAACGAATGCGGGGCGCAGCGGCGCCCGCCGCAGGCGGCTTTACGCGCGCATGGGGGCGAAGCGCACCTGGTTGCGTCCTCCGTGCTTCGCATCGTAGAGGGCGTGATCGGCTTCTTCGACGAGCATGTCCGCACTCGCCGTGCCCTTGCAGACCGTGGCGCCGCCTGCGCTGACCGTCACGCCGAGCGTTGCTTCCGGCAACGAGATCGATGTTTCGGCAATGGCCGCGCGGATCCGCTCGCCCACGCTCAGCGCGCGGCTCGCATCGCAATCGGGCAGGATCGCGATGAACTCTTCCCCGCCGTAACGCCCGAGGGCGGCTTCCCCTTCCAGCTGCGCGCTCGCGACGCTCGCCACGTGGCGCAATACCTGGTCTCCGGCGGGATGGCCGTAGGTATCGTTGACGCGCTTGAAGTAGTCGATATCGAAAAGCAGCACCGAAAGCGGCGCACCGTGCCGTCCCCAGTTCCGGTATTCGGCGTCGAGCCGGCGCGAGACGTAACGGCGGTTGAACACCGCCGTCAGCGCGTCGCGCTCCGACGAATCCCGCAAGGCTTCGAGCGCGGCTTCTTTCTCGCGCCATGCCGTGGCGAGTTCGGTTACGTCGGCAATCGTCACGCATACCGCGACGACCTTGCCGCCTTCGATGAGCGGCATGAACGCGCAGTCCTGCTGCATGCGATCGAACGAACCGGTAATCGGGCAATCGTGTTCGAACGGCAGCAGCCATGGGTGGTGCTGCCAGGAAGAGAAAGAGCCGCTGTGCAGCAAAAAGACCGTATCGAATTTGCGTTTGAGCCAGGCATGCGGCAACGCGGGGAAGCATTCGAAAATGCTGCGGCCGATGACCGATCCCGCCTCGAGCCCGCTGTGCTCGTACATGAAGCGGTTCCAGAGCACGACCTTGTATTCGCTATCTACCGCGAAGATCCCCAGCCGCACGCGCTCCAGTGCCAGCTCGCTCAAACGGGCAGTGCCCGGCAATTCCATTTACGACCTCGAACTTCCAGATCAAAGGTTGGCGAGAAACCCGTCGAGCGCGCTCACGAGCGCCTCCACCGCCTTCGCCGTCATCAACGTCAACAGATGCGAGCCGAATACGCCGTCCTCGGTCTGCAGCGTGACCTCGAGCAGCAGCGCACGGTCCCACGGCAGCTTCGACGGATGAAGGATGTCCCCGAGATCGAGATGCAAGCCCATCACGCGCGGCGGCGTGAACGTGGGTACCTGCCCGATCTGCTCGAAGAGCCCGGTCAGGCACGCTCCGGCAATCAGGTTCGAGACGTCGGACAGCGCCTCGACGTCATCGGCGTCGTCTTCTTGCGCGCTCGGCGCCTCACACTCGCCGGCACGAAAAACGAACTTCATATGCGCCGCGCTGCGGCTGTCGAAGAGCGAGATGGCCTCTCCCGCAACGTCGCAGCGAAAGCTTTGGCGCAGTGCCGTCACGGGCTCGGTAAAGTCGAGCATGTCGCGCACGGCCGAAGGCAGCGACTCGGTGTCCACCATGCGGATGCGCGGCACGGAAAGATGGATGAACCGGCCGAGCAGCGTGGCGAGCCTCGCACCGGCCTGGCCCATGCCGATATTGGCGATTTCCTGTAGCGCGTCGCGCCGGTCTTCGTTTAGCGTCAGCGCGTTATTCATACAGACCGTACTCTTTCAGAACGGGCAAGATCTTTTCGCTCGAAACGGGCTTCTCGATGAAAGCGACCGCACCGAGTGCTTTCACGCGTGCTTTCGCTTCCGGCTGTATATCGGCCGACACCACGATGACGAAGCTGTCGAGCCCGTCGGCACGGACCGCCTCCAGAACGTCGAATCCCGTCATGCCGGGCATCGTCAGATCGAGAAACATCACCGATGCCCGCCCCGAGCGGTAGGCGGCAAGGGCATCGTTTCCGTTGGCCGCTTGTGTCAGCTCGACATCCCAGGCTTCGGGCAACGCATTGATCAACAAGCGGCGGGCGAGCGTGGAGTCGTCCACGACGAGTACAGGCAATCCCATCTCAACAATTCCTACGTGATTGATGGCAATAACGGCCCGTGCTCGTGGTTTCTGAAGTGCTCCAGGACCCGGACAAAAGAGAATGGGAAAAACCTGCAAACGATTGCGGGCGCAGCTTTTTTATCGCCCTCGACCCTATTTGAATACCTGGCGCGGCGAACGGGCGCCTACCGGCTCAACGGTGCATCGTCGTGCAGGTAGTGCCGGATAACGTCTTCGAAGCTGCGATCTCCCCGGAAACCCAGCGCTTGTGCCCGCGAACTATCCCAGCGAGCCGGCCAGCTTCCGACGATCGCTTCGATGCGCGCGTCACGCCGATAAACGATACGCGAGGCGGTTTCCTCTCCCGCGACCTCGCGCAGCGCATCGATCATCTGAGCAACGCTCAGGCTCAGCCCGGGCAGATTGACGACCGGCCGCCCGCCCAAGGCAGCCGCATCGAGCGCGCAGCCATGCACGAGTGCTTCGATCGCGGCGCTCGGGGAAAGGAGCCAGAGCTTCGTCGATGGATCAACGGGGCAGACTGCCTGCTCGCCGGCCAGCGGCTCGCGTACGATGCCGCTCGCGAACGACGACGCGGCCGCGTTCGGCCGGCCCGGGCGCACGCTGATCGTGGGCAGGCGCAGCACCCGGCCGTCGACGAAGCCGCGCCGCGTATAGTCGGCCAGCAGCAATTCGGCGATGGCTTTTTGCGCACCGTACGACGAGCGCGGGTCGAGCGCCGTATCGTCGCGCACGATATCGGGCAACGCACCGCCGTACACGGCCACCGAGCTCGTGAAGACCACCCGCGGGCGATGCCCGCATGACCGGCAGACTTCGAGCAGCAACCGGGAGGCGTCGAGGTTGATACGCATGCCCAGATCGAATTCGGCTTCGGCCTGTCCGCTCACGACCGCCGCCAGGTGAAAAACAGCGCCCGTATCCGCGTCGATGGCCTGCTCCAGTACCTCTCGTGCGGCGATATCGCCGACGGCCACCCGCACACGGCTGTCGTCGATCCGAGCGGGAACGACGTCGAGCAGCACGAGTTCGTCGATCGGCCCGCCGGGCAAGCCGTGCGAAAGCAGTCTGCGCGCAAGGCGCTGACCCAGAAACCCCGCGCCGCCTGTAATCAGTACTTTCATGTCCGATGATCCCTCCGCAATGGGTTGTGACCGTGGTCCCGCGCCTCTCGCCCTTTCATCGGTGCGCGCCGGGTTGGGCGCGATAGGCCGCATACCATCCGAGCCCGGCCGAGGTGCCCGCGCGCGGCCGATACTCGCAGCCGATCCAGCCGTCGTAGCCGAGCCGGTCGATGAGCGCGAACAGATACGGGTAGTTCAGCTCGCCGATGTCGGGCTCGTGCCGCTCGGGCACGCCGGCAATCTGTATGTGTCCGATCCCGTCGATGTCGCGTTGGAGTTTCGTCGCGAGATCGCCTTCCATGATCTGGCAGTGATAGCAATCGAACTGAACCTCGAGATTCGGCTCACCGAGTTCCAAGCGGATCGCCTGTGCCTCGTCCTGCCGGCTCAGGAAGTAGCCGGGCATGTCGCGCGTATTGATCGGCTCGACGAGGATCGTGATGCCGGCCGAACGCGCGGCTCGCGTGGCATGCGCGAGGTTGCGCAGATAGACGTCGCGGTGACGCGCGCGATCGGCCTGCGGCGCGACCACGCCGGCCATGACGTGCAGCTTGCGGTTGCCGAGCACCGCCGCATATTCGAGCGCCCGATCGATGCCGCGCTCGAACTCGTCCTCCCTGCCCGGCAAGGCGGCGATGCCGCGCTCGCCCGCGCCCCAGTCACCGGGCGGCGCATTGAACAGGGCCTGCGTCAGGCCGTGTTCGTCGAGCGCGGCTTTGAGCACCGACGGTTCGTACTCGTAGGGGAACAGATACTCGACGGCCTCGAAGCCATCGTCCGCCGCGGCTCGGAAGCGTTCGACAAACGCGTGCTCGTTGTACATCAACGTAAGATTCGCGGCAAAGCGCGGCATGACAAACTCCCTGGTTTCAGCGGTTGACGAGTCTGGCCGGCGTGCGCCACACGGCGAGCGCCCCGAGCACGAGCATCGCGGCGAGCACGTACATGCCCGAGCGCGTGCTGTGCGTCGCATCCTTCAGGTAGCCGATCATGTAGGGGCTCGCGAACCCGGCGAGATTGCCGATCGAGTTGATGACGGCAATGCCCGCCGCCGCGGCGGTGCCGGACAGGAACGCAGTCGGCAGCGACCAGAAGAGCGGTGCGCAGCTCAACACGCCGCCCGCGGCGAGCGAGAGGAACATGACGGCGACGACGGTATTGTGCACGTACGAGGCGGCGACGACGAAGCCGATGGCGCCGGCCATCGCAGGCACGATCAGGTGCCAGCGGCGTTCGCGATGCTTGTCGGCGCTGTGGCCGAGCACATTCATGACGACGATGGCGACGAGAAACGGAATCGCGCTGATGAGGCCGATCGCGAAAGCACCCGAGACGCCGGTCGATTTGACGAGTGTCGGCATCCAGAACGTCAGCCCGTATTGGCCCGTGACGAAGCAGAAGTAGATCAGCGACATTCCCCAGATCCGCACGTCTCGAAACACGGCACCGAGGCGACGCGTGTCGTGATCCGCCTCGCGCGGCTGGGCATCGATTTGCGCCTGCAGCAGCGACTTTTCTCGTGCGCCAAGCCACTTCGCCGCGCCGATGCCGTTGTCGAGATAGAGGATCGTGGCGATCCCGATTGCCATCGCGGGCAATGCTTCTATGACGAACATCCATTGCCAGCCCGCGAAACCGTGCGTGCCCTCGAACGTCTGCATGATCCAGCCCGAAAGCGGATTGCCGAAAATGCCCGAGAGCGGAATGGCCGACATGAATACCGCGACAATTTTGGCGCGCCGATGGGATGGAAACCAATATGTCAGATAGAGGATCACGCCGGGGTAGAACCCGGCTTCGGCCAGGCCGAGCAGAAAGCGCAGGACGTAGAACTGCGTCGGGGTCTTCACGAACACGAAGAGACCCGAGAGAATCCCCCATGTAATCATGATGCGCGCGATCCACATGCGGGCACCGAGCTTGTGCATCAGCAGATTGCTAGGCAGTTCGAAAAGGAAATATCCGAAAAAGAAAACTCCGGCACCGAGGCCGAATACCGTTTCGCTGAAGGCGAGTTGCTGCGACATCTGCAGCTTGGCGAAGCCCACGTTGACGCGGTCGAGATACGCGACCACATAGCAAAGCATCAGAAACGGCACGAGCCGCCAGAACACCCGGCGATAAAGGCGGTCGAGCTCGCCGCCGGCGGGCGCCGCCACGTCGTCGCGGGCATCGGATGGAACGGCCGGGCTCGCGCCCGGAGCGGCCGAAGCCGCGGCAGGATTGAATCGCATCTCATGTCTCCGTCAAGTTGGCGCCTTTGCGGGTCTCGCGGTATGCGGCCCGCCGGCTTTAGGATTCGATTTACCGGTCGATGCGCGATGTGCGGCGCGCCGCCGCGGCCAAGGGCATTCGATCGATGCGGCGCGACACAGCTTCGAGGCCGCGCCAATTTTCCGTTGATTAGTACTCCTTATTTTTTACCGCGTGTCGCGCTGGTAGAGCCGTACACCGCTACCAGCGCGCACCGAACGCCGCGCGCAGTGCCTCGATAGCCGATTCGTCCAGCGGTGCCGGCCGGGGTACCGTCGAGCGCCACAGCCGCGCGGTTTCCTCGAGTTCCTCGAGTACGTAGCTCGCGTGCGAAACCGAACGCTCCCAGACGACGGGCCCCAGCCGGTCCAGCAGTACCGCCCTCACGCTGGCCGCCACGCGCGCCACCTCGAGCGCGACCTCCGGATCGCCCGGCCTGCGGTAGCGCACAAGCGGCACGTGGCCCACTTTCATGACGTAGTACGGCGTGATCGGCGGCAGAACGTCGTCGTCGCGCCAGACTCCTTCACCGTTGCTCCGGTCCGCAAGCGTCAGCGCGACGAGATGCGTTGAATGGGTGTGCACGATCCCGCTTGCCGCCGGGTTTGCTTCATAGATCGCACGATGCAGCGCGAGCGTCTTCGAGGGCGTGTCGCCGCCCGCGTGCCGGCCACTTCGGTCGACCTTCGCGATGCGTGCGGGATCGAGCCTGCCGAGGCAGGCATCGGTCGGTGTGATGAGCCAGCCGTCGTCAAGGCGCGCGCTGATGTTGCCCGCCGTGCCGACCGTGTAGCCGCGTGCGTAAAGACTCGCTCCGACCGTGCAGATCTCTTCGCGTACGGCCGATTCGCCACTAGCCGACGTCATGATGCCTCCCCTTCCAGCTGCCGCAAGGCCTTTTCGAAGAAATCCTCGGAGCCGAAATTGCCGGACTTGAGCGCGAGCGCGACGGGCTCGCCGCCAACGCTGACCGTCGCCGGCACGCCGGGGTCGATCTGCGCTCCGATGCGAAGCCCACGCACGCCGAGCGCCTGAACGACCGCGCCCGATGTTTCGCCGCCGGCAACGACGAACTTGCGGATGCCGAGCGCATATTGCGCGCGTGCGATCTGGGCGAGCGCCTGCTCGACGAGCTGTCCCGCACGCTCCACACCCAGTTCGCGCTGCGCCGCCCGCACTTCGTCGGGCGCGGCGGTGGCATAGACGAGCACGGGCTCGGGGCGCTCGGTCCGCAGATACGCACGCGTGAATGCCACGGCCTCGTGAACGAGCGGCTCGCCGCGTGCGAGCGCGAGCGGATCGATCCTGAAAGCGGGGCGCTTCGCCTTCCACGCCGCCACCTGCGCATGGGTGGCCTTCGATGCGCTGCCGGCGACGACGGCGCCGGGCCCGGCTACGGCCGGCAGCGCCGCGGCATCTTGCCGCGCCGGCAGCAGCCCCACGCGCCGGAAGTTGTCCGGCAAGCCGAGGGCGACGCCCGAGCCGCCCGTCACGAGTGGCAGGTCCGCGCAGGCCGCGCCGAGCGCGAGCAGGTCCGCGTCGCTGATCGCATCCGCGATGGCGATGCGCGCGCCTTCGCGGCGGCAGGCGTCGAAGCGGGCGCGAATGGCGTCGGCGCCTCGCACGACCGTGTCGTAGCGTACGAGCGCAACGGCCGCACCCGTTTGCCGCGCGAGGACACGCACGAGGTTGGGGTCGCGCATCGGGGTGAGCGGATGATGCTCCATACCGGATTCGTTGAGCAATGCGTCGCTCACGAAAAGGTGCCCGCGATAAACGGTGCGGCCATTCTCCGGGAAGGCGGGACATGCAATCGTGAAGCCGCCGCCGGGCTCGCCTGCGAGCGCGTCGAGCAGTGCCTGAGCGACGGGGCCGATATTGCCGGCGTCCGTCGAATCGAACGTCGAGCAGTACTTGAAAAAGAACTGACGGCACCCTTGCTCGCGCAGCCAGGCAAGCGCGGCGAGCGACTGAGCGATCGCCTCGTGAGCGGCGATCGTACGCGACTTCAGCGCCACGACGATCGCATCCGCGTCGCGGGCCGCGGCCGTCAGCGCGGCGGCGTCGGGCACGCCGATCGTCTGCACCGTGCGCATGCCGCCGCGCACGAGCATGTTCGCGAGATCGGTCGCGCCGGTGAAGTCGTCGGCGATGCAGCCGAGCAAAGCGCGCCGCACCGGGTGCCTCGCGTCGTTCATTGTGCGGCTCCTTCCGCTTGCGCCGGCAACGCGATGCCGGGGAATATCTTGATGACGGCCGAATCGTCCTCGCGCCCATGGCCCGCGCTGGACGCCATCATGAACATCTGATGCGCCGCGGCCGACAGCGGCAGCGGAAACTTGTTCATCCGTGCCGTGTCGAGCACGAGCCCGAGATCCTTGACGAAGATGTCGACCGCGGACAGCGGGGTATAGTCCCCGGCCAGAATATGAGGCACGCGGTTCTCGAACATCCACGAATTGCCTGCGCTGTGGGTGATGACTTCGTAGAGTGCCTGCGCGTCCACGCCTTCGCGCAGGCCGAGCGCCATGGCCTCGGCCGCGGCTGCGATGTGCACCCCCGCCAGCAGTTGATTGACGATCTTCACCTTGGAGCCGAGGCCATGCTGCGCGCCGAGGCGATAGACCTTGGCCGCAATGGCGCTCAGCACGTCCTCGCAGGCGGCGTAGGCGTGCGCGGAGCCCGACGTCATCATCGTCAGTTCGCCCGACGCAGCGCGAGCCGCGCCGCCCGACACCGGAGCATCGAGCATGTGCAGGCCGGCCGACTCGATGCGCTTGCCGAGCGCGATCGCGAATTCGGGTGCCACCGTAGCACTCGCGATCACGACGCTGCCGGCTTTCAATGCCGGCGCCGCACCGTGTTCGCCGAAGAGCACGGCCTCGGTTTGCTCGGCATTCACGACGAGCGTCAGCACGACGTCGCACGGCTCGAGCTCGGATGGCCGCTCGCAGGCTACGCCGCCGAGCGCCGAGAACCCGGCGCGCGCACTCTCGCGCAGATCGCAGCCATAAACGGTGAAGCCCGCTCGCAGCAGCGACTCGGCAACGCCGAAACCCATGGCTCCAAGCCCGATCACTCCGACTATCCTCGACATGCGCTTTCCCTTTCCTTAAATGTTAGGAGTCCTACATGACTGGCCGGCGCCCAGGACGGTGTCTCCCCCCGGCAGGCTTCAGCGAATGCCGGCCTCTGCAAGCCGTCTTGCGGCGTTGTACATGTGCGTACAGGCGGCGTTGCGCGCCGCCATCGGGTCGCCCGCCCTGATCGCCGCCACGATCGCCGCGTGCTCTTCGCGTACCTGACGCGAAAAATCGTCTCGTAACGCTTCGTTGCGGCGCGTGACGACCGTACCCGCCTCCAGGTACTGATTGAGGAACGTCAGCGTCTTGAGGAAGTATGGGTTGCCGGTGGCAATCGCGATGGCGCGATGAAACGCCACGTCTTCGGCCACGCCGTCTTCGCCTTCGGTCACGGCCGCGTCGATCTTCGCCAGCGCCGCGTCGATGGCCACCATGTCGGCATCGGTGCGACGCATCGCCGCCTCGGATGCCACCTCGGCCTCGATTGCCCGCCGCAACGCCAGTATCTGCAGGACCGAGCCCGGTTCGACCGCCTCCGCATAGTCGATACGCAGGGGCCGAATGGCCGCGCGTTCGGCGATGAATACACCGCTGCCCTGGCGCGGTTCGACGACGCCTTCATTCTTCAGACGCGAAACCGCCTCCCGAATGACGGTGCGGCTCACGCCGAACTCCTGGGCCAGCACGGCCTCGGTCGGCAGCTTGCCGGTATGGGCAAACGCGCCTTTCTCGATCTGCTTGAGCAATTGCTGCGCCACGGTTTCGCTCAGCGAGCGGACGGGAATCTTCTCGAACATGGACATCCGGCAATCATCATCAGGTGACGAGGTCATCATACAAGCTTGATGCCGCGCGGTTATCGGGACAAACCCGCCCCCCCGGCGCGTGGACGGCACCCCGCTCGCGCGCCGAGAGCGCGATTGGTCGAATTGGCCCGAATAGGGTCCTCGTTTCGACCAATTGCTTCCGCGCTCGCCGCCGTACACTGCTTTCCATGGAACGAGATGTGGGTTCCGTCCACGCGCTCCCCTCGCGTGGGTAGTTCGAAGCCAGTTGTACCAACAGTGGTCTGCAGTACCTCAGCAGTACGCAGTAGCTCGGCAGCACGCAGCACCTCGGCAGTACGCAGTATCTCGGCAGTACGCAGTATCTCGGCAGTACGCAGTATCTCGGCAGTACGCAGTATCTCGGCAGTACGCAGCACCTCGGCAGTACGCAGTACCTCGGCAGTACGCAGCACCTCGGCAGCACGCAACACCTCGGCAGCATGCAGTACCTCGGCAGTACGCAGTACCTCGGCAGTACGCAGTACCTCGGCAGTACGCAGCACCTCGGCAGTACGCAGCACCTCGGCAGCACGCAGTACCTCGGCAGTACGCAGCACCTCGGCAGCACGCAGCACCTCGGCAGCACGCAGTACCTCGGCAGCACGCAGCACCTCGGCAGTACGCAGCACCTCGGCAGCACGCAGTACCTCGGCAGCACGCAGCACAAAAGCAATTTGCAATACCACTGCAGTACGAAGTCGGTTCACCCGCTGTCAAGAAGCATTCGTCTTTGAACCAGGAAACGGCTGTGGCGCCCCAACCGGCGCCGCAGCCTTCGCAGTACGCATGGAGCAGTTTGGGCCGCGGATACCGGAGACGGTATTCGCGGCCTTTGTACATGGGCACTTGATGTATGACAAGAGCCCGCGCCGCGACCGGCGTCAACATAGGCAGCGAACCGTTTCCCGCGATGCGGCGCAGCGCGCCGCCCCAACCGCCAGGAGCCCGCTGCCTCATGAGCACGCCGTGGCACACGCTCGACGCGGCGGCCGTCGCCGCGCAACTTCGCACCGACGAAGCGCACGGCCTCGATTCGGCCGAGGCTCGCCGCCGCCTCGACGCGGCCGGCCCGAACGACATTGCCACAGCCGAACGGCGCAGCGCGCTTTCGCTGTTCGCCGCGCAGTTCGCCGATTTCATGGTGCTCGTGCTGCTCGCGGCGGCCGTACTCTCGTTCGCCGTCGGCGACACCAACGACGCACTCGTCGTCATCGCGATCGTTCTCGTCGATGCCATTGTCGGCTTCGCGCAGGACCTCGGCGCCGAACGCGCCATTGCGGGCCTTCGGCGACTCGCCGCGCCAAAGGCAACGGTCGTGCGCGATGGCCGGCCTGCGATCGTCGATGCAGCCGCCCTCGTGCCCGGCGACCTCGTCGTGCTCGAAGCGGGCGCCACGGTACCGGCCGACCTGCGCCTAGTCGAAGCGCCGCAGTTGAGAACCGCCGAAGCGGCCCTCACCGGCGAGGCGGCGCCCATCGACAAGACCACAGCCTCCCTCGGCGACGAAAGCTTGCCGCTCGCCGATCGTCTTAACATGGCCTACCGCGGCACGACCGTCGCCTACGGGCGGGCGCGCGGCATTGCCGTCGCAACCGGCATGGACACGGAGCTCGGCCACCTTGCCGCTCTGATCAAATCGGCACCGCGCACGCGCACGCCGCTGCAGGCCCGCCTCGCCCGCTTCGGTCGCCAGCTGGCGCTCGCCGTGCTCGCGATTTGCGCGCTCGTCTTCGTCGCCGGCCTCGCTCGCGGCGAACCGCTGCTGCCCATGCTGCTGACGGCCGTCAGCCTCGCTGTTGCAGCGATCCCCGAAGCCCTTCCCGCCGTCGTCACCGTCATGCTCGCGCTCGGCGCGCGCACCATGGCGCGCCATGCGGCGCTCGTGCGCAGGTTGCCGGCCGTCGAAACGCTCGGCTCGGTCAGTTGCATCTGTACCGACAAGACGGGCACACTGACCTGCAACGACATGCGCGTGGTCGAGTTGTGCGCCGCCGGAGGGCCGCGTATCGCGGCGGGCCCGGTCGGCAACGACGAAACGCTCGCCGCACTGCTTCACGCCTCGGCATTGTGCAACGACGCCGGCTACGACGAACAAGGCAAGCCGATCGGCGATCCCACTGAGATCGCGCTGCTGCGCGCAGCCGCGGATGCGGGCATCGACAAGCGCGCGATCGGACGAACCACGCCGCGCAGAATGGAATACGCGTTCGACTCCGAGCGCAAGCGGATGACCACGCTGCATGCCGATGGCGATGCCTTCATCGCCTACACCAAAGGCGCGCCCGAAGCCGTGCTGGCCCGGTGCGCATCCGGGCCGGGCGGCACCCGTTTGTCCGCCGGGCAGATGATCTCGACCGCCGAAGCGATGGCCGCCGACGGGCTGCGGGTACTGGCCCTGGCTCGCCGCCGCTGGCCAGCCCTTCCCGACGCGCGATGCACCGCCGAGGAGGTCGAGCAGGCGCTCGAATTGATCGGTTTCGTCGGCATGATCGATCCGCCTCGCCCCGAGGTGCCCGACGCGGTGGCGAAGTGCAAGGCGGCGGGCATCCGGACAGTCATGATCACGGGAGACCATCCCGTCACCGCCCGGGCGATCGCCCGCGCGATCGGGCTGCTCGATGCCGCGCACGACGGTCCCGATGCGGTAATGACGGGCCGGGAGCTGGCCGCGTCGACCGATGCGGAGCTGCGCCGGCGAATCGAGCGGATCGCCGTGTTCGCGCGCGTCGACCCGGCACAAAAGATCCGCATCGTCGAAGCGTTGCGTGGAGAGGGGCGCTATGTCGCGATGACGGGCGACGGCGTCAACGATGCGCCGGCGCTCGCGCGCGCCGACATTGGCGTGGCCATGGGCCGCGGCGGCACGGACGTTGCGCGTGAAGCCGCGAGTGTCGTACTGCTCGACGACAACTTCGCGACGATCGTCGCGGCCGTCGAGGAAGGCCGGCGCCTCTTCGCCAACGTGCGCAAGTTCGTTCGCTACGTGCTCACTTGCAACTCGGCGGAGCTGATGGTGGTCGCCCTCGCCCCGTTCATGGGGCTGCCGGTGCCGTTGCTGCCGATCCACATCCTCTGGATCAATCTCGTCACCGACGGGCTGCCCGGGCTCGCGCTCGCCGCCGAACCGGCCGAGCCCGACATCATGCGGCGCCCGCCACGCCACGCGCGCGAGCAGCGGCTCACGCACGGTATGGGCTGGCAGATTGCGGGGGGCGGCATCCTCATGGCCGCCGTGACGTTACTCACCCAGGCATGGGCGCTCGAGACCGGCCACGCGCACTGGCAGACAATGACGTTCACCGTGCTGGCGCTCGCGCAGATGGCGCATCTGCTTGCGGTCCGCTCCGAACGGCCGTTGTTCTCGACGGGCCGACCGCGGGCGAACCCGCTGCTTGCGGGCGCGGTCGCGCTGACGGTGGTCTTGCAGTTGGCGGTCGTCTACGTACCAGCGCTCAACCCCATATTCAGGACGGCGCCGCTGTCCGCCGGCGAACTGCTCGCCTCATTCGCGCTCGCGGGCATCGTCTTCCTGGCCGTCGAGTTCGAGAAGCGGATACTGCGGCACGCGCGCCATCGCGCCACGCCGCCGGCCACGCACCCGCCCGATCCCGCTTGAACCCGCCCGATCCCGCTTGAACCCGCTTGAACCCGCTTGAACCCGCTTGAACCCGCTTGAACCCGCTTGAACCCGCTTGAACCCGCTTGAACCCACGCCCGCGAGCGTCCACAATCGTCACGGCTGCCCGAAACGACCCGCCAGGAACCCGGCCGCTCACGCCATCGCCCGACATGACCCAGCTGCGCACCAAATCCCTCGTGCTCGGCACGCTGCTCGCGTGCCTGATCGCTCTCGGCATCGTGGTATTGCATCTCTTTCTCATTCCCGTCGCCTGGGCACTCATCATCGCGTACGTGACCTGGCCGGCCTATGCGTGGCTGCGCACGCGGCTCGGCGGGCGCGGCGGCATCAGCGCGCTGCTCATGACCGCCTTTCTCGCGCTCGCGTTCGTGATTCCGATGTTCTCCCTGATGGTCCAGCTCACGCACGAAACGGCGGTCTTCTTCAGCGGCTCCGCTACCTATCTGACCGATCACCGCCAGCCACTGCTCGACCTCGTCGAGCGCGTGCCGTTGCTTGGCCGCTGGCTCGGCGGCTTCGCCGACAAGATCACGCGCGAACCTTCCTCGCTCGGCACCCAGCTCGCGCAATGGAGCAATCAATGGGCCGCCGAAATCGCCCAGATCGCGGGTGGGATCGGCCGCAACGCCGCCAAGTTCGGCTTCGCCGTGTTCACGCTCTTTTTCGTCTACCGCGACGGCGAAACGCTGCTCGCGCAAGTGCGGCTCGCGGCACGGCCGTTTCTCGGAGCTCGCGCCGATGTCTACCTGAGAGCAATGGGCGCCGTCAGCCGCTCAGTCGTCTACGGCATCGTGCTCACGGCGATCGCGCAAAGCGCGCTTGCCGGCATCGGCTACTGGGCGGCCGGCGCGGGCGCGCCGATGTTCCTTGCGATCCTCACGCTCATCGTCGCCTTTCTGCCCTTCGGCACGCCGCTCGTCTGGGTGCCCGTCGTCATCAGCCTTCTCGTGGCGGGCCAGACCTGGGCCGCCGCGGGCCTGTTCGCCTGGTGCGCGCTCGTGGTCAGTTGGGTCGACAACGTGATCCGCCCATTCATCATCAGCAGCGCCGTGCGCATGCCGTTTCTGCTCGTCATGTTCAGCGTGCTCGGCGGCGTGGCGGCCTTCGGGATGATCGGCATCTTCATCGGCCCCTTCGTGGTGGCGATGCTGATCGCCGTCTGGCGCGAATGGCAGGCCGAGCAGCTCACCGGGGCTCCCGAGCAGCGCACGGGCACGCCCGAGCGCCGTTAGCCGGCGCCGCCGGATCTCGTTCGTCTCACTTCCAGCCCTCGAGCCTGAGCGTCGAGCGCACGAGGCGCTGCTCCTCCTGCTCGATCTCGCGCAGGCATACCCCCACGCTGCGCAGATGCTCGCCTGCGGCACGCCGCGCAAGCTCCGGCAGCTTGCCCACCACCGCGTTGTACAAGCGCGCATGCTGCCGATCGATCTTCCGCTTGTGCGCCTCCCGGTGATAGAGGTTGTTCACCGATGCAAACACCGAACTCAGCAGCAGATCGGTCAGCGAGCGCAGCGTATGCACGAGCACGGGATTGTGCGACGCCTCGCAAATGGCCAGATGAAACGCGTGATCGAGCCGCGCGTGCGTCTCGGCGTCGCATTCGCGCCCATGCGCGGCCATCATTTCCTCGTAGCGCCGCGTGATCAGCACGTAGTCGGCCGGCGTGCCGCGCAGCGCGGCCAGCCGCGCCGATTCGGCCTCCAGCAGGCCGCGCACCTCGAACAAGTCGTACAGGGTGCGCGGCTGCGACCCGAGCAGATGCATCATCGGCGTGGTCTGCTCGCGCGACGCGAGCCGTGCAACGAAGGAGCCGCGGCCGTGGCTCGTCTCGATGATGCCGCGCGCACGCAGCAGCTTGAGCCCCTCGCGCAGCGCGCTGCGCGATACGCCGAGCTTCTCCGTCAGACGCCGCTCCGAGGGCAGCGCCTGCCCTTCCTTCAGCACGCCGTCGACGATGAGCTTCTCGATGCGCTCCGCCACCACGTCGGCGACATTGCGCGTCGCCCCCTCTTCGATGCGTGATTTCACTGGTATGACCACTTTTGAAACTCAATGCGGCACGGCGCCTGTAGCGCCCTCGACGCGATTCTACGCGCGTGCCGGGCAGCCCTGTAAACTAAATCGAAAAAACTGGTACGACCACTCCGTTACCCGATGGACAGGTCGTCGCAGCGCGTTCGACAATCCGCCCATCATCCGATCCGGCCACGGCGCAGGCCGCCCCGCTACGGGACGCATCATGAATTTCAAATACGACGAAAGGATCGACGGCGCGCTGCCGCCCGTCGACCGCGACGCGCTCATCGAAGCGCTTGAACGCCTCTGCCCGGGTATGCAGGTTCTGCACGAGCCCGAGCATGTCCGCCCCTTCGAATGCGACGGCCTGTCCGCCTACCGCACCGTCCCGCTGTGCGTGGTATTGCCTGAAACGGTCGAGCAGGTCGCGGCCGTACTGAAACTGGCGGCGGCGCGCGGCATACCGGTGGTCGCGCGCGGCGCGGGTACCGGCCTTTCGGGCGGCGCACTGCCGCTCGAGAAAGGCATCCTGCTCGTCATGTCGAAGTTCAAACGCATCGTGGCCATCGACCCCGTGGCCGGCATCGCCCGCGTGGAGCCCGGCGTGCGCAACCTCGCGATTTCGCAGGCGGCGGCGCCCCACGGGCTCTATTACGCGCCCGATCCGTCGTCGCAGATCGCCTGCTCGATCGGCGGCAACGTCGCGGAGAATGCGGGCGGCGTGCATTGCCTCAAATACGGCCTCACCGTCCACAACATCCTCAACGTCGACATCCTCACGATCGACGGCGAGCGGATGACGCTCGGCGCAGAGTCGCTCGACAGCCCCGGCTTCGATTTGCTCGCGCTCTTCACGGGCTCCGAGGGCATGCTCGGCGTAGTCGTGGAAGTGACGGTCAAGCTGCTGCCGAAGCCGCAGTGCGCGAAGATGCTGATGGCCAGCTTCAACGACGTCGAAACCGCCGGCAAGGCCGTCGCCGGGATCATCGGCGCGGGCATCATCCCGGGCGGGCTCGAGATGATGGACAACCTTGCGATCCGCGCAGCCGAGGACTTCATTCATGCGGGGTATCCGGTCGACGCGGAAGCCATTCTGCTGTGCGAGCTCGATGGCGCCGAAATCGACGTCGACGAAGACATCGCGCACGTAAGCCAGCTCTTGCGCGCGGCGGGTGCGGCCAACGTCACCGTAGCGAAAGACGAAGCCGAACGCCTGCGCCTGTGGGCCGGACGCAAGAATGCGTTCCCGGCGGTCGGCCGCCTGTCGCCCGACTACTACTGCATCGACGGCTCGATCCCGCGCCGCGAACTCGCGCGCGTGCTGCGCGGCATCGCGGCGCTGTCGAGCGAGTACGGGCTGCGCGTCGCCAACGTGTTTCATGCCGGCGACGGCAACATGCATCCGCTGATTCTGTTCGATGCCAACCAGCCGGGGGAACTGGCCCGCACCGAAGCGCTGGCCGGCAAGATCCTCGAGCTCTGCGTCGCGGTGGGCGGCAGCATCACGGGCGAGCACGGCGTGGGCCGCGAAAAGATCAATCAGATGTGCGTGCAGTTCACGAGCGACGAAATCGAGTTCTTCCATGCGGTGAAGGCGGCCTTCGATCCCGCCCAGTTGCTCAACCCCGGCAAGAACATTCCTACGCTGCATCGCTGCGCCGAATTCGGCGCCATGCACGTGCATCACGGCCAATTGCCGTTTCCCGAACTGGAGCGTTTCTGATGCGACGCGAATTCGATGGTGCCGACGCGAGCGAAGCGCTCATCCACGCCGTGCGCGAGGCCATCGCGAAGAAGACGCCGCTCGCCATCCGCGGCGGCGATACGAAGGGCTTTTTGGGCCGCCCCGCGAGCGGCGCACCGCTCGATACGCGCGCTCATCGCGGCATCGTCAGCTACGACCCGACCGAGCTCGTCGTGACGGCCCGCGCCGGCACACCGCTCGCCGAACTCGAGACGGCACTCGACGACGCAGGCCAGATGCTCGCCTGCGAGCCGCTCGTCTTCGGGCCGCAAGCGACGGTGGGCGGCATGGCCGCCGCCGGGCTTTCGGGCGCGCGCCGCCCGTGGGCGGGCTCGGTGCGCGACTTCGTGCTCGGCTGCCGCGTGATCACCGGGCACGGCAAGCATCTGCGCTTCGGCGGCGAGGTCATGAAAAACGTCGCGGGCTTCGACGTGTCGCGCCTGCTCGCGGGCAGCTTCGGCTGCCTGGGCGTCATTACCGAGGTCTCGCTGAAGGTTCTGCCGAAGCCGCGCGCCGCGCTCGACCTGACGCTCGAAGTGCCGGCCGCGGATGCCATCGCCCGCGTGGCCGAGTGGCGCCGCACCGGCCTGCCGCTGGCCGGCGCCTGCCATTTCGACGGCAAGCTGCAGGTCAGGCTCGAAGGCGGCCACGGCTCGGTCGAGGCCGCGCAAGCGCGCATCGGCGGCGCAGTCTGCGACGGGTCGTTCTGGCCCGCGCTGCGCCGGCTCAAACTGCCGTTCTTCGCGGGCCCCGCGCCGCTGTGGCGGCTCTCCCTGCCGGCCGCCGCGCCGCTTGCCGCGCTCCCGGGCCCGGTGCTGCTCGACTGGGCCGGCATGCAGCGCTGGCTCAAGAGCGACGCACCGGCGCACGAGGTTCGCCGGCTCGCGCGCGAGTTGGGCGGCTATGCCACCTGCTTCACGCCCGACGTCACCAGCGAGCCGTTCGAGCCGCTTTCGGCGCCGCTCGAGCGGCTGCATCGGCAACTGAAGGCGCAGCTCGATCCGCACGGCATATTCAATCCGGGCCGCCTCTACGCCTCGCTCTAAACGCTTTCGTACCTATCCCGAATGCAAACGAATCTCAGCGAAGAAGCGCGCTCGATCGCGCGGGCCGACGAGGCCGAGGCGATCCTGCGCGCCTGCGTGCATTGCGGCTTCTGCAATGCCACCTGTCCCACGTATCAGGTGCTCGGCAACGAGCTCGACGGCCCGCGCGGGCGCATCTATCTGATCAAGCAACTGCTCGAGGGGCAGCCCGCCGGCGCGAGCACCCAGACCCACCTCGACCGCTGCCTCAGTTGCCGCAACTGCGAGACGACGTGCCCCTCGGGCGTGCGCTATCACACGTTGCTCGACATCGGCCGGGCCGAACTGGCCCGGCGCACGCCGCGCCCGGCCGGCCAGCGGCTCGTGCGCGCCGCGCTGCGACGGGTCGTGCCCGAGCCGGCGCTCTTCGCCGCCCTGTTCAAGGCCGGCCGGGCACTGCGCCCAGTGCTTCCTCGCCAGTTCGGCGACAAGCTGCGCGTACACCGGCGGGCCGCCTTGCCGCGGCCGCCCGCGCGCCATGCGCGACGCATGCTGATGCTGGAAGGCTGCGTGCAGCCGACGCTCGCGCCGAATACGAACGCGGCCGCCACCCGCGTGCTCGATCGGCTCGGCATCAGCGTGACGCCGGCGCCCGAGGCCGGCTGCTGCGGTGCGACCGAGTATCACCTCGACGCGCACGACGCCGGGCTTGCGCGCGCCCGGCGTAATATCGACGCCTGGTGGCCGGCGATCGAGGCCGGAGCCGAGGCGATCGTACTGACGGCAAGCGGCTGCGGCGCATTCGTCAAGGAATACGGCGAGCTGCTGCGCGGCGACACCGCTTATGCGGCCAAGGCGCAACGCGTGAGCGCGCTCGCCCGGGATCTGGTGGAAGTGTTGTCGGCCGAACCGCTCGAGACGCTGCGAGCGCGCGGTTCCGGCCGGATCGCAGTACATTGTCCGTGCACGCTCGCCCATGCGCAGAAGCTCGGCGGCGCCGTGGAGGCCGTCTTGCGGCGCCTCGGCTTCGAATTGACGGATGTGGCCGACGGCCACCTGTGCTGCGGCTCGGCGGGCACCTACTCGATCACGCAGCCCGAATTGGCGCGAACGTTGCGTGACAACAAGCTCGCCGCGCTCGAAGCAGGCGGCCCCGACGCGATCGTCACGGCCAACGTCGGCTGCCAGCACCACCTGAACGGCGCGAAGCGTACGCCGGTCGAGCACTGGATCGAGCTCGTCGACGCCAGCCTCGCGCCTTGACGAACCCGAAGCCTTACAGAAAAGAGAGAAACGACATGCAAACGAAATCCGTACTCGGCGTGGCCGAAGTCGACACGATCCTCGCCGCGGCGCGCGACGAGGCCGACCGCCACGGCTGGGCCGTGACGATCGCCGTGGTCGACGACGGCGGCCATCTGCTCGGTCTTGCCCGGCTCGACGGCGCATCGCCAAGCAGTGCCTACATCGCCACCGAGAAAGCGCGCACCGCCGCGCTCGGCCGGCGCGAATCGAAGGCCTACGAGGACATGATCAACAATGGGCGCGTCGCGTTTCTGAGCGCACCGCTCAGCGGCACGCTCGAAGGCGGCGTGCCCGTGATCGCGGCTGGCCAGTGCGTCGGTGCGATCGGCGTATCGGGTGTGAAATCGGACCAGGATGCGCAGATCGCCAAGGCCGGCGCCGGACGCATTGCTGCTTGAATGCCGCTTGAATGCCGCTTGAATGCCGCTTGGATGCCGCTTCAGCATCCCCCTCGAACCAGCGAATCACACGGATTCACACCATGGACAACATGACCGACCACCAGGGGCTGCGCGTCGCCGAATCGCTCAGCCGTTTCATCGAGCAGGAAGCGATGCCGGGCACGGGCATCGACGCCACCGCCTTCTGGCAGGGATTTTCCGCCCTCGTGCACGAGCTCGCGCCGCAAAACCGTGCACTGATCGCCGAGCGCGACCGGCTGCAGGCGGCGATCGACGACTGGTATCGCACGCACCCGGGCCCCGTGCGCGATCAGCGGGCCTATCGCGCCTTTCTCGAGCAGATCGGCTATCTCGCTCCGGCTCCCGAGCGCGTCGCGGTCACGACATCGAACGTCGACACCGAACTCGCCGAGCAGGCCGGCCCCCAGCTCGTCGTGCCGCTTTCGAACGCCCGCTATGCGCTCAATGCCGCCAACGCACGCTGGGGCAGCCTCTATGACGCGCTCTACGGCACCGATGCGCTGCCCGAAGACGGCGGCGCGACGCGCGGCGGCGGCTACAACCCGGTGCGTGGCGCGCGCGTGATCGAGTATGCGCGTGCGTTCCTCGACAAGGCGGCGCCGCTCGCAGGCGGCTCGCACCGCGACGCGACACGCTATGCCGTACGCGATGGCCAACTCGCCGTCGATACCCCCAAGGGAACGCTCGCGCTCGCCGCACCCGCGCAATTCGCGGGCTTTCAAGGCGAGGCCGATTCGCCTACGGCAATTCTGCTCAAGCACAACGGCCTGCACATCGAAATCCAGATCGATGCCGGCGCGCCGATCGGCAAAACCGATGCGGCACACGTGAAGGACGTGGTGCTCGAGGCCGCCGTCACGACGATCATCGACTGCGAAGACTCGGTCGCGGCCGTGGACGCCGAGGACAAGGTCGCGCTCTACCGCAACTGGCTCGGCCTCATGCAGGGCACGCTGACCGAGGAGGTGGCCAAGGGCGGCACGACCTTCACGCGGCGCCTGAACACCGACCGCAGCTACCGCACGCCGGCAGGCGGCACGCTTGCGCTGCACGGCCGCTCGCTGCTCTTCGTGCGCAACGTCGGGCACCTGATGACGAACGGCGCCGTGCTCGATCGCGACGGCAACGAGATTCCCGAAGGCATCCTCGACGCCGTCGTAACGACGCTGTGCGCGCTGCACGACCGCAAGAGCAAGCTCAACTCGCGCACGGGCTCCATCTACATCGTGAAGCCGAAGATGCACGGGCCGGCCGAAGTGGCGTTCGCGAACGGGCTGTTCGATCGCGTCGAAGATCTGTACGGGCTGCCGCGCCATACGGTCAAGATGGGCATCATGGACGAAGAGCGGCGCACGAGCGTGAACCTCGCGGCCTGCATCGCCGCGGCGAGCGGCCGCGTCGCATTCATCAACACGGGCTTTCTCGATCGCACCGGAGACGAGATCCATACGGCGATGGAAGCCGGCCCCGTGCTGCGCAAGGGCGACATGAAGGGTTCGGCATGGATCGCGGCCTACGAGCGCAGCAACGTGCTCGTCGGTCTGGCCTGCGGCCTGCGCGGACGCGCGCAGATCGGCAAGGGCATGTGGGCGATGCCCGACCTCATGCATGCGATGCTCGAGCAAAAGGCGGCGCAGTTGCGGGCCGGCGCCAATACGGCGTGGGTGCCGTCGCCGACCGCCGCAACGCTGCACGCCCTGCACTATCACGAAGTCGACGTGCAGGCCGTCCAGCAATCGCTCGAAAAGGTCGACTATGCGAGCGAGCGTGCAGCGCTGATCGAAGGGCTGCTCACGGTACCCGTCGTCGAAAAGGCGAACTGGAGCGACGACGAGATCCGCAGCGAGCTCGAAAACAATACGCAGGGCATTCTCGGCTACGTCGTGCGCTGGATCGATCAGGGCGTGGGCTGCTCCAAGGTCCCGGACATCCACAACGTCGGCCTGATGGAAGACCGCGCCACGCTGCGCATCTCGAGCCAGCACATCGCGAACTGGCTGCGCCACGGCGTCGTCACGCGCGAACTCGTGGAAGAGACGTTCCGGCGGATGGCCGTCGTCGTCGACAAGCAGAACGCCGGCGATCCGAACTATCGGCCGATGGCGCCCGACTACGACGCGTCGTTCGCGTACCGCGCCGCCTGCGCGCTCGCGCTGCAAGGCCGCGAGCAACCGAGCGGCTACACGGAGCCGCTCCTGCATCGGTTCCGCCTCGAGTTCAAGCGTCATCCGCGGCAAGGTTGACGAGGCTCACGGCAGTAGGAGCAGTATCGATTACAGGAATCGGCAGTACTCCGTAGCGCCGTACACGAGCCGGTGCGGCGGCGGCGAGCCCCGTCGCCGCCGCACCGCCCGGAGCGCGGACCGCCGCAAGCAAGGGGGGCGGCGGACAGGAACACGGGTGCGCCCGGCGATGTCGGGGATGCAGCAGCGTCAGCACCGGGCAGCCAGCTCGAGCGCCACACGGCTACATCGAATCGAATAGCAAGCAACACGGACGACAAAAGATTCAAAACGGCCACATTCGGCCCATACAAGGAGACACAGAATGAATCCAACCACGGCGCTCCCGCCAGGAACGGTGTTCGCTCAGCCGCTGACACCGGTCGGGAATTCGCTTTTGCTCTCGTTTCTCGTCGCCGTCGTGCCGATCGCCATCGCGCTCGTCATGCTCGGCATCCTGCGCCGGCCGGCCTGGCAGGCGTCGCTCGCCGGGCTCGTTGCGGGAATCGTCATCGCCGTCGCGGCGTGGGGCATGCCCGCAGCGCTCGCGCTCGATGCCGTGGGGGCCGGCATGGCACTCGCCCTGTTCCCGGTCATGTGGATCGTCTTCAACGCACTGCTGCTTTACAACATCGCCGTGAAGAGCGGGCGCTTCGATCAGTTCCGTCAGTGGATGCTCGATCACCTGCCCGACGACCGGCGGCTCGTGCTGCTCGTCGTCGCCTTCTCGTTCGGCTGTCTGCTCGAAGGCATCTCGGGCTTCGGCACCCCCGTGGCGATCACGAGCGCCCTTTTGATCGCGCTCGGCTTTCCGGCCATCGAGGCGCTCACCTTCACGTTGATCTTCAATACGGCCCCCGTCGCATTCGGCGCACTCGGCGTACCGATCACCGTACTCGGCGCCGTGACCTCGCTGCCGGCCGGCACGCTCGGCGCCATGGTCGGCCGCCAGTTGCCGTTCTTCGCGCTGCTGCTGCCGTTCTACGTGGTCGGGATGTACGGCGGCATGCGCTCGATCGCGAAGCTCTGGCCCGCGCTGCTGGTGTCGGGCGGCAGTTTCGCGATCGCGCAGTTCGTCACGTCGAACTATCTCGGCTATCAACTCACCGACGTGCTCTCCTCGCTCTCGTCGCTCATCGTGACGGTCGCCTTCCTCAAGGTCTGGAAGCCCGCGCCCGATCCCGAGTTCGCCATCTCGCGCGCGGGCGCGAACGGCGCGCTGCGCAACGGTGGACATGGACGCGTGGGCTACGGCGGCTGGCTGCCCTGGCTCGTAGTCTCGGTCATCGTCATCTTCTGGGTGCACGCAAGCGTGGCGGCGATCGGCGACGTGAAGATCAAATGGCCGGGGTTGCACAACGCCGTGTACATGACGCTCTATCACAAGGCGTACGCGGCGGTCTGGGACTTCCAGCCACTCGGCACCGGCACGGCGATTCTGCTGTCCGCGATCGTCACGGCCGTGCTCACGCGCGTGAGCGTCGGCGAGTTCTTCGCCTGCGTGGCCGGCACATGGAAGCAAACGCGCATCGCCATTGCCACGGTGATGATGATCGTGGGCCTTGCCTATCTGCTCAACTATTCGGGCATGAGCTATACGCTGGGCCTCGGCGTCGCGTCCACCGGGGCACTTTTCCCGCTCGTCTCGGCCACGCTCGGGTGGATCGCGGTGTTCCTCTCGGGCAGCGATACCTCCGGTAATGCGCTCTTCGGCAATCTGCAGGTCGTAGCCGCACGCCAACTCGGCTTCGATCCCGTGTTGATGGCGGCGACGAATTCCTCGGGCGGCGTGATGGGCAAGATGATCTCGCCGCAGAACATTGCCACGGGCGTGTCCACAACCGACCTCAAAGGGCAGGAAGGCGTCGTCTTCGCACGTACGTTCTGGCACAGCGTGATCCTCACGCTGCTGCTGGGCGTGCTCGTGTTCCTCCAGCAGCACGTACTGTCGTGGATGATTCCGGCGCTGCCGCAGTAACGCTCGCGAGCGGTCAGCGAAGGGCGGCCTGCGGGCCGCCTTTTTTCTGCGACCCGCTTTGTCTCGTTCAGGGCTCCTGAGTCAGGAGTTTGTCGTCGAGCGGGCGGGCGGCCACGACGCAGTTGCGCCCCATCGCCTTGGCCGCATAGAGCGCGGCATCGGCCCGGGCCATGACCGCGGCGAGCGTATCGCCTGTGCCTACCTGCTCGATACCGGCGCTGAACGTGCATGCCGCCTCGTTCGCCGCCGCCTCGGCCAATGCGGCACGCAGCGCATTCGTCGCGCGCTGTGCGTCCGCTTTGTCCCGCGAGGCGAACAACACGGCGAATTCCTCGCCGCCGAGCCGGCCGAACAGGTCCGCGCGCCCCACCGCCTGCGCGATCACCGCCGCAAAGCACGCCAGTGCCCGATCGCCGGCAGCATGCCCGTACCGGTCGTTGACGGCCTTGAAATGGTCCAGATCGAGGATTGCGATCGACACCGGCTGCGCTTTCGCCGCTTGAGCCGATAGGGCCGAGATGCGCGCGGCGGCCTGCTCGATGAAGGCTCGCCGCACGAGCGCGCCCGTGAGTTCGTCGATCGTTGCAAGGCGCTCCATGCGCTCGGCGAGCCGGTCGTGGGCCACCATGACGAGCGCGATCGACAGCGAGGGGAGCGAAACGATGATGAGCCCGAGCAGGACGATATTGACGGGCGACGGATCGAGCAGCGTCGTCTGCCGCTCGATCCCGAGGCCGTAAACGATCGCGCGCGCTAGGTGCACCGCCACGCCGAGCCATGCTGCGGCGACGAGAAACAGGTAGCTGTATTGCGGGCGGCTGCGCGGCCGCCACCGCCATGCGAGCCATCCGACCACCGCGCGTACGTAGACATAAGCCAGCGATGTCAGGGCGATGCGGGCACCGGCATTCGGCGACACGAGCGTCCACCAGGCGATGCCCGCGATCAAAAGCACAAGCCCCGCCCACTCGGCGCGCGATGCGACGGGCCTGCCGAAGAACTGCCGTGTGCCCTGCAGTACGAGCGCGGCGCCCACCACGAGCATCGAATTCACCGTCACGATGAGCCATGGCGCCGCCGTGTCGATGAAGGCGACGAGCAGCAACATTGCGACCGCGAGCAGAAAGTAGGCACAGAACCAGCGCGGCAGACCGGCCACTTGGGCCTTCAGGAGCGAGCCGAGCACGGCAACGCTCATCACGCACGACATGACGGCGATGCCGAGGTAAGCGACTGGGTTGAGCATATCGATTCGTTTATTCGAGCCGCCGCGCCGACGCCGGGCGAGTGCCGCGCCTGATGCGGTACGAGACGGATTCCCCGCCGGTCTCGCGCCCGGCATGACCGGTTCGAGCCAGTATCGTCTATCCGCAGATAAAAGAGAGGCTATCTACCGAAAATACCGCAGTCCCAAATCGAAAAACGAAAGTCCGACTACGGAACTCCGGCTTGTTACAAAAAAATTCGATCTGCCGATCGCGGCATTTCCTACAGTGCATTGCGTTCCCTCCAGCGGCCGAGCTCGCCTCCGATCCGACGAGCCGGCTGCAACAGCCCGTGGCCGCGAAGCCCCGCAGTCTTGACCGACGCGCTGGCGGTTCCAGCGTTCGCGCCCTGTGGCAGTCGAAGCGGTAGTGTGCTTGGCGAGCGAAGACGAAAGCGACGCGAAGGCACGCCGACGACGCGCGTCGTCGAGACCCTGCGTGCAGCCGTTCGACATGAAATTCGCACCCGTGGCCGGGGGCTACTTCCTCGGCGATTACGACGGGCTCGACACGCGCGGCACGTCGTTCCTGCCGTTTTTCGTGAAGACCAACTCGAACACCACGAATCGGACGGACGTGGTCGCTCAACCCTGACCCAACTGCCGCGTTCCCCCTCCACCACCCGCCCCGCGTCCTCGCCCTTCCGGCGATGGTATGCGGGGCGCGCTTCGTTGTTATAATCCAATCATCCAGTCGATACAAACATAACGCCGGCGCATCCGCTCCGCGGCGGCGGCCAGCTACGGGTCTCCATGCTCAAACCGGAACGTCTGCACGCGCTCGCCGAGGCGCTTGCCAAGCACAATGTTCTGCATCTGCGCGATGCCGCGGCGTTGCTCGGCGTCTCGGAAATGACCGTGCGCCGCGACATCGCCGCCCATCCCGATCGGTTCACCTATCTGGGCGGCTACATCGTCAGCGCCGTGCAGGTGCCGAACGCGGCCGGCTACTCGCTCGAGCAGGAAAAGGATCATTTTGCGACGGCCAAGGCGCAGGCGTCGGCCCACGCCGCCCGACTGATCGCCGACAACGAAACGATCTTCATCGATTGCGGCACGACGCTCGCCTCGCTCGCACGGCTGATTCCGGCCACGATGCAACTGACCGTCGTGTGCTACTCGCTCAACGTTGCGGAGATCTTGCGCCGCATGCCGAACGTGCGCATGATTCTGCTCGGCGGCGTCTATGTGCCATCGTCGGACTCGTTCACGGGCGACGAAAGCCTCGACATGCTGCGCCGCATGGGTATCAACAAGGCCTTCATTTCCGCGGGCGGCATCGATCCCGCTCGCGGCGTGACCTGCTGGAATTTTCACGAGGTCGCGCTCAAGCAGGCGGCCATGGCGAACGCGGTCGAGCGGCACCTCGTGGCCGATTCCAGCAAGTTCGGGGTCGTGAAGGCCGTACGCTTTTCGCAGATCGACGAGTTCGACTCGATCATCACCGAAAAAGGCATCGAGCGCCGCGGCCGCAACGGTTGAGGCAACGCGCGCGGCCGTTCACGGCGGCCGCGTCGTTCGGCTCCTGCAAGCGAGTGGAATCAGCCGCGCCGGCGCAGCGCGAAAAACGTCCCGGCCACGAGAATGAACGCGCCGATAATGACTTTCTGCCAGGTGCTCGGCACACCGACGAGAATCAGCACGTTGTTGATGAGCGTGACGAGCACGACGCCGAGCAGCGTGCCGACGACCGTTCCGCTGCCGCCCGTGATGCGCGCGCCGCCGAGGATAACGGCCGCGATCACGTCGAGCTCCGAGCCGACGAGATCGAACGGATTCGCAATGCGGCTGTTGGATACGTGCAGAATGCCCGCGATGCCTGCCAGCAGCCCCGTGTAGCCGAACACGAACAGGTGCACCGCACGCAGGTTGTAGCCGAGGCGCTCGGCGATCGCGAGGCTGCCGCCCATCGCGTAGACGGCGCGGCCCATCATCGTCCGGTTCAGCAGCCACCACGTCGCGCCGGCCGCCAGCACCAGCGCCACGACCGAGACGGGCAGCACCGCATGCAAGCCGTCGGCCGTCTGATAGGCAAAGAGCGTGCGGCGCCCGAAACGATCCATGCTCGTCGGGATGTTCATGAAGAAGGTCGTACCGACGAAGGTCAGCAAAATCCCGCGAAGCAGATATTGCGTGCCGATCGTCACGATCAGCGACGGCGCCTTGAGCCGGTAGACGAGCAAGCCATTCGCGAGGCCAAGCAGCACGCCGCCCGCGGCGCCCGCGAGCAGGATCAGCACGAACGGCGCATCGGGCCACCAGGCGAAAACCGCTTTCGTGATCGAATACATCGTGAGTGCCGCGATCGCCGTGAACGACACGTCGATGCCGCCCGCGGCCAGCACCACGAGCGTACCGAGTGCGAAGAGCGAAACGGTCGTGGCCGAGTGCAGCGTATCGAAGAGCGTCGCCCACTGCAAAAAGCGCGGATTGAGCACGGCCACGACCGCGCACGTCACGGCAATGAGCGCGAGCGTGAGCCATTCGGGATGCCGCGCAAACCGGGCGCGCCATGCCGGCGCATCAGCCTCGCGGGCGGTTCGGGCCATATCGGGAGAACTCGTCATTGTCCGACTCATCGTTGCGCCTCATGCACGTCATGCATCCTTTGGCCCTCGTGCGCCTCGGACAGCAGTGCGCGGTAAAGATCCGCCTCGGCGAGCCCGCTCGCATCATATTCGCCTGCCAGGCTGCCTTTTTTCATCATCAGGATCCGGTCGCTGTTTTGCAGCAGTTCCGGCAGATCGTCGCTGATCAGCAGGATGGCGATGCCGCGCTGCGAGAGCTGCTGCATGATGCGATAGATGATGTCCTTCGAGCCAACGTCCACCCCGACCGTCGGGCCGTGAAGAATCAACACGCGCGGATCGATCGCGAGCCAGCGCCCTATGAGCACACGCTGCTGGTTGCCGCCCGACAGCGACTGCACGGGCTTCTCGATATCGGGCGTCGCGATCTGCAATTCCTTCACCGTCGCTTCGGCCAGCGCACGCGAGCGCTTGCGGTCGATCTGACCCAGGCGGTCGCGCAGGCTCGAGATCATGGCCGTGATCACGTTCTCGCGAATCGACTTGTCGAGAAAGAGCCCTTCGCTGAGCCGATCCTCGGGCACGTAACCGATTCGGTGACGCTTCGCGTCGGCCGGCGTTGCGAGCGCAATCGGCCTACCGTCGAGCACGATCTCGCCCGCATCGGCGGGGCTCACGCCAGCCAGCGCGCGCGCGAGCTCGTTGCGGCCCGAGTCGAGCAGCCCGGTCACGCCGAGTATCTCGCCGCGACGCAGCGCGAACGAGATGTCGCGAAACTGCGCGCGCCGCGAGAGCCCGCGCACCTCGAGCACGACCTCGGCCTGCGGCGCCGCATGGCGGTAGCGGTCCTGGGAAAGCTCGCGCCCCGTCATCAACGACGAGAGCTGCGCCTTCGTGTAATCGGCGATCGGCCCTTGCGCGACCTTCTGCCCGTCGCGCAGCACGATGACCTCGCCGCCGATCGCATAGCACTCGTCGAGCTTGTGGCTGACGAAGAGCACCGTCACGCCCTGGGCGCGCAGCGCGCCGAGCACTTCGATCAGATTCGCGACTTCCTTTTGCGTGAGCGAGGTCGTGGGCTCGTCCATGATCACGAACTTCGCCTCGCTCGCGATCGCACGCGCGATCGCGACGAGCTGCCGCGTGGCAAGCGGCAGCTGCTCGACGAGCGTCGACTGAAAGGCCGCATCGCCGGGCAGGCCGACGGCCGCCAGCGCCCGCGCCGCCGTGCCCGCCAGCACGCGACGATCGAGCGTACGCGCGAGCCGCCCGTCGTGCTCGGCCAGCTCGGCCGTCAGCGCGACGTTCTCGGCCACGCTCATGTTCGGCAACAGCGAGAGATCCTGATAGACGGTCTCGATGCCGGCCGCGAGTGCCTGCAGCGGCGCAAGCCGCGCGTAGCGCCGCCCTTCGATCACGAGCTCGCCCTCGTCGGGCGGCTGTGCGCCGGAGATGATCTTGATCAGCGTGCTCTTGCCGCAACCGTTCTCCCCGAGCAGGTGATAGATCTGCCCGCGCGAAAACGACAGCGTCACGCCGCGCAGGGCATGTACGCCCGTAAAGCGCTTGTGCAGGCCGATCACCTGCAGGAGCGGCTCGCCCGCCTTGTCCTGGTTCATCGTGACATTCCACCGCTGATCGCGTCCGGCGCGATCGTACGCATGAGCGCACCGGACGCGTGATGACGCCGTTCAGAAGTTGTACTGCTTGTAGTTCGACTTGTCGACGCTGACCCAGCCCTGGCCGCGTGCGATCACGCCCTTGCCCGGGCCCTTGCTGATGACGACCTTTTCGTAGCCGGGCATGCCGAGATCGAGCGTATCGCCGGGGCTGAACTTCTTGCCCTCGATCAGCATCCGAGCGATCTTGTTCATCGCCTCGCCGGCCAGCTTCGGATCCCAGAACGCGATGCCGTTGATCGCGCCGCTCTCGAGGTACTTGCCTGCCTCGCCCGGCAAGCCCGTGCCATAGACGCAGACCTTGCCCTGCAGCCCCGCTTCCTCGACGGCGCGGCCAATGCCGAGCACGTCGAGCGACGACGAGCCCTGGAAGCCCTTGATGTCGGGATGCTTGCGCAGCACTTCCTTCGCCACTTCATAAGCGCGCGTGCCGTCGTTGTTCGTTTCGAGGTTGTGCTCGACGAGCGTCATCTTCGGATACTTCGCCTTCGCGTTGGAGATGCCGCCCTCGGCCCATTGCACCTGCGAGCGACTGCCGAGCGAGCCCACGAGCGTCGCCCACTTGCCGTCGCTCTTCATGCAGCTCGCGAGCCGCTCGTTGAGCGCGGCACCGTAGGCCGAGTTGTCGAACGCCTCGAGGTCGACCATGGTGTTCTTCGCGTTGTCGGCCTCGTGCGTGACGACCTTGATGCCGCGGTCCATGGCCTTTTTCAACACGGGCTCGAGCGTGGGCGGGTCATAGGGCACGACGGCCAGCGCGCTCACCTTCTTCGCGATCAGGTCCTCGATGATCTTCGCCTGCTGCGCGGCGTCCGCCCGGCCCGGCCCCGTCTGATAGGCGTTCACGCCCGTCGCTTTCGCGAATTCCTTCACGCCCTCGTCCATGCGGTTGAACCAGCTGATGCCGGTCACCTTCACGACCGTGACGATCGTATCGTTCGTTGCCGCCTGGGCCGTCAGCACGAGGCCCGCGGCAAGCGCGCACGCTGAGATCCCAATGCCGAGTCGAGTCGATTTCATAGCCGATGTCTCCTGTCCTTGTTCGTTCGCTTGACGCCCCTTCCCATGCAGCGCAACGCCCGAGGCTCGACGCGCGCCGTTCGCAATGCCGGCCGCTCAGCCGCCCGCGCGATGCCCTTGCCCGGCTGGCGGCCTGGCCTTCAATCCGAAGATCGCGCGGATCCGCCCGCTGTCGGCAAACGCGAGCGACAGGAGCAGCAGAAATCCCCATGTGCAATCGCCGAAGAACTGCGAAACGTTCATGAGGTTGAAGAGGCTCGAAAGAAACTGCAGCACCGTGGCCGCGAAGAACACGCAGATCACGCGCCCATAGCCGCCTGCGGGATTCACGCCGCCCATCACGGCGATCAGGATCGCGATCAGCAGATACGAATTGCCGTAGTCCCACTTCGCGCTCATCGTGTGGGTCACGCTGACGAGACCCGCCAGGGACGCGAGCAGGCCGCAGACCGTATAGGTGGCGACGAGCATGCGCGTGTTCGGCACGCCGGCATAGAAGGCGGCGCGCTGGTTCGTGCCCATCAGATAAAGCCGCAGGCCGAACGGCGTCCGCTTGAGCAGCCATCCGAGCGCCACCGCGGCTGCCAGAAAGATGCAAAACGATACGGGCACCTGATAGAAGGTGCCGTTGCCGATGTCCGAAAGCGGCTCGATGTAGTCGATGTGCACGGACGCCCCGTTGCTCAATGCGACCGCCAGGCCCGTGAAGACGAGTTGCGTGCCGAGCGTGCAGAGAATCGGCGTGAGCTTCAGGCGTGCGATCACCAGCCCGTTGACCAACCCGCCTGCGAGCCCCATGCAGACGACGATCGCGCAAAAGAGCGCCGTGTAGAGCACGGGCGAATCGTCGCCGCTCACGAATTGCGGCACGACGAGCGCGGCCACCATGCCCGAGAGATTGGCGAGGCCGACGCCCGACAGGTCGATACCGCCGTTGCCGGAAAGCATCGACAGCATGATGCCGAACGCGAGCAGCCCGACTTCGGGCAACTGCGAGCCCATCGACTGCAGGTTGTCGATGCCGGCGAACTGGCCCCGCGAAACGGCAATGGCCACGAGCACGACCAGCGCGTTGACCGCCAGCAGAAAGTTGAGCTGGCGATCGGCAAAGCATGCGCGAAGACTGAACGAAGGCTTCATGGTCACCATGCGCTCCTCACGACAATGAAGGGTGGCGTCATCGCACGGCCGCCGCCTGCGCGGCGAGCAGCGCCTCGATTTCGGCCGCATGCGGCATCGACGGCGCCGTGCCCGCGCGCGTCACCGAGATGCCGGCGAGCGCGCAGCCGAATCGAACCGCCTCGACGGGCTCGGCCCCCCGCGCGAGCGCGGCCGCGAAGCCTCCCGTGAAACCATCCCCCGCGCCCGCCGTTTCCACGACGGCACCGCAGCGGTACGCCGGCACGAGCAGCGACGCCTCGCGCGAATGGTAAAGCGCGCCGGCTTCGCCGAGCGTGACGATCACCGTCCCTACGCCCTTGCCCAGCAGGACATCGGCCGCGCGGCGCGCATCGTCGGCGGTGCCGACCTCGATGCCGGTCAGCGCCGCCGCTTCGGTTTCGTTCGGCGTGAGGTAGTCGCACAGGGTGAAGATATCGTCGGACAGCGGCAACGCGGGCGCCGGATTGAGAACGGTGGTTACACCGTGCCGGCGTGCGAGCTCGAGGCCGCGGCGGGCCGCGGCGACGGGCTGCTCGAGCTGCGTCACGAAAACCTGCGCCGAGGCGATGTCGGCTTCGATGGCGTCGGCATCTCCGGCGTCCATGGCGCCGGCCGCACCGGACGCCACGATGATCGCGTTCGCGCCCGTGCCCTCTTCGACGAAGATATGCGCCGCCCCCGTGGCGAGACCGTCGGCGGCCCCGGTGCGGGCGACGATGCCCTCGGCGTTCCAGGTCGCACGCGCGATGTCGCCGAACGCATCATTACCGACGCGCGTGCAAAAAACGACGTCGGCCCCGGCGCGCGCCGCGGCGACGGCCTGGTTCGAACCCTTGCCGCCCGGCCCCATCGCGAACGCGGAGCCGGCAATCGTTTCACCGATGAGCGGCATGCGCCCCGCGCGAAACGCGAGGTCCGTCACATAGATGCCGAGGATGACGACGCGCCCGCTCATAGCGTGCGCTCCTTCGGGGCATCCGGCGCGAGAATCACGCCCTTCGTGAAGACGAAGCAGCCATAGCCGCGCGTCTCGCCCGTGGCGATCACGCAGTAAGCCTTGCGGGCACGCGCATAAAACGCATGGCGCTCGATCGACGCAAACGGCACCGGGCGGCCCTCGGCGGCGTCGACCTCGGCCTGAGCCTCTCGCTGCACGGCCGGCAGGGCCGATGGATCGCCGACCACTTCCATGCGCATAGCCGGCGCCTCGACGAAGGTATCGAGCGGCAGCACGGACAGCACCGCGCTCACGGCACGCGCCGAGTCCACGCCATCCATGCGCAGCAGCCGGCCGAGCGTCGTGTCGCGCGCCACGGCGTCGGCGGGAAAATTCGCATCGCAGACGACCACTTCGTCGCCATGCCCCATCGCGCGTAGCGCGTGCAGGACGTCGGCGTTCAAGAGCGGGTCCAGGTTCTTCAGCACGTTGTCTCCTCCGTTCTATGGGCTTGCCGTCGTGCGCTTCGGCCTTCGGTCAGGGTACGAGGCCTCAGTCGCCGTACGGAATCCAGATATTCTTGACTTGCGTCGCCTGACGCAAGAACGGCAAACCCTCGGTTGCCGTATCGAACCAGTCGAGCCGCCTGCCGTAGTCGACGAACGTACGCTTCAGGTTGCCGACCGAGGCACGCTCGACGAGCGCCGACTCCTCGGCGAGGCCGAAGCACCAGAGTGCGTCGACGTCGTCGTGGCTTGCCAGCGCCGGCAGCAGCGCGCTGCGCGCACCCGTCACGATATTGAGCACGCCGGCTGGCACGTCCGAGGTCTCGACGACCTGATAGAAATCCGTCGCCATCAGCGGACACGCCTCGCTCGGCAGCACCACCACCCGATTGCCGAGCGCGAGCGCCGGCGCGACGAGCGAAACGAATGCGGCGAGCGGCGCCTCGTCGGGGCAGGCGATGCCGATCACGCCCATCGGCTCGTGCATCGCGAGCGCCACGCCGCGCAGCGGCGGCGTGTGCACGGCGCCGTCGAACTTGTCGGCCCAGGCGGCATAAGTAAACAGGCGCGCGATCGCGGTCTCCACTTCACGGGCACCTTCCTCGAGGCTCGCGCCCGTGCGCCGCGCGAGTTGCCGCGCGAATTCGTCGGCGCGCGCGGCGAGATTCTCGGCGAGATAGTAAAGCACCTGTGCACGCCCATGGGCGCTCGTGCCCGACCATTTGACGGCATCGCGCGCGGCCGCGACGGCATCGCGAATGTCCTTGCGGTTGCCGTCGCCGACCTCGCCCACGCAACGGCCATCGGGAGCATGAACAGACCGCGTGTAACCACTATCGGGCCGGACTTGCTTGCCGCCTATGTAGAGCTTCGCGGTTCGGTCGATGCTTTCGACACCCGCGCTCGCACCCCCAACGTCCCCTTCGCCGCCCCCTTCGCCGCGCGCAGCCGATGCATCGTGCGCGACCGGCTGCCGCCTGCCCCGCAACGGTGCGTTGCCGAAGCCGGGCGGCTTCAGATATTCGTAGACGCCTTCGCGCCCGCCTTCGCGGCCGTAGCCCGACTCGCGATAGCCGCCGAAGCCGACTGCCGCGTCAAAAAGATTCGTCGCGTTGACCCAGACGACGCCGCAGGCGAGCCGCGGCGCGATATCGAGCGCGCGCCCGATCGTCTCGCTCCAGATGCTCGCCGCGAGCCCATAGCGCGTATCGTTGGCGAGCGCGACGGCCTCGTCGGGCGTGCGAAAGCTCATTGCCGCGAGCACCGGTCCGAAAATTTCCTCTTGCGCGAGCGTCGAAGCCGGCGCCACGCCCGTTGCGAGCGTCGGCGGATAGAACAGACCTTCGCGCGGCAAGGCGAGCCCGGGCGGCTGCCAGATCGTGCAGCCCTCGCGCCGGCCCGCCTCCACGAGCGCATCGATCCGCGCGAGTTGGACCGCGTCCACGACCGCACCCATGTCGATGCCCTTGTCGAGCGAAGGACCGACGCGCAGCGTCGCCATCCGGCGCTTGAGCTTGGCGATGAAGCGGGCTTCGATTCCCTCCTGCACGAGCAGACGCGACCCGGCGCAGCAGACTTGGCCCTGGTTGAACCAGATCGCGTCGACGACGCCCTCGACGGCGGCATCGAGATCGGCATCGTCGAAAACGATGAAGGGCGACTTACCGCCGAGCTCGAGCGTAAGCGACTTGCCCGAGCCGGCCGTGGCCTGACGAATGAGCCGGCCGACCTCGGTCGAACCGGTGAATGCGATCTTGTCGACGCCCGGGTGATCGACGAGCGCGGCGCCCGTGCGGCCGTCGCCCGTCACCACGTTGAGCACGCCGTGTGGCAGCCCCGCGCGCCGCGCCAGTTCGGCGAAAAGGAGCGCCGTGAGCGGCGTGTATTCCGCGGGCTTCAGCACGACGCAATTGCCGAGCGCGATCGCGGGGGCGATCTTCCACGCGAGCATCAGCAGCGGGAAGTTCCACGGGACGATCTGACCGATGACCCCGAGCGGCGACCATTGCCTGAACTCGCTTTCCTGCAACTGCGCCCAGCCCGCGTGATGCAGAAAGTGGCGTGCGACGAGCGGGATGTCGATGTCGCGCGTTTCGCGAATCGGCTTGCCGTTGTCGAGCGCCTCGAGCACGGCGAAAAGCCGGCTGTGGCGCTGCACCATGCGCGAGAGCGCGTAGAGATGCCGCGCACGCACCGCGCCGCCGGCCGCCTGCCAGCCCGGCTGCACGGCGCGCGCCGCGGCCACGGCGGCATCGACGTCGGCCGCGTCGCCTTGCGCTACGCGCGCGAGCATGTCGCCCGTGGCCGGCGCGTAAACCTCGAACGTCCCGCCCGAGGCCGGCGCACGCCATGCGCCGTCGACGAAATGCCCGAACACGGCACCATGCTGCGCGAGCCACTCGCGCGCGGGACCGTCGTCCTCGGGGGCGGGACCGTACTCCATCGAAGAAAAATATTCGGCAACGCTCATCGCTGGTGGGCTCGATCAGGCTACGGGATGACGGTTGAAGGCCGAGTATCGGCCGCTCACATGGTGCTCGAGCTGACGCTCGATATCGGCAAGCAGGCTCGATGCACCAATTCGGAAGAGCGCAGGCTCGAGCCATGCACGGCCGAGCTCCTCCTTCATGAGAATCTGATAGGCAAGCGCCGATTTGGCGGTCGAGACGCCGCCGGCCGGCTTGAAACCCACTTTGGCGCCCGTGCGCTCTCCGTACTCGCGGATCATGCGCGCCATGACGAGCGAAACGCCGAGCGTCGCATTGACGCTTTCCTTGCCAGTGGACGTCTTGATGAAATCGGCGCCGGCCATCATGCAGACCATCGATGCCTTGGCGACATTCGACAGCGTCCGGATATCGCCCGTGGCGAGAATCGCCTTCAGGTGCGCCGGGCCGCAGGCCGCGCGAAACTCGCGCACCTCGTCGTAAAGCGCTAGCCAGTCTCCGGTCAGCACATGCTCGCGGGTCACGACGATATCGATCTCCGCGGCGCCGTCAGCCACCGAGGCCTCGATCTCCTTGAGCTTGAGCGCATGCGGACTGAGCCCCGCCGGAAAGCCCGTGGAAACTGCCGCCACGGGAATGCCGCTGCCGCTGAGGGCATCCACCGCGGCCGCGACGAACCGGTGATAGACGCAGACGGCACCCGTCGCGATCGATGCGTCGCCGAGGCCGAGCGCCGCGAGGATGTCGTCACGCACGGGCCGGCGCGCCTTCGCGCAAAGGCGTCTCACACGGCCTTCGGTGTCGTCGCCGCTCAGCGTCGTGAGATCGATGCAGGTGATCGCTTTGAGGAGCCATGCTGCCTGCGCATCCTTCTTGACGGCGCGGCGCGTGCCGAGCGTGGCTGTGCGGCGCTCGACCGCCGACGCGTTCACGCGCAGCGTATCGAACCACGTGGCATCGAACGGCACGCCGGCGTTGCGGGATGCATACGCCAACGGGGCGCCGCGCAGCGCAACCACCGGCTGATGGGAAGCTTCGGACATAGGAATCGGCCACAAATGTGCGAAAGCACGACAAATGCTGAACGCTTGTTGGCAAACATCCTATACCGCCGATACGATCGTGACAATAGCTTGTTACGATCGTATCCACCCTCGGCATAACGTCGTGCCACGGGCGGGAGCGACATCCGGTCGACATCCGGTTGACCGGCAGGGCGTATTCGTCGGACGTGCGAGGCAAAGCCGCTCGCCAGTTAGAAGTGCTAGTACGTGGCCGGCGAGGCTGGTGCTATTGATGGGTAGCCGACGTGGGTAGCCCGACGTTCAACGCGGAGCGGGCCCGTAAGAGGCGCCTGCGCCACGGGAGTTCCGAATCATGAGCAGGCACGCAAACCTGAAACCGCCCAATAGCGAGAAGGGAACCAAGAGCCGGGGAATCCATAAAACGAGCAAACCGGCAGAACTGGATGCCCGGCGCCTCGCGAACGAACAAAGCGGTCAATGGGTGCGGCAATACCCTCGCCGCATTCGGCACGGCAGGCCGCCAGCCGCGGAGCCTCGCCAGCCCACGTTGCTCACCACTTTGATCCTCGCGATGCTCATCAGCGAGTACGTCGTCGAAGCTCAGCAGGAAATGAGCTTGCGACGGGGGCTCGGCATGACCTCGAGCGAGCCGGGGCCGAGAGAGGATGGCAAATCGAATAAAAGTGCTGCGGATGCGCAATCGGTTGCGCAAGCGGGGAGCCCCCCCGCCGCGGCAACGACCGGCGGCGTACCGAAGCCCCCGGCGAAATTCGCGAGATCAGCAACCACGGGTATGACCGCGGCGGAGTTCGAGCGCATGGCGTCCGGCGCGGCGGACGAAGCGGACGCCCTTCGCGCGGCTCGGATACCTCGCAATGCGCGGCACGATCTTCGGCCGGGCCCCGGCTCCCATCGCACCCGCCCGTTCCTGTCCGGCAGCGACCACTCTTTTCTGAACAAGGCCGCGAGCACGGTACCGACGAGGCGTCAACTCGGCAAGCAGTTGCTCCGCGAACGCGGTCTCGATCCGCACAAAATGTACACAGTCACAGACCGCTATCCAACGGGCGAGGACGTGCCCGGCGGCGGAGAGAGCCAAGTGGAGCACCAGATGGCGCTGATCGACATTTTGCTGGACGATCAGATCGTCAAAGCACCGGTCCTGTTCCGAACGAAGCCGGCCGAGCTGAACGATATGCCCGACCTGGATGCGCTCTTCGAGGCCGAATTCGATCTTCATGTCGAGGAAGCCGCGGTGTCGGCTTACCACGAGGCCTGGCACAAGCTGGCCGCAGCCGGGGTGCATCAGGCGGACAAGTCCACGATCTATTCGGTCTACGCCACCGACAAGCACGCACGCGAGATGACGAATATGCGCCAGGCGCTGGGGGTATTCGGGCGAGGCGATCCTGGTCAGCCGGGAACGTTGGGGCAAATCCTCGAAGTGGAAAACGGCGGCGCACGCCGCTTTTTCGCCATCGTTCCCGGCCATCGGGATATGGTCATTTCACTACCGTCCGACCCCGACGAACGTGACGATTGGCTCAAGCTCAACGCACGCCTCTTTTTCGGCGACAGTTTCCAGCGCGTGGCTTCGGAAACAGATATTTCGTTGAAGCCGTCCAAATCCAATATCGGCGTAAAAAAGGCCCTTCGTCGCAGCACTCACGAAATCATCGACGAGGCACTGAGTCCATTGGAAGCCTTGGCACGCGGCGAAACCGACCTCGAGCAGTTGATCCATCTGTTCCGAGACCTCACGATCCCGTTTTATGAAGTCATTCGGCAACTGAGGGAGGGAAACTACGGAACAGCCGTTGTTTACTTCGGGCTGGAATTGATTCCCTACGTGGGCGCCGCCGGCAAACGGATGGTGAAGGTGGTGAGCAAGGGGCGCAAAGCGTGGAACAAGTTCGGCGATGCCCGCAAACTCGTCTCTCAAGTCGACGACGCCGAGAACGTAAAACGCCTTCCGGGGCAACAGTCCCATAATCTGGCTCGAAACGCCGACGAGGTAAGCCATTCCGGCGGAAGGCACGAGGGGGGAATGCCGGACAAACCGAACGCGGGTGGCGCGGCGCCCCGGCATGACCCAAAGCCGGATGCGAGGAGAGGCGGTGATGGCGGGCATCGTCGCCCGCAACGACAGCAGCAACGACAGCAGGCGCGCGACGCCGGTGGCGATGAAATCCTCGATACGCCGAGCGAATCGGTGAGGACGTTCGCGGATGGCCCACCCGCGCCTCGCTCTCCTCAGGTGGAGCAGGACCTGACGGAAATAACCAACCTCATGAACAGCGACAGCGTGCTGCAGAGCCACCTCGCGGAGCCACGGGAGAAATGCGCGTACGTTGTCGGCCGTGTCGTGTCGCGACTCAGAAGCAAAGGCTACCAGACCCGCGTTCGGGGCATGTTCCTGTGGAGTTCGCCATCGCACGACGTGCGGTACAACATGCCGAATAATCATTTCGTCGTGCTGGCGAAGAAAGGCGACGGCCCTGAATACGCGGTGGACGTTACTGCCGGTCAATTTCAGAAATTCGGCATCGACAGTGCCATCATCGACACCGAAGAAGCGTGGGCGAGAAAGTACAGCGGCGCGACAAGCGCCGGCGTGATCAAGTACAAGGATTTCGACAACTACCGCCTCGCGAACGGAGAATTCGGCGTATGGCGAGCGGCTCTGCCCACGGACGATCTGGGCGAAGGCATCAGCCTGCTCGCGGCCCCAGCCTGGTATCGCAATCAGAAGCGCACCAACAGCGCGCAGCGGCTTGCGGGATCGAGCCGGCGGCTCAAAAGGCGGCGGTACCGGTTGGGCCGCAACCGCCACGGGGCGTCCTGAGACGGCGCACGGGGCGCCGCCCTCCGGGGCATGCCCGCTCCGACCTAGTTCCGCGTTACGTCGCGCAACCGATGCATGGCATCCCGCAGCGCGGGGTAAAGTTGCTTGTAAACCTCGAATTGACGCGTGTACACGGCACGGCGGCCCGCGTCGGGCTTCGCATGCGCGCGCAGCGTCACCCAGCCGCGGGCCGCCTCTTCCTCGCTCGCGAGCCCGGTGCCGATGGCCGCGAGCAGCGCCGCGCCAATCGCCGCCTCCACTTCCTGTTCGATCGTGAAAACCGGGTAGCCCGTCACATCGGCGATGATCTGCATCCACAAGTCAGAATGCGCCGCGCCGCCGACGACGATAAGCCGCTCGTCGAGCGAGCGCGCGCCGCGGCGGCCCGCTTCGATGTTGTGGGCGAGCGCGAAGGCCACGCCTTCGAGTACGGCTCTATACAGATGGGCCCGCGTATGCACGAGATTCAGGCCGACGAACGCGCCGCTCGCTTCGGCGTCCCAGATCGGGCTGCGTTCGCCCATCAGGTAAGGCAGGAATACCGCGCCGTCGCAGCCGGCCGGCACCTGCGCGGCCGCCTCTTCGAGCAGGCGGTGCGGATCGCCGTGCGCGAGGCCGCGCGCCGCCTCGATCTCGGCCTGGCAGAATTGATCGCGGTACCAGCTCACGCAGGCTCCCGCGCAGCTCGCGCCGCCGAACACATAGAGATCGCGGCGGCCGTTCACGACGTACGGCATGCTCACCAGCCCGTGGCGCGCATCGACGCTTTGATTGATATATCCCCAACACATGCTCGTGCCGATCATCGCCACATGCTGGCCGGCCCGGGTGACGCCGGCCGCGAGCGTCGCAATGGCCGCATCGACGCCGCCCGCGACGATCGGCATGCCGGCGGCAAGACCGAGTTCCGCCGCCCAGCGCTCAGCGAGCCCGCCCACGGTATCGGTGGATTCGACGAGCCGCTCGGGCATCATCGAGGCGGGGATGCCGAGCATGTCGAGCGTCTCGCGCGACCACGCGCGCGCCGCCACGTCGTACACTCCGCCGATATTGCCGGCCGAGCTGTGATCGACGGCAAGCTGGCCCGTGAGCCGATACGCGACCCAGGCGTTGGGCGGCACGAACCAGCGCGTTTTCGCCCAGACGTCCGGCCGGTGCTCGCGCAGCCACAGCATTTTCGTGAAGCCGTAGTAGCTGTCCACGCCATTGCCGGTGATCGCCTGTAACCGCTCGACGTCCACGTGCTGCCTCACCCACGCCACCTGATCGGTGGCGCGGCGGTCCATCCAGATCAGGCACGGATGAAGCGGCTCCATATCGTCGCCCACCGGGATGCCCGAACCGCCATACAGGCTGCTGATCGCGAGCGCCCGGATGGCGCCGGGCTCGATGCCGTGCTCGCATGCGGTGCGCGTGCACCCGGCAATGCACTCGAGCACGGCGTCGAACCACACGCTCGGCCACTGCTCCGCCCAAAGCGGCTTGGGCGTGTCGGGCCGGTATCCGCTCGCGTGCTGCGCGACGATGGCGCCGTTGCGGTCCGCGAGGACCGCCTTCGTGCTTTGCGTGCCGATGTCGATGCCGATGACGTAATCCATGCGGGCATGTCTCCAGGATTTTTGTATGAGTAGCCGGCGGGCGGCAGACCCGCGCCGGCGCACAAGCGCCCGCCCGCGATCGATGCCGCATGAACAGCATGAACAACCAAGTGCGTTTATAGGCCGAAACGCAGCACATGCGCAACCGGCCACGCGGGCTCAGGGCATCCGGCCCGCGCGGCCGGCGAGCATCACGCCGCTCACGACATCGAGAAAGTGATCGAGACCGGGCGTGGGCATCGCCGGGTCCTTGGCGGCATCGTCCCATAGCCGCAGCCGCACCGCCTCGACGGCGCAGGGGCGCGCCGCGAACGCCTCGGCCGCGGCCGCATCGAATACGCCGCCCTGCAACCCGAGGCTGCGCAGCGAATCGGCGGACAGGCGCTCGCGATAATGCTTGTCGATGGCGCACAGATAGCGCTTCGCATCCACATGCAGGCGAATCGGCTCGAGCACGCTGTCGGGCAGCAAAGGCCGCAGAAACGGCAACGCGAAGAACTGGTGAAGATCGTCGACGCCGCGCCCGCTCGGCGTATCGCCCTGCGGGTTCAGCAGATGACCCAGATCGTGCAGAAAGGCGGCCGCGACGAGCTCGGCCCTGGCCCCTTCCGCCTCGGCGAGCGTCGCGCTTTGCAGCGCATGCTGGCGCTGCGTGACGGCCTCGCCGCTATAGGCGATATCCCCGTGCTGCTCGAAAAGCGTCCGGATGTCGTCGAGTGTCAGAGCCATGGCATTGCTCCAGGGCGCGTGTCAGCGCCGGCGGGGGGCCGGCGCACGCGCCGCGATCAGGGTCAGCACGGCGAGCGACGCGACGAGCAGGATGAGCGACAGTGCCGAAGCGGGCAGATAGTAGCCGCGCTCGACCTGCCCGATCACGACGATCGGAACGGTTGCGAACCCCGGCGGGTAGACGGTCAGCGTCGCACCGAGCTCGCCGAGCGACAGTGCGAACCCGAGCGCGAGGCTCGCGCGCAGCGCGGGTACGAGCTGGGGCAGCACTACGCGGCGCAGCACCATCGCGGGCGGCGCTCCGAGGCTCGCAGCCGCTTCGCGCAGAATCGTCAGCTCGGGCCGCAACGCCGCGGCGGTGCAACGGTAGCAAAACGGCAACACCAGCGCGAGCTGGACAAGCACGACGATGGCGCCCGACCCCGAAAGGTCAAACGGCGCCTTGTGATACGCGATCAGCACCGCGAGCCCCAGCACGACGCTCGGCACGCCGTTGGGCATCATCGCGATCGCATCGGCGAGCGCCCCGAGGCCCTGCGCGCTACGGCGCTCGAGTACGAGTGCGAGCCATGATCCAAGTGCCGTGCCGAGCACGGCAACGCCGAAACCCACTTCGAGGCTCGTGGCCAGGGCCGCGAAATCGCTCGAGCCGAGCCGCTCGAACCAGCGCAGGCTGATGCCGTCGGGGAGGATCGAGCCCGACCAATGTGCCGCGACGCTCGACAGTGCGACGACGAAGAGGGGCAGCACGAAGAGCCACGCGCTCGCGAGCACCGCCGCCGCGAGCAGCAGGCGGCCGGCTACGCGCCGCATCGCGCGGCCGGCGGTGGGCGGCGTCATCGGCGCGCCCCTGGAAGACGGTCCACCCGGCGATTGACGCGCCGGTACAGACCAAAGAGCGCGAGCGACATCGTCAGCATGACGACCGCACCGGCGGCGGCCGTGGGCATGTCGAGGTCGACGGTCGCGGCGCTGTAGATGGCAACGGGCAGCGTCACCAGATGCGCGCTGCCGAGCACGAGCAAGATGCCGAACTCGTTGAGCGTCATCAGAAAGCAGAGGATCGTGCCGGCCGCGATGCCGGGCCAGGCAAGAGGCAAGATCACGCGGCAGGCGACCATCAGTCTGCCCGCGCCGAGGCTGCGCGCCGCTTCCACGAGACGCACGTCGATGAGCGAAAACGAGACGAGCGTGGGCCGAACGACGAACGGCGCATAGAAAACGACCTCGGCCAGAATCACGCCGCCCGCACCGAAAAGGAAATTGAGCGGCGGCGCATCGAGATGGAAGAGCCGTTGCAAAGCGATGCTCACCGAGCCTTGCGAGCCGTAGAGAAAAATCAGCGTGAAGGCGACGAGGAACGACGGGAAAGCGACGAACAGCTCGAGAAAGCGCGTAACGAGGCGTGCCCCGGGAAACGGGCGGAAAAACAGCAGCGCGGCGAGCGCGACGCCGAGCAGAGAAGCGATACCGGCGCTGGCGAAGAGAATTCCGAGAGTCGTCGCGACGACACCGCGGCTTTCCGGGTTCGAGAAAAATGCGAAGTAAGGATGCAGCGTGAAGCCGTGCGCATCGCTCAGGCTGAGCTGGACGAGCCGCGCGAGCGGGTAAACGACGAGCGGGCCCAGCACGAAAACCAGCAGGAACCAGAGCTGCCAGTCGGAGAGGCGGTCGGAGCGGCGGCCGGAAAGCCGACCGGCGAGCCGCTGGCCGCGGCGGCCCGCCTGGGTTTGCCCGGCCAGACCGGCGCCCTCGCCCGCGGGCATGGCGCGCGCCCGCGCGGCATCGCGCAATTCGAGCGGCGCCGGCTCAGAGGGAAACGAGCGGGACATGATCGGCCTCGTAGCGCAGCGAAATGCGCGCGCCTTTTTCCGGGACCATGCCCCGAGCGCGCTGCGTCGTGACGAGCACGGGCTCCTCGGGCATCGCATCGAGCACGACCGACACCGACAACGCGGCGCCGTACCAGTCGACGGCGGCGATCGTGCCGTGCAGATGGCCATCGCCAAGCGGCACGATCTGCAACTGCTCCGGGCGCAGGCAGGCGAGCCGCTCGCGCTCGCCATAGCGCGCGTCGCCGAGTGCGAACGCAACGCGCGGCGGGAGCAGATTGGCGGGGCCCAGATAGCGCGCGACGAATGCGTCGCGGGGTGCGTCGTAGAGCGACTGGGGCGTGCCCAACTGCGCGATGCGCCCCTCGCGCAGCAACAGCGTGCGATCCGAAAGCACGAGCGCGTCGTCCTGATCGTGCGTCACGCAAACGATCGTGAGCCCTGGCAGCCGCTCGTGCAGCGCCTTGAGTTCGGAGCGTACGGACGCGCGCAGATTGGCGTCGAGCGCGGAAAGCGGCTCATCGAGCAGCAGCACATCGGGCTCGATGACGAGCGCCCGCGCGAGCGCGACGCGCTGCTGCATGCCGCCCGACAGTTCGGCCGGCATGACGTGCCCCGCATCGCCGAGTTGCACGAGCATCAGTGCCTCGGTCACGCGGCGCGCGATCTCTGCCGTGCCGACGCGTCGCGCACGCAGGCCGAAGGCCACGTTTTCGAACACGCTCAGATGCGGAAAGAGCGCATAGCTCTGAAAGAGGAGCCCGAGATTGCGCTTGTGCGGCGCGACGCCCGTCATATCCCGCCCGCCGATGCGCAGCCGGCCCGCTGCCGCCCGCTCGTCCACGAACCCGGCGATGTAGCGCAGCAGCGTGGTCTTGCCGCACCCGCTGCGGCCGAGCACGGTCATGAATTCGCCGCGCCCGATCGAGAGCGAGAGGTCGTCGAGCACCGCTCGCTCGGCGAAGCGCACGCTCAGATGGGCGATGTCGACGCCCGCGGGCACCTGCGTGTCCGCCGGTTGCAGCGCCAGCGCCATGGTGTCGAAGGCGCGGCGTTCGGAATCGGCGAATACGTTCAATGGACGCGTCCGGCTCGGCACTCGGACAGGCGGTTGCGGATCATCGATCACTGCTTGGGCTTGACGAGTTCCGTCTCTTTGCCGGACGAGCCGATCACATCGCGCTTCCAACGGGCGGTCCAATCGGCTTTTTTCGTCATCACCTGGTTCCAGTCGACCGGGATCAGCCTGACGCCGGAGATTGCGCGTTTTACAGCGTCGCCATTGCGGCCGGCGAGCGGGACGTCGGTACGCCCGGGAATGCCGAAGACGTCCGGCACCTTCGCCTGCACCTCGCTCGACATCAAATAATCGATCAGCTTTCGGCCGGCAGCCTGATTCGGTCCGTTCTTGACGAGACCGATCGCATACGGCAGTTGAAACGTCGTAGGCGTGCTACCCGCCTCCGCCGCGAGGAAGATCGGCTTGAGCGAAAGGCCGCCATTGGCTGCGTCGTCGAGGTCCATCTGCAGGTCGCCGTTCGCGACCGCGATTTCGTTGCGAGAGAGCAGCACGTCGAGATAGCCCGTTCCCTTCGTATGGAACTTCGCACTCTGCTCGAGCTTTTTCAGATAGTCGAACGCCTTGTCCTCGCCCATGAGCGACGTGGTGAGAATGATGACGGCCATGCCGTCGCCCGCCGTGGCCGGATTCGAATAAGCGATCTTGCCGGTATAGTCAGGATGCAGCAGGTCCGCGAATGTCTTCGGCTCGTGCTTGACGACTTCCGGATTGACTGCGAACGAGAAATAGTTGTTGACGAAGGTCGCCCACATCCCATCCTTCGCTTTCGCTATCGCCGGAACGTTGGCGTAGTTCGGGCTCGCATAGGCTTGCAACAGACCCGTTTGCTGCGCCTGCTGAATGAATGGCGGCAGCGTCACGATCACGTCCGCTTTCGGGGCGTCCTTTTCGATCGTCGCCCGGTTGACGACTTCGCCACTGCCGGCCGTCACGATGTTGACCTTGACGCCCTCTTTCTTCTCGAACGCGGGCAGCACGTCGCGGTATAGATTCTCCAGACCGTCGGCGGTATAAAGCACGACGGCGCCGGCGGCGTGGGCCGGGGCAGTGACCACGGCCTGCAGCGCAACGAACGCGCTCAGCGCGGCGAGTGCGCGCGCGACGCCGCGTGCTGCGCGCCGGAAATCCTTTCTCATGTCGCTGTTCTCCGAAGCGTATGCCCGAGAGCCGGGAAATACGGTAGAGCGCAAGCTTCACAGGCTTCGGTGACAGAGCGATGACGCGTGACGACCAGCGGCGAAGGCGCTTCGACGGGAGGGAGATGGCCTCGCGGCCGCCAAAAACCGGTTGGAGTCGGCCGGTTGGAGTCGGCCGGTTGGAGTCGGCCGGTTGGAGTCGGCTGGTTGAAGGCGACGGGTTAAACGCGGGGCGCGGGACGGGCTGCGGCCAGGCGCCCGCGCCAGGGCGGCCACCCCAGCTCGGATGTGGCCGCGCGACAGGTCAACGGTCGTGCTTCTTCGGGATCTTCGCGCCGTGCTTGCGCGCCTGATTCAGCGCGATCGCCACGGACTGCTTCTGCGACTTCCCGTGCTTCATTTCGGTCTTGACGTTCTTCGATATGTCCTCGCGGGACGTGCCTTTACGTAGTGGCATGGTGCCCTCCTCTATATGCGCGTCTGGCGCGCGTCCGTCGCGTCGTATGCGCCGATGAACGGCGTACCCCTATACGCCGATGAACGGCGTACCTATATATGCCGATGAATGGCGTACCCATATCGAAGCAACCCGCATTCCTGGCGCTCAGCCCTCGATCCGCTTACGCGTGACGCCGAGCAGGCCCGCCATCGCCGCGCGCGCGCCCTCGCCGTCGCGTGCGCGTATCGCCTCGAATACGGCCGTGTGCTCGGCGAGCGACGCATTGAATATCTCGGCCCGCTTGGCGTTGAGCAGCAGTTGGGCCTCGAGCGTGCGCTCGATCAGCGGTCCGAGCGGCATCAGCAATTCATTGCTGCATGCCGCCAGGATGCCGAGGTGGAAAAGCAGGTCCGCCCTCACCCATTCGTCGACATTGCGCGCCGCGACCATTGCCCCATGCGCGCTCTCGAGCGCGGCCATCGTCTCGTTCGTATGCGCGCGCGCCGCGAGTTCGGCCGCATACGGCTCGACCATCTCGCGCACCTCCTGCAACTTCAGCGCAAACGCGAGCGGAGGCGCCACCAGGGAATACCATTCGAGCAGGTCGGCATCGAGCAGATTCCAGGCACGGCGCGGCCGCACCCGCGTGCCGACCTTCGGGCGCGATTCGACGAGCCCTTTGGAAGTGAGCGTGCGCAGCGCCTCGCGCAGCACGGTACGGCTCACGCCGAACCGCTCCATCAACTCGGCCTCGCGCGGCAGGATCGATTCGGGCGCGTACTCGCCGCGCAAAATACCTGTTGCCAGCTGATAGGTCACCCGCCCGTGCAGATCGCGCTGAATGATCGTTCTCCTTCGATAACCGTGAAATAAGTCGGGACGATGACGCCCGCATGCCACCGTCCGCGATTATCGCGGCCGGTACGGAAAGCGCAAGTTGCCGGCGATATAATACTATTAATACTACTTCTGACGGACTTGCGATACAATCCGTTTTCCGGCGCGCTTCCGAACGCCTGCGCCGGCCGAATTGCTGAAGGAGGAGATAGACCCATGAAGATCACCAAGCTTGAAACGTTCGTTGTCCCGCCGCGCTGGACGTTCGTCAAGATCGAGACCGATGCCGGTATCGTCGGCTGGGGCGAGCCCGTCGTCGAGGGGCGTGCGCACACGGTGGAGACGGCCGTGCACGAGCTGGCCGACTACCTGATCGGCAAGGACCCGCTCGCCATCGAGGACCACTGGCAGGTCATGTACCGCGCGGGCTTCTACCGCGGCGGCCCGATTTCGATGAGCGCAATTGCCGGCATCGACCAGGCGCTGTGGGACATCAAGGGCAAGCATCATGGCGTGCCCGTGCACGCATTGCTGGGCGGGCAGGTGCGCGATCGCATCAAGGTGTACTCGTGGATCGGCGGCGATCGCCCGAGCGATGTCGCGAACAACGCACGGGCCGTCGTCGAACGCGGCTTCAAGGCGCTCAAGATGAACGGCTCGGAAGAAGTGCAGATCGTCGATACATACGACAAGGTCGAGCGTGTCATCGCGAACGTTGCCGCCGTGCGCGACGCTGTCGGGCCGCACGTGGGCATCGGCGTGGATTTCCACGGGCGCATCCACAAGCCGATGGCCAAGGTGCTCGCCAAGGAACTCGATCCCTACAAGCTGCTGTTCATCGAGGAGCCCGTGCTCTCGGAGAACGCGGAAGCGCTGCGCGACATCGTCAACCAGACGAACACGCCGATCGCCCTCGGCGAGCGACTTTACTCGCGCTGGGACTTCAAGCAGATCCTCGCGGGCGGCTACGTCGATATTCTCCAGCCCGACGCGTCGCACGCGGGCGGTATCAGCGAATGCCGCAAGATTGCGACGATGGCCGAAGCGTACGACGTTGCCATCGCGCTGCACTGCCCGCTCGGGCCGATCGCGCTCGCGGCGTGCCTGCAGATCGACGCCGTGAGCTACAACGCGTTCATCCAGGAACAAAGCCTCGGCATTCACTACAACCAGGGCAATGACCTGCTCGACTACATCCGCAACCCCGAAGTCTTCAAATACGAAGACGGTTTCGTGAGCATTCCGCAGGGCCCCGGCCTCGGGATCGACGTGGACGAGGAGAAGGTGCGCGAAATGGCGAAGGTCGGCCATCGCTGGCGCAATCCGGTCTGGCGGCACGAGGACGGCAGCGTCGCCGAATGGTGATGCCTGGAAGGCTGCCTTTGCGTTACAGAGCCCCCGTTTCATGACTTGGGTCCGGTAACGTCGTCGTAACGGGCCCGCTTAACGCTGGCGGGCCTGCCCCTGCCCGGCCAGATCTCGACGTATCAAGGTGCCGGCAGTGGGCATCAACCCGCAGGCGGGCACTGCGCGAGTGCCGCCGCCGCGACGAACACCGCCACCATCACATACGCCTCCAGATGCACGATGTTGACGAACGTGTGGGCGTCCATCGTGGAAGCGGTGCGCCGCAGGCGCGGCAGCGCCAAGATCCGGTTCAGCCCGCCGAGCACGACGGCAAGCAATACGAGCGCGAGCTTGAGCGTGAGCACATGCCCCCAGGTGGTCGTGCGCAGCGCACCGGCGTCGCCGCCGAGCCCCGAATAAGCGGCGAACACGCCGGACACCACAACGAGAAGAAACGCGGCGAGGGCCGCCCCGGACACGCGGTCGGCCAGGCGGAGCAGCGCGGTGCGCGTGACCGAGGCGTCGAGGGCCGGCAGCACGACGAAACCGCCGGCCAGCACGATGCCGCCCCAGAACGCGGTGGACAGCACATGGACGAACTGCATTGCCGAGACGAGCGAGAACACGCCCGCATCGGCCGCATGGCCAAGCGAGGCGGTGCCCGCGCCGATCACGGCGGCCGCGACCCAGAGCATGGTTTGGCCGAGCCGGCCGCCGCGGTAAAGCAGTGCCGTCACGAGCATCAGCGCGGAGCCGCCGAACGCGACAGCCCACGCGTGGCCGGTGTGGGTCTGCCCGATGACGTCGGGCAGGACCGCCAGCGCACCGAAAAGGTCGGAGCCGCTCATCGATGCCGCTTCATACAGAAGCCAGCCACCATCGGCCAGCACGAGCGCGAACGCCGCGGCCACGATCGACGCCCGAGCGCGCGCCCAGGCCGCATGAGACGCCGCGGCGGGCGCCTGGGCGCCGTCCATGCTCAGCCAGCGCGCAAACGTCGCGGAGCCGAGTGCCAACGCGAAAGCCACGCTCATCAACGCGGCGAGCGCAGCCTGTCCGATCAGCAGTCCGTCGATGTTCATTGCACGGCCCATCCCGCGGAATCGCCCACGCGAGGCGAGAGGCGCGCGGCGGCGCGAAGGGCCGGCGAACGACGCGGGTTCGGCGGAGAGTCCAGCAGACAATCCGGCGGAAAAACGGACTGGAAAGGCTTCATCGGCAGGCAGCAGGGAGAAACAACGAAACGGCGCAAATGACAAAGACGGACAAAAGCGGACGAGCGCAGACCCGGGCCACGCCGCGGCTCTGACAAAACCCATGAGTGTACGCCGCGTGCCGCACGCGTGCGAGGCGGGCATGCGCGATGCGCCGCAACGACAGGTGGCCAAGCGGTACGGCCCTTTTTTCGCTCCGAGGCCCCCGCCACGCGCCGCGGGGCGCGCGTCAAATTGTCGCGCCGACGCATCTGGACGGATGCGCGTCGCCTGCCGTAAATAGCCGCAGGGAGTCATCGATGATAGAATGCTGCGTCGCAACGCCGCAGGCGCCGCTGCGACTCACCGATCCGCATCCAGCAGTAGACCAAGTCACAGAGCCATACCGGGCCGATCGAAGTCCGGCAGGTCCCCGAATAACGATGGAGTTACGCGTGTCTTCAAGACGCATTTTCCGCCCGCTACTCGCCCTTCTGTTGATTGGCGGTGCCGGCGTCGCAAGTAGCGCGCAAGCGCAACCCCAGCCCAAGGCCCCCGATACGATGGAAGCGCGCGTGCAAGGCTGCACCGCGTGTCACGGCAGCCACGGCCAGGGTACGGACAACGACTACTTCCCGCGCCTGGCGGGCAAGCCGGCCGAGTATCTGTTCAACCAGCTGCAGAATTTCCGCGAGGGCCGGCGCAAGTATCCGCCGATGAACTACCTCGTGACCTATCTCTCGGATGAATATCTGCACGAGATCGCAGACTGGTTCTCGAAACAGCGCCCGCCGTACCCGGAACCCACGAAGGCCACGGTTTCGCCCGATACCCTCGCGCGCGGCAAGGCGCTCGTACTGCAAGGCGACGCCTCGAAGAACGTGCCGGCCTGCGTAGCCTGCCACGGCAAGGCGCTGACGGGCATGGACCCGGCCATCCCGGGCCTCGTGGGGCTGCACCAGGATTACATCAGCGCGCAGCTCGGCGCATGGCGCACGGGCACCCGGCACGCGAAGGCGCCCGATTGCATGCACGACATCGCATCGCGGCTCACCGACGAAGACGTGAACGCCGCAGCGGCCTGGCTCGCGACGCAGCGCGCCCCGCAAAACCCCGTTCCGGCTCCGGCCCGCTCGATGAAGACTCCGCTTGCCTGCGGCAGCGAACCGCAATAAGCGCGAGGAGAAACGTTAAATGAAACGCAAGTCCCTGTTCGCGTTGTCGGCTGTCGTGCTCGCGGCCGCGGCGCTCGGCTCGGTCCTCTGGTCTGGCTCCGACAACCTGCACAACGGCACGGCACAGGCTGCCACGCCGGCCGATCAGGCCGCGCTCATCAAGCGCGGCGAATATCTGGCCCGCGCCGGCGACTGTATCGCCTGCCACACGGTGCGCGGCGGCAAGCAGTTCGCCGGTGGCCTGCCGATGGCAACGCCGTTCGGCACGCTCTACACGCCCAACATCACGCCCGACGATCAGTACGGCATCGGCAAGTGGTCGTCCGACGACTTCTACCGCGCGATGCACACGGGCCGCTCGAAAGACGGCAGCCTGCTCTATCCGGCCTTCCCGTTCACGAGCTACACGAAGGTCACGCGCGAGGATTCGGACGCGATCTACGCCTACCTGCGCTCGGTGGCGCCGGTGTCGGTGCCGAGCCGTCCGCACGAGCTGCGCTTCCCGTTCAATAACCGCAACCTGCTGATCGGCTGGCGCACGCTGTTCTTCCGCGAGGGCGCGTACAAGGACGACCCGACGAAATCGGTCGAGTGGAACCGCGGCGCCTATCTCGTGGAAGGTCTTGGCCACTGCTCGATGTGCCACACCTCGATCAACCTGATGGGCGGCCCGGTCAATTCGGCGGCGTTCGCGGGCGGTCTCATCCCGCTGCAGAACTGGTACGCACCGTCGCTGACATCCAACAAGGAAGCGGGCCTCGGCGATTGGGAAATCAAGGATATCGCCGATCTGCTGAAGAACGGCGTGTCCGAACGCGGTGCGGTATTCGGTCCGATGGCGGAAGTGGTCCACAACAGCCTACAATACCTGTCGGACGACGACGTGCGCGCGATGGCCACGTACCTGAAGACGATTCCGCAAAAGAGCGAAGCCCCCGAGACGATGCAGTACGAAACGTCGCAGAAGTTCGGTGGCGAGCTCTTCGAGCAGGGCAAGAAAATCTATGTCGACAAGTGCGCGACCTGCCACGCCGAAAACGGCCTCGGCAAGCCGCCGGCGTATCCGCCGCTCGCGAACAACCAGTCGATTCAGATGCCCTCGGCGGTAAACCCGATCCGCATGGTGCTGAATGGCGGTTATCCGCCGAGCACGACGGTCAATCCGAAGCCCTACGGTATGCCGCCGTTCGCGCAGGCGCTGTCGAACCAGGAAGTGGCCGCTGTCGTGACGTACGTGCGTCAATCGTGGGGCAACCACGGTTCGGCCGTCTCGCCGCAGCAAGTGAGCGATCTGCGTTCGGCGCCGCTCGATTAAACACATGACCGACGAGGGCGCGGCAACGCGGGTAACCGCGGCCGCGCCCTCTTTGCATTTCCGGCGCGCGCCAATCGCCCCGCCGGATCCGGGCGAATCGCCGGCGCCACGAGCGCCAGGCACGCAGGGTGCGTTCCTCGGACGCACGACGCGGCAGGCGAATCGCTTTTATCCGCACTCCTGAACGAACTCTATGTCCTTTGACTCCCTTGGCTTGTCGGAACCCCTCGTACGGGCCATTCGCGAACTCGGCTATACCTCGCCGACCCCGATTCAACTACAGGCGATTCCGGCCGTACTGAACGGGGGCGATCTGCTCGCCGGCGCGCAGACGGGCACCGGCAAGACGGCCGGCTTCACGCTGCCCCTGCTCGAGCGTCTCGCGAAATCGCAAGGCGCGGGCCATTCCGCCAAACGCGCCGTGCGCGCACTGATCCTGACCCCGACGCGCGAACTCGCCGCACAGGTCGAAGACAGCGTGCGTGCCTATGGCAAATACACGAAGCTGAAGTCCGCCGTGCTTTTCGGCGGCGTGGGCATCCAGCCGCAAATCGAGGCGCTCAAGCGCGGTGTCGATATCGTCGTCGCCACGCCGGGGCGTTTGCTCGACCATATGCAGCAAAAGACGATCGACGTCTCGCACCTCGAGATCCTCGTGCTCGACGAAGCGGACCGGATGCTCGACATGGGCTTCATCCACGACATCAAGCGGGTACTCGCCAAACTGCCGCCGAAGCGGCAAAACCTGCTGTTTTCGGCCACTTTCTCCGATGAGATCAAGGCACTCGCCGACAGCCTGCTCAACTCGCCGGCCCTCATCGAAGTGGCCCGTCGCAATACCACGGCCGAATTGGTCTCGCAAAAGATTTATCCGGTCGACCGCGAGCGCAAGCGCGAGCTGCTGACGCATCTGGTCCGGCAGCACAACTGGTTTCAGGTGCTGGTGTTCACGCGCACGAAGCACGGCGCGAACCGGCTCGCCGAGCAACTGACGAAAGACGGCATCAGCGCGCTGGCGATTCACGGCAACAAGAGCCAGTCGGCCCGCACTCGCGCCTTGGCCGAGTTCAAGGACGGCACGCTACAGGTGCTCGTCGCGACCGACATTGCCGCGCGCGGCATCGACATCGACCAGTTGCCGCACGTCGTCAACTACGATCTGCCGAACGTGCCCGAGGATTACGTGCATCGGATCGGCCGTACGGGCCGCGCCGGCGCATCGGGTGAGGCGGTGTCGCTCGTGTGCGTCGACGAACGGCAACTGCTGAAGGACATCGAAAAGCTGATCAAGCGCACGATTCCGCAGGAAGTCATTCCGGGCTTCGAGCCCGATCCCGATGCGAAGCCCGAGCCGATCCAGCAGCGTCGTGGACGCGGCGGCGCGGCGCGCCCGGCTCCGGCGCAGAGCCAAGCCCCGGCGCGCGGCCAGAAGACGGCCGCCACGCCAGAGCGCCGGCAGCAAAAGGCAGGTGCAAGTGCAACGGAGAAGCCTCGCGCATCGACGCCCCGCCCGCAGCAACAAGCAAAGGCGCAAGGCACCCCCGCCAAGACAGGCGGCGCGGCGCAGCCCAACGCACGCCAGCGCCCGAGCGGCGCGGGCGGCGCGGGAAAACCCGGTGGCGCGGGAAAACCCGGCGGCGCAGGCAAATCCGGCGGAGGTACGGGCAAGCAATCGGCAACGCAGCGGACGGACGGCAATGGCGCACGCAAGCACGCGCGCGATCCCGGTGCGCTGCTCGGCGGCAACAGCCGCCGTCCTGGCGCGCCGACGAGCCGCTGATCTCCCGCGGCCCCATCCCCTGCCGGCACCTTCCAGCCGGCCGCCTTCCGTGCCGGACCGCTAGCCGCGCGTCGGTGCGGCTCCGCCTTGCGGCGGGCACGCCGCCACGGCCTCGGTCAGCGCAGCGAGTTGGCGCTGCCAGCGCTCGAGCACCGATGCCCGCGATACCGCTTCGAGGCTGAACGCAATGCCGCTCGTCAAGCGCGCATAGCCGACCTGCTGCGCCTGGGCGGAATCGATCGAAGCGACGAACGAGGCCAGTTCCCCATCGGCCGCGAGCGGCTCGACGTTCAGCTGCACCTGATAGAAGACGGCATCGTGAACGAATGACAGGGCTGCGAAGGCGCAGGCCTGATGCTGGGCAGCACTACCGAGCCAGCGGGCCGCGCGCGACGTTCGCCATAACGAAAACGCAAGCCTGCGCGAGTCGGGCGCGTAAAGCTCCCCTGCGCTCAGCAGCGATGTCCACGGCCGGCCGCATTCGTCGACGACGACGAGCGAGGCCGCAAAACCCGCCTTGCGATCGAGCGAGAGCCCATCGAAGAGCGCGTGCAGCTCGGCCGGCCACTCGTCGAATACGGTGGCCTGCAAAGCGTGCGCTCGGGAAGAATCGGTCATGACGTGCAAGACGGATGAAAGAAGCGCTGCGCAGCCGCAAAACCCGCGGCCACGAGGCAATCAACGAAAGAAGACGTGCTGCGTAAGCTTGGCGAGCGGATAGTGCACGCCCGGCTGAATACGCGCGGGAAGCTCGAGCGGCTTGAGCAGCATCTTCACGCACATATCGGCCGACAGGTTGCGGCGCACGAGCGTATTGATGCGCGCGGCGCGATTGCGGTTGTATGCGGCATCCTGCACGCGCTCGGGATAGCGGATGGCGAAGACGTGCCGCAGCGCGATCTCCGAATCCTCGCTCTTGATTTCGAGCACGCGGCGCATCAATGCGCCGAGCACCGCAAGCCGCCCATTGCCTTCGATCTTGTTGTACTTCTTGAAGTAGCGAAAAAAATGCTTGTAATGACGGACTTCGTCGGTACGAATGTGATCGGTGAGCTCTTTCAGTACCGGCTCGTCGGAGCATTCGTTGATCGCACGATAAAGCGTGGCTGTGCCCGTTTCCACGACACAGCGGGCCACCATCTCGAGCGCGCGCGTTTTTTCGAATGCCTCGATCGAGCATGTTTTCGAATACTCGTCGAAGAAATTACGAAATGCCAGATCCCAGTCGAACTCGGGCCAGACGTGGTTGATATACGCCTTCAGTGCGCGCCCGTGCTGAAGCTCTTCGGGCTCCCACTCGTTGTTGAGCCACGCCGAGACTTCGGGATCGCCGTGGAAGTACTCGCTGAGATTGCTCGTATAAAGGTCTGTGCCGCTTTCGATGAACGACGCCGCGCACAAAAGCAGCAGCAGATCTTCATTCGCGGCGGCCCGCTGCCGGTCGATCCTCGTCAGATCGATATCCTCGATACGCCAGGGCATCTCGTGCCTTGATTCGGTATGCATCGACATTTGCGTTGTGCTCCCAATGCCGCATTCCATCGGCCGGCCCGCGCGTGCAGCCTCGAGCATCTCTTCGTGCCGAAATAGGCGAATGCGGCGCATCCAATTCGTTAGAGCTTATTCCTGGCATGGTAGCCGGAGTTTGCCGACCCTGCGTCGGCACAATGCAAAGACCCGATATCGCGCGCTCGGTTCCTCGCACGGAAGCCGCCCGAACTGTTAGACGATTGCGGCATGTTTCGCCACATTACAACGCCTATTTTCAAGATGCTCAGAAACCTGCCGCAAGGCCGTCGCGCCGGCTGTCGCTGGCTGCTACATAGCCGCATTCGGCGTTCATTTCATCGAGCTTCCAGATGAATTGCCCGGCGCCGAAGTCCATATAGGGATCGTCGAACGATTCGACGACATGGCCGCGCGCTTTCAGTTCTGCCGCCGTCTCGCGTTCGAATGTTGCCTCCAAATCGATCGTGAAGTCCCGATTGACCTTCCAGCGCGGCGCGTCGCAGGCGGCCTGCGGCTGCTGGCCAAAATCGAGCATGCGCACGATCGTCTGCACATGGCCTTGCGGCTGCATGTCGCCGCCCATCACGCCGAAGCTCATGACGGGCCGCTGGACGCCCTCGGCACGCTCTGTCAGAAACGCGGGGATGATCGTATGAAACGGCCGCTTGCCGCCCGCCACCACGTTCGCCGAGCGCGGGTCCATCGAGAAGCCACAGCCGCGGTTCTGCAATGCGATGCCCATGCCAGGGACGACCACGCCCGAGCCGAAGCCCATGTAGTTCGATTGAATGAAACTGACCATCGTTCCTCGCTCGTCGGCCGCCGCCAGGTAAACGGTGCCGCCCGCGCGCGGCATGCCAAACGCATGATGACGCGCACGTCTCGGGTCGATCAGCGCCGCGCGCGCCTCGAGATATGCGTCGTCGAGCATCTCCTGCGGCGTGAGTTCCATCGATGCCGGATCCGCGACATAACGGTAGACGTCGGCGAACGCGAGCTTCATCGCCTCGATCTGCAGGTGCTGCGCGTCCACGCCGTCGCGTACGAGCGCGGCCAGATCGAAGCGCTCGAGAATTCCCAGCGCGATGAGCGCCGCGATGCCCTGGCCATTCGGCGGAATTTCGTGGACTGTGTAGCCGCGATAGTCTTTGCCGATTGGCTCGACCCACTCGGCGCGGTATTCGCGAAGATCCCGGTCGGTAAGCGCGCCTCCGCCCTCGCGCGCGAACGCGGCGATGCGTTCGGCCGGCTCGCCTTCGTAAAACGCGCGGGGGCCGGCCTCGCCGAGCAGCCGCAGCGTTTTCGCGTGCCCGGGCAGGCGCACGAACTCGCTCACGGCCGGCGCCCGGCCATGCGGCATGAAGGTGGCGGCGAACCCAGGCTCGCTCGCGAGCTCGGGCACGGCCGCGGCCCATTTTCTGGCCACGATCGGAGACACCGCGAACCCGCGTTCGGCAATCTCGATCGCGGGCGCGAGAATGTCGCCGAACGGCAGCGAGCCGAAGCGCCGGTGCAGCGCCTCCCAGCCCGCAACGACGCCCGGCACCGTGACGGTATCCCAACCGCGCCTCGGCTGTCTCGCAACGCCGCTGCGCGCGTCGCCGTAGCGCTGCCGAAAGTATTCCGGGCTCCAGGCGGCCGGCGCGACACCGGACGCATTGAGCCCGTGCAGGCGCCCGTCGTGCCAGACGAGCGCGAACGCGTCACCCCCCAGGCCGCACGAAACCGGCTCCACGACAACGAGCGCGGCCGCTGCCGCTAGCGCCGCGTCTACGGCGTTGCCCCCTTGCCACAGCATGCGCAGACCGGCCTGTGCGGCGAGCGGATGCGACGTCGAAACGACGTTGCGCGCAAACACGGGCAGGCGGGGGGCGGGATACGGGTTGTGCCAGTCGAAACGAGTCATGTCGCGATCCGATAGAGGGCGATCCGATAGCGGAGGATCCGATGAGGCCGCCCTGTGAGCCGACCCGATAGCGAGTGCTCCGGCGAAGGGGCGAGACACCCCAGGGGCGGAGCCTGCGCACGAAGGTCTTACAATACCTCCACTTCCATTCGCCCGTCCGCCGCCCCATCATGACCCGAGACCCCCGCCTCAGCCTGAACGCGCGCCAGCAAGCTCTGCTCGACTGGGTACAGCGCGACGGCTTCGTCACGGTGGAGGATCTCGCGGCCCACTTCGACGTCACGCCGCAGACGATCCGCCGCGACGTGAACTGGCTCGCCGATATGAACCTGCTGCGTCGCTACCACGGCGGCGCGAGCTTACCGACGAGCTCCGAGAACGTGTCCTACACGGCGCGTCAGCGCATGTTTCACGAGGAAAAGCGCCGCATCGCGGCCCTCGTGGCCTCGCACATTCCCGATCAGGCCTCGCTCTTCATCAATCTCGGCACGACGACCGAAGAAGTCGCGCGCGCGCTGAACCGGCATCGCGGTCTGCGCATCATCACGAACAACCTCAACGTCGCCAACATGATGAGCGGCTACCCCGAATGCGAGGTGCTCGTCACGGGTGGCATCGTCCGCCCGTGGGACAAGGGAATCGTCGGCGAACTGGCGATCGACTTCATCCGGCAATTCAAGGTCGACTTTGCAATCGTCGGCACCTCGAGCATCGAGCCGGACGGAACCCTGCGCGATTTCGATACGCGCGAGGTGCGCGTGGCCGAGGCGATCATCGAGCACGCGCGCACGGTTTTCCTCGCGGCCGATCATTCGAAATTCGGCCGCCCGGCCCTCGTGCGCCAGGGGCACCTGAACCAGATCGACGCACTCTTCACCGATGCGCCGCCGCCGGCCGAGATGGCCGAGACGATCGCCACCACGGGGCTTCAGGTATTCGTCGCGGCAGACCATTGATCGTCGTTCAGGGCGCTCGCCCGATCAATCGGGCATGCTGCGTTGCACGCGAAACTTCAAGTGGATTCAAGAAACGGCGCCGGTGAGCCAACCGCTTGTCCCCCGGGCTGTTGTCAAACCCAAAATTTTAGGGGGACGATTTGGATCTGAACGATCGCTTGACTACACTGCAGATCCTTGGCGTGAGCGCCCTGCTCACGATGAAATCCCAGCTCCCGACAGGTCGAGCGCACCGGCGGCGGCAGGCCGGTTGCCGAGGCAATGCGATTGCCCATGGAGAGAACGATGCTGAGTCCGCATGAATTCGCCACGCTACTGCTCGTGAAGGACGCTCCCAATCAAATCGACATGGACCGTGAAGAACTCGATGCCCTGCTCGAGCAGCAACTCGTGCAGCTCGAGAATCTGGCTTCGGGCCATCAGCAGTGGCGCCTGACGGAATCCGGAAACTCCACCGTCAAAGCCATGAAACGCTTCTCCTGAGAAAAGCGCACATTCCCTTCCTCTTGTTCTCCGGCCGCACCTGCGGCCGGCCGGTTGCTGCGTGCGCCGGAGCCGCTCATAGCCGCTCATAGCTGCCCATTGGCCCGTCGTGAGCCATGCCGGCCACAGGCTGCGCCGCCCGCGCCGTGGCAGCAGCAGCTCAGCCTCCGCGCAGCGACGGGTCGACCGCGGCGCGCCAACTCAGCGCCCTCGCTCGCGCGTCATTGAAGAAGTCGGCCCATTGGGCCCGGGCGCCAGGGCCCGCCGCCGCCAGCGCGGCATGCCGTTCGGCGATCGACGATTGGAACGCGCAATACGCCTGTTGCGGCAACCGGCCGTGCCGGTACGCCACATAGGCGTCGAGATAGGCGGAATAGACCGACTGCGTGTCCCCGCCGAAGTCCGTCTGCGCCCCGCACACCTGCTCCAGCGCCGAAAGCGACGGCGCGCCGGGCCCGACCATACCCGCACACCCGCCCAGCAGCACGCACGCCACTGCCCAAATACCCCGCGTCGATCCTCGCATCGCCCACCTCGTCCAGAATTTCCCGTGATGGTAGCGCCGTCGCGGCAGTCGATCATCGATTTGAGCCGATGTTCGGTTTCGAACCCACTTCTCGACCTTGCCTTTTTCGAAAATGTTCGATAGATTTCGCAAACGAACACGATAGCTTCAGTTTATTTTCCATCCCAGTCGGGACGCATCGAGGGACAGCACAAGTGACGCAAGGCGGCCAATACGATCTGCTTGTCGTGGGCGGCGGCATCAACGGCGCGGGCATCGCGCGCGACGCGGCAGGGCGCGGGTTGTCCGTCCTGCTCGTGGAGCAGGACGATCTCGCCTCGCACACGTCGTCGTCGAGCACCAAGCTCATTCATGGCGGGTTGCGCTACCTCGAATACAAGGAGTTCGGCCTCGTACGCAAGGCGCTGCAGGAGCGCGAGACACTCTTGCGCGCGGCGCCGCACATCATCCGGCCGCTGCGCTTCGTCATGCCCCACATGCCGAACCTGCGCCCGGCCTGGCTCATCCGGGCGGGTCTCTTCCTCTATGACCATCTGGCGCGGCGCGAACTGCTGCCGGGCTCGCGCGGCATCGCCATGCGGCGGCACCCGGCCGGTGCGCCGCTCGTCGATTCGATAGAACGCGGCTTCGTCTATTCGGACGGCTGGGTGGACGATGCGCGGCTCGTGGTGCTGAACGCACTCGACGCCGCGGAGCGCGGGGCGACGGTCGCTCCGCGCACGAAACTCGTGCGGGCCGTGCGGGCGGGCGGTCAATGGCACGCGGAACTTGCCTGCGCCGATGGCTCCCGGCTGGACGTGCGCGCACGCGCGCTCGCGAATGCCGCGGGCCCCTGGGTCGGCCAGTTGCTGCACGACGCGCTCGGGCGCTCGGCTCATCATGCCGTGCGTCTCGTCAAAGGCAGCCACGTCGTCACGCGGCGCCTCTTCGAGCACGATCACGCCTACATTTTTCAGAACCCGGACAAGCGGATCATTTTCGCGATCCCGTACGAAACCGATTTCACGCTGATCGGCACGACGGACGTCGAATACCACGGCGATCCGGCGCGCGTTGCGATCGACGAAGACGAGATTCGCTATCTCTGCGAATCCATCAACCGCTATTTCAAGCGCAAGATCGCGCCAGCAGACGTCTGCTGGAGCTATTCGGGTGTGCGCCCGCTGCTCGAAGAGCAAGGCGCCGACAATCCATCGGCCGTCACGCGCGACTACCGGCTCGAAGTGGATACGCGCGCCGGCGAAGCGCCGCTCCTGTCGGTGTTCGGCGGCAAGATCACGACGTTTCGCAAGCTCGCCGAAGAAGCGGTCGACCTGCTCGATGCGGCGCTCGAGCATCGGGCGCACGCGTGGACGGCAGGCGTGCCGCTGCCGGGTGGCGACATCGCAAATGCTCGCTTCGACGCGTTCGCCGCGCGCTTCGCAAACGAACATCCCTGGCTACCGGCGGCGCTCGCGCATCGCTACGCCCGCGCGTACGGTACGCGCGCCGCGCGCCTCGTCGGCCAGGCCCGATCGATCGACGAACTTGGCGCGGCATTCGCGCCGGGCCTTTACGAATGCGAGTTGCGCTACCTGCGCGATGCCGAATGGGCGCGTTGCGCCGACGACGTCCTGTGGCGACGCACGAAGCTCGGGCTGCACATCGGGCCGAAGGACCAGCAACCGGCCCGCACGGCGATCGATGCCTGGTTCGCGCGTGCGCCGGCGCCGGCCGCGCCGCCCGGAACGCTGTCGCCGCAGCCGGGCTAGAGGCTGAGGGCCGTCAGCAGTCCGCACACTGCCGTTTCCGAGGGCCGCCGCATATCGCGACACGCGATACGCGGCGAACAACACAACTCATGACAACACATGGAGAAGAGACAATGCCGGATCAATACATTCTTGCGCTCGACCAGGGTACGACGAGCTCGCGTGCCATGATCTTCGACCGTCAGGGCAACATCGTCTCGGTGGCGCAAAAGGAATTCCGCCAGATCTACCCGCAGCCGGGCTGGGTCGAGCACGACCCGCAGGAAATCTGGTCGACGCAGGCCGGCGTGGCGGCCGAGGCCGTCACGCGCGCCGGACTCAACGGCACGTCGATCGCGGCGATCGGCATCACGAACCAACGCGAGACGACGATCGTCTGGGACCGCGAAACAGGGCAGCCGATCTACAACGCCATCGTCTGGCAAGACCGCCGCACCGCGCCGTTCTGCGATTCGCTGAAAGCGCAGGGGCTCGAGGAAAAGGTTCGCGCGAAGACAGGCCTGCCGATCGATGCCTACTTCTCGGCCACGAAAATCCGCTGGATCCTCGACAACGTCGAAGGCGCGCGCGAGAAAGCGCGGCAAGGCAAGCTCGCATTCGGCACGGTGGACAGCTGGCTCGTCTGGAACTTCACGAAGCATGCGCTTCACATCACCGACGTGACGAACGCATCGCGCACGATGCTGTTCAACATCCACACGCTGCAATGGGACGCCGATCTGCTCGAAGCCCTCGACATCCCGCGCAGCATGCTGCCCGAGGTGAGGGCATCGTCCGAGGTCTATGGACCGACCGTCACGACCGTCTTCGCATCGAAAATCCCGATCGGCGGCATCGCGGGCGATCAGCATGCGGCGCTTTTCGGGCAGATGTGCACGAGCTCGGGCATGGTGAAGAACACCTATGGCACGGGGTGCTTCCTCGTCATGAACACGGGCGAACACCCGATCGAGTCCAGGAACAACCTCGTCACGACGCTCGCGTGGAAGATCGGCGACAAGGTCAACTATGCGCTCGAAGGCAGCATCTTCATCGCCGGCGCCGTCGTGCAATGGCTGCGCGACGGGCTCGGCATCATCAAGCAGGCATCCGACATCGAAGCGCTCGCCGCCAGCGTGCCGCACTGCGACGGCGTCTACCTCGTGCCGGCCTTCGCCGGGCTAGGGGCGCCGCACTGGAACCCCCGCGCGCGCGGCACCCTCTTCGGCGTCACGCGCGGGACGACGAGCGCGCATATCGCCCGCGCGGCCCTCGACTCGATCGCCTACCAGTCGGTCGATGTGCTCAAGGCCATGGAAGCGGATTCGGGCATCCGCATAGAAGAGTTGCGCGTCGACGGAGGCGCGTGCGCCAACAATCTGCTCATGCAGTTTCAGTCCGACCTGCTCGGCGTGGCCGCCGTGCGGCCGCGCGTGAGCGAAACGACGGCGCTCGGCGCCGCTTACCTGGCCGGGCTGGCAGTGGGCTACTGGAGCGACATCGGCGAGCTCGAGCGCCAGTGGCAGCTCGATCGGCGCTTCTCGCCGACGATGGAGAAGCCCGCCGTCGAAGCCTGCCTCGCGGGCTGGCAGCGCGCCGTCACCGCCGCGAAGGCCTGGGCGGACGCCTCCTGAACGCAGTGCGGGTTGTTTGCCGCACACAGCCGTACGCGAACCTGAGAGTCGCACCCACAACCAAGAAGCGCTGCGCGCGCGGCCTGGCCGATCCGCGCAGCCGTTCGATGCCATTCCGGAGTCAACCATGTCGCCACTGATCGCTGAATTTCTCGGCACGGCCCTGCTCGTGCTGCTCGGCAACGGCGCCGTTGCCAACGTGCTGCTCGCGCGCACGAAGGGCAAGGGCGCCGATCTCATCGTCATCGTCTGGGGATGGGCCATGGCCGTGTTCGTGGCCGTATACGTCACCGCGTCGTTCAGCGGCGCGCATCTGAATCCAGTCGTCACCGTCAGCCTTGCACTCGCCGGGAAGTTCGCCTGGGCGAAAGTACCCGGGTACATCGTCGCGCAGATGCTCGGCGGCATGGCCGGGGCATTTCTCGTCTGGCTCGCCTACCGCCAGCACTTCTCGACCACCGAGGATCCGGACGTCAAGCTCGCCTGCTTTTGCACGGCCCCGGCCATTCGCAGCGTGCCGCACAACATCCTGACCGAAATGATCTGCACATTCGTGTTGATCCTCGGAGTGCTCTATCTTGCTTCGCCGCAGGTCGGGCTCGGCGCGCTCGATGCGCTGCCCGTCGGCCTGCTGGTGCTCGGCATCGGCATCTCGCTCGGCGGCCCCACCGGCTATGCGATGAGCCCGGCCCGCGACCTTGCGCCGCGCCTCATGCACGCCCTGCTGCCCATCCCCGGCAAGCGCACGAGCGACTGGCGCTACGCCTGGATTCCCGTGTGCGGGCCGTTCGCGGGCGGCGCGATGGCGTCATGGGTCTATCTGCACGCGCATTGAACATTTGACTCGAGGGGCCGGCCACCGCGGCCGGCGTTCGCGGCGCAGCCCCGCCGCAGCCCATGATCTCGAAAACCGGTTCGAACGCCTGACCGAAAGCTGATTGCAAGCATCGAAGAAGGGAAGCGGCACGCCCCCAATCTACGTATCATTGGGGGCTCAATCGACAACAATGCATGCCGCGGGGTAGGCCGCCTCCAGGCGTGCCCCCTTCTTCATGTTCGAACAACTTCTCTGCGATTGCGACGGCGCGCTCGTCGTCAGCGATGCCGTTGCGCATCGTGCGCTCGCCGATCTTCTATCGGCTGCGTTTCCTGAAATCGACCCCGAACCGATCGAGCAAGCCGTCTTCGGCCCGCTCTCGCCTCCGCCTCCCGACGAGATCGCGCACCGCCTCGGCATCGTCCTGCCGCCCGACTTCGATGCCCAGCTCGCCCGCACGGTCGAGCAGGCACTCGCGCGCTCGTGCGCGCCCGTCGCCGAGATACGCGAGGCGCTTTCGCGCATCACGCTGCCCGCTGCCATTGTGTCGAATCAGCGCGTTGCCCAGTTGGCGATCGCCGTGGCCCGCGTCGGGCTCGCCGGACACGTCGGCGGGCGCCTCTTCGGCGCCGACATGGTGGCCAGGGCGAAGCCGCACCCGGACATCTACCAGCACGCTGCGCGTGCGCTCGGCGTCGAGCCGGCACGCTGCGTGGCCGTGGCCGACAACCTCGCCGGGCTCGACGCCGCACGCGCGGCCGGCATGCGAACGATCGCGTTCGTCGGCTCGAGCCACCAGCCCGGCGGCTACGCCCAGGCGCTGCGCCGGCTCGGCGTGAGCGTCATCGTGGAACGGATGGATCAGGTGCCGGCGCTCCTGGCCGGCGGCGCACACGGCACATTCGAATCGTTGCCGCACGCGCGCTAGCCGCGCGCCTGCCCGACGGCTGCGAGCACGTTCGCAGCACGGCTCCCGCAAGCCGCGCGCGGCCCTCGGTCAGGCTCCGCGCGGAACCCGGGCCAGACCTTCAGGCCCGCCGCGGCACCGCGCTCGAGGTCTCGCAGGCTCTGGCGGCCTCGAGCCCGGGTCTCAGGCTTCCATGGCGCAACGCTCGTCCAACTCGGCCAACGAGCGGCGAAACGCCACCAGTTCGGCGATCGTGAGTATCGGCATCCCGTGCGCCTGGGCGAAGCGCTCGACGTCCGCGCCGCGCATCATCGTGCCATCGGCGTTCATCAGTTCGCACAGCACGCCGGCTGGCTTCAGGCCCGCGAGCGCGGCCAGATCGACGGCCCCCTCCGTGTGACCGCGCCTCGCGAGCACGCCGCCCGGTTGGGCACGCAGCGGAAACACGTGCCCTGGCCGCACGATGTCGGCCGGCTGAGCACCATCCGCGACGGCGGCACGAATCGTCGTCAGACGGTCGGCCGCCGATACGCCCGTGCTCACGCCGTGGCGCGCCTCGATCGACACGGTGAACGCAGTACCGTAACGGCTTTCGTTGCTCGCGACCATCGGCGCGAGATCGAGTGCGCGCACGGTCTCGTCAGGCAGACACAGGCAGACGATGCCGCTGCACTCGCGGATCATGAGCGCCATCGTCTCGACGCTCATGCGATCGGCTGCGACGATCAGGTCGGCCTCGTCCTCGCGGTCGTCATCGTCGAGCACGATGACCGCGCGGCCGGCACGCATGGCGTCCAGCGCCGCGGCAATGCGCGGCGGCACGGCGGCGGCGGCAAGCAGGGAAAATTCGGCGACTGCCGAGCGGAAAGGGACTGACATATGAAACGCTCCTCGCGATGAAATGGGCGAAAAACGTTTCAGGGCACGCAAAAGGACACGCGCTGCCGAACGCGCGCGGCACAGGGCCGCACGGCGCCAAAACGGCGAGCGGTGACTGACTCTTGCATCTTCTTCCATCCGGACTATGACCGTCGGCCCTGGCATCGCACCAGATCTGCTGACCCCGCGCCGCAGCCCGACTGAAGGCCGCGACACGGGCGCTCGCGGGCTCGCCGGCACAAAGCCGGCTTACCGCCGGTGGGGAATTTCGCCCCGCCCTGAAGACGCATCGTGTGCCGGCGAACCGGCGGGAAAGAGGATACAACAGCTGCGCGCGCGGCGCCGGCCACCCACTCGGGTGCGAGGGTTTTGACCGACCAGGCGCCGGGCGCCGGCCGGGCCGCCCCGAAAGGCTATAATGACGGGCTGAACCGCATGCCCCGGCTGGCCTTTGCGCCGCCGCAATACGACAAGACGCGTGGCGCACGCATGCTCCCCCGATTTACCGCCCCCAGGTCAACCACTGCGAACGGCGAGCTTCATGACCAAGAAAGTGTATGTAAAGACCTTCGGCTGCCAGATGAACGAGTACGACTCCGACAAAATGGTCGACGTGCTCGGGCAGGCTGAAGGTCTCGTCAAGACGGATACGCCCGAAGACGCGGACGTCATTCTGTTCAACACCTGCTCCGTGCGCGAGAAGGCGCAGGAGAAGGTTTTCTCCGATCTCGGCCGTGTGCGCGAGCTCAAAGAGGCCCGGCCCGATCTGCTGATCGGCGTAGGCGGCTGCGTGGCAAGCCAGGAAGGCGCCGCGATCGTCGCGCGGGCGCCCTACGTCGACCTCGTATTCGGCCCGCAGACCCTGCACCGCCTGCCGCAGATGATCGATGCACGCCGCGCGAGCGGCCGTGCCCAGGTCGACATCTCGTTTCCCGAAATCGAAAAGTTCGATCACCTGCCGCCGGCACGCGTGGAAGGCCCGAGCGCGTTCGTCTCGATCATGGAAGGCTGCAGCAAGTACTGCAGCTATTGCGTGGTGCCCTACACGCGCGGCGAGGAAGTCTCGCGCCCGCTCGACGACGTCCTCACCGAGGTCGCGGGGCTCGCCGATCAGGGCGTGCGCGAAGTCACGCTGCTCGGCCAGAACGTGAATGCCTACCGCGGCCCGCTCACGCCCGGATCGAGCGAGATCGCCGATTTCGCGACGCTGATCGAATATGTCGCCGACATTCCCGGCATCGAGCGCATCCGCTACACCACGTCGCATCCGAAGGAATTCACGCAGCGGCTCATCGATGCCTACGCGAAAGTCGACAAGCTCGTCTCGCACCTGCACCTGCCGGTGCAGCACGGCTCGGATCGCATCCTCATGGCGATGAAGCGCGGCTACACGGTGCTCGAATACAAGTCGGTGATCCGGCGCCTGCGCGCGGTCCGGCCTGACCTGTCGCTGTCGACCGACATCATCGTCGGGTTCCCCGGCGAAACCGATGCCGATTTCGCCAAGACGATGGCGCTCGTCGAGGAGATGGACTTCGACAACAGCTTCTCGTTCATCTACAGCCCCCGCCCCGGCACCCCGGCGGCGAACCTGCACGACGATACGCCGCGCGAAGTGAAACTCGAGCGGCTGCAGCAGTTGCAGTCGACGATCGACGCCAACGTCGTGCGCATCAGCGAATCGATGGTGGGCGGGGTCGAGCGCATTCTCGTCGAAGGCCCGTCGCGCAAGGATGCGACGGAGCTCGCCGGACGCACGGCGAACAACCGCGTCGTGAACTTCCCTGCGCCGGTGGCGGCGCATGCGCGGCTCATCGGCCAGATGATCGACGTGCGCATCAATCACGCGTATCCGCATTCGCTGCGCGGCGAGCTCGTGCTTGCCGACGCCGATACGGCAACGCACTGAGCTTCGTTCAGAATCAGGATCGCTTTGGCCTCGAAGACCGCCCAACCTCTCGAATTCACCGCGCCGCGCGAGGACAACGCCCGGCTCGCCAATCTCTGCGGCCCGCTCGACGAAAATCTGCGCCAGATCGAGCAGGCGCTCGACGTAACGCTGCAGCGGCGCGGGCATCGGATCTCGATCCGCGGGCGCGGCGCGAAGCTCGCGCTCGGCGCGCTCGAAACGTTCTACAACCGCGCCCGCGAGCCGCTGTCGGTGGACGACATCCAGCTCGCGCTCGTCGAGGCCCGCCACCCGGGCAATCGCGCATCCCCGGCCGGGGACGGCGAGCCGCTCGAAACGGAAGTCCGCTACGATCCGGACCATCCGTTCGACGAGCCGGCCCGGTTCGACGACGAAAACATCGAAGAACTCGGCCCGAAGCTCTATACGCGCCGGGCCGATCTGCGCGGACGCACGCCGGCGCAGCGCGAGTATCTCAAGCAGATCGTCTCGCACGACGTCACCTTCGGCGTCGGGCCGGCGGGCACCGGCAAGACCTACCTCGCCGTGGCCTGCGCCGTGGATGCGCTCGAGCGCGACCAGGTGAAACGCATCGTGCTGACGCGTCCGGCCGTCGAGGCCGGCGAGCGGCTCGGCTTCTTGCCGGGCGATCTGGCGCAAAAGGTGGACCCTTATCTGCGGCCGCTTTACGACGCGCTCTACGACCTGCTCGGGTTCGACAAGACGGCGAAAATGTTCGAGCGGCAGATGATCGAAATCGCGCCGCTCGCGTACATGCGCGGGCGTACGCTCAACCACGCGTTCATCATCCTCGACGAGGCGCAGAACACCACGCCCGAGCAGATGAAGATGTTTCTCACCCGCATCGGCTTCGGCTCGAAGGCGGTCGTGACTGGCGACACGACGCAAGTCGATCTGCCGCGCGGGGCAAAGAGCGGCCTCATCGAGGCGCAGCAAGTGCTCGCCAACGTGCGCGGCATAGCGCTCACGCGCTTTACGAGCGCCGACGTCGTGCGTCACCCGCTCGTCGCGCGGATCGTCGAGGCTTACGACAAGCATGCGAAGAAAGACGATGGCGCCGCGTCGGACCTGCGTTGAATTCAGCGCACCGGGCCGGTGCGCGGGCGGCCATCGCCAGTGCGCCGCCGCACCGCGTGCATCCTGCCGCCCGGTGAACCGCCGATGAAGCGCTCCCCCCGACTCTCGCTCACGCTGCAGTTTCCCGCCGCGAAAGCCTACCCCGAGCACAAGGCGCTGCTGACGCGCGCGCGCGTGACGAGCTGGGTGAAGGCGGCGCTTTTCGCCGACGGCGCGCTGACGCTGCGTTTCGTGGATGCCGACGAAGGCCGCCAGCTCAATCGCGGCTATCGCGGCAAGGACTACGCCACGAACGTGCTGACGTTCGCCTACGCGGAAACGGACGACGACCCGGTCGCGGGCGACATCGTCGTCTGCTGCCCCGTCATCGAACAGGAAGCCGCCGAGCAAGGCAAACCGCTCGAGGCCCACTACGCGCACATGATCGTGCACGGCACGCTGCACGCGCAGGGCTACGATCACGAAGCCGACGACGAGGCGCGCGAAATGGAAGCGCTCGAAGCGGAGATTCTCGGCGGCCTCGGCTACGCGGACCCGTACCGCGAGCACGGGCGCTGAATCGTGCCTCCGGTGCGAGCCGCGATGTCCGCCCCCCGCCCGATCCCCTCGCCTGCGCCTTGCGGAGACGACACTTATCCGCCCTCGCTCGGCGAGGCGAGGTTGCTCTCCGACGATGAACTCGCCGCCTCGCTTGCGCGCACGCTCGAGCATTGGGACGGCATGGGCGACCTATGGCTCTTCGGCTATGGCTCGTTGATCTGGAACCCTGGCCTGCCTGCCGCGGAGACGATGCGCGCCCGTGTGCGCGGCTACCATCGCGGGCTTTACCTCTGGTCGCGCGTGAACCGCGGCACGCCCGAGCAGCCGGGGCTCGTGCTCGCCCTCGATCGTGGCGGCTCGTGCACGGGCATGGCGTTTCGCCTCGCTGGAGAAACGGCGATGCCGCACCTCGAGGCATTGTGGCGGCGCGAGATGCCGATGGGCTCGTATCGTCCCGCCTGGCTGCCATGCGCGCTCGCGGACGGCCGGCGAGTCAAGGCACTCGCCTTCGTGATGCGCCGCGACGTACCCACCTATACGGGAAAGCTGTCCGATGCCGTCGTGCGAACGGTGCTCGGCTGCGCCTGCGGACGCTACGGCACGACGCGCGACTACGTGAGCCGCACCGTTGCGGCGTTGCGCGAAAGCGGCATGCCCGATCGCGCGCTCGAATCCCTGCTCAAGCGCTGCGCCGGGGAATGACACGCCGGCACGTGCGCTGCGCGGCCCAACCGCGCCGCAACGCCCGGGCCGGCTCGACGCTCCCATTGCCCCGCCGTTCAAACACCGCACGCCGCCGCGATGCCGACGAGCACGCCTGCGCCGGCAGTCGCCGCGGCGCCCCAGAGCAGCCATCGGCGCCGCGTGAGCAGCGTGATGGCGGCGAGCGAAATGGCGACCTGAGTCAGCGTCGTCGCCTGCGCCCAACGATGGTGCATGTGCAATTGCCGCTCGCTGGCCGTATCGGCCTCGAGCACGGTTTTCTCCAGCGCTTCGGCGTGCGCGCGGATCTCGGTTTTCTGCTGTGCGTACTTGGCGATGTCGGCGGCAAATTTCGCGTTCGCTTTCGACTCGGGCGGGCTCAGTGCCGCACCGAGTTCGGCAAGGTTCTGCTTCTCGCCCTTGGCCTGGTAATAGCTCCACTGATTCGCGGCTTCGGTCTTGCGGATGGCCGCCTCGTTCTTGTAAAAGAGCGCGAGCCCCTCGGTGGAGCCGCCCTGATAGGCAAAGACGGCGCCCACCGTCGCGAGAACCGCCGTCATGACGGCGACGCGGCCGGCGAACGGATCACGGGCATCGCCGGGCGACGCGTGAGCATGATGGCCGCCATGTTCGAGGGCCTCCTCGTGGGGACCGCGGACTTCGAATTGTTCCGACATATTTCTTTCGCGCAAAGAGAGTAGAAGAGACCGGGGGCGCGGCCGGCCCGGCTGTCCGCCGGCGGCACCCGGCGACGACTTTAGCAGGAGACGCCCGCGTGGCGAACGCGTCACGAGGGTGGTGTATCCTTAACTCTCCGTTTACCTCGCGCCCGGTTGTCCAGGGCGCTTCGCCATGAACGACTCCTATCCCAGTCGACGACACACCGACAAACCGCACGAAAAGCGTTCGCTGCTCGAACGGCTGACCGATCTCATCTCGCCGGAGCCCGAATCGCGCGCCGAACTGCTCGATGTTCTGCAAGAAGCGCACGAACGCAATCTCATCGACGCCGATTCGCTCTCGATGATCGAAGGGGTCTTCCAGGTTTCCGATCTTTGCGCGCGGGACATCATGATTCCGCGCGCGCAAATGGACGCGATCAACATCGCGGACAGTCCCGAGCGCTTCATCCCGTTCGTGCTCGATAAAGCGCACTCGCGTTATCCCGTCTACGAGGGCAACCGAGACAACATCATCGGCGTGCTGCTCGCGAAGGATCTGCTGCGCTACTACGCCGAGGAAGAGTTCGACGTGCGCGGGATGCTCCGCCCCGCCGTGTTCATTCCCGAGGCCAAGCGGCTCAACGTGCTGCTGCACGATTTTCGGGTGAACCGCAATCACATCGCGATCGTCGTCGACGAATACGGCGGCGTGGCCGGGCTCATCACGATCGAAGACGTGCTCGAACAAATCGTCGGCGACATCGAGGACGAATACGACTTCGACGAGGAAAGCGGCAACATCATCGCCTCGCCGGACGGACGCTACAGGGTGCGCGCGCTCACCGAGATCTCGCAGTTCAACGAAACGTTCGGCACGCAGTTCTCCGATGACGAAGTCGACACGATAGGCGGTCTCGTCACCCATCATTTCGGTCGCGTGCCGCATCGCGGCGAACGTGCACGCATCGACGACCTCATCTTCGAAATCCTGCGCGCCGACGCGCGCCAGATCCACATGCTGCTCGTGCGGCGCGACCCGCTCGCCGGGCAGCGCGAACGCGAAGCGCAGCACGTGCAAACCTGACGCGCCGCGCCCCCCCGGCACCCGCTTGACGGCGGTCACCGCAGTGACGGCGCCGCCGTGCAATGAGGCGCGATCGACATCGGCCTTGCAGACAACGAACGACACTCGCTTCATGGCAGAACCGATCTCCCCCCGCCTGCGCCAGCGCGCAGGCTTGCGCAAAGCGGGCAGCGCCGATACGGCACCGCAGGCAAGCGGCACGCAAAGCCGCCTGCACTATGTTGCCGCGCTGGCGGCCGGCGCCGCCAACACGCTGTCGTTCGCACCGACACCGCATGGCGGCTGGCTCGAGCTGGCGCTGCTCGCGTTTCTCTATGCGTGGCTTTCACGCACGAAGCGCTGGAAGAGCGCGGCGCTGACAGCCGGCGCCTTCGGCTTCGGCAACTTCGTCACGGGCATCTGGTGGCTTTACGTCAGCATGCACGACTACGGCGGCATGGCAGCCCCTCTTGCCGCAGCGGCGCTCGTGCTGTTCTCGCTCTATCTCGCGCTCTATCCGGCCCTTGCCGCCGCGATCTGGTCGCTGTGCGCCGGCCACGAGCGCAACGGACGCAGGGAGCGCGACGCACGGCCGTTCTCGCCGACGTGGCACGGCGCGTTCGCCTTCGCGAGCGCTTGGGCACTGAGCGAATGGCTGCGCGGCATCGTCTTCACCGGATTCCCATGGCTTGCAAGCGGCTACGCGCAGGTGGACGGCCCGTTTGCCGGCTTCGCGCCCGTTGCGGGCGTCTATGGCGTGGGCTGGGTGACGGCGCTCGCGGCCGCGCTCGTCGTGCAGGCGCTCCATCGTTTTTTCATCGCACCCTCCTCGCACCGCGCCGCGGCCGCCTGGCCGGCAGCGCTGGCGCTGGCCCTCGTCGCCGCGGGCTTCGGGCTTGCACACGTGAGCTGGACGCTCCCCGCGAACGCGCCGCTCGACGTACGGATCCTGCAAGGAAACGTGAAGCAGGAAATGAAATTCGACGAGGCGGGCGTCGCAGCCGCCGTCGCGCTTTATCAGAAGATGATCACCGAGCGGCCGGCCGATCTGGTCGTCACCCCGGAAACGGCCGTGCCCCTCCTGCCGCAGCAGTTTCCCGAAAGTTTCGGCCGCGCCGTGCGCACTTTCGCCGACAGCACGGGCACCGCCGTGCTGCTCGGTGCATTCGGCGCCACCGTGCAGCAGGACGGCCGCCTCACCGATCCGACCAACAGCCTCTTCGGCCTCACGCCGAAAACGGATCTGCTCTATCGCTACGACAAGCACCACCTCGTGCCTTTCGGCGAATTCGTGCCGCTTGGTTTCCACTGGTTCGTGGAGCTGATGAACATTCCGCTCGGCGACCTCGCCCGCGGCAAGGTCGTGCAGCCACCGTTCATGGTTCGCAATCAGCCTGTCGATGTCGACATCTGCTACGAGGACATCTTCGGCGAGGAAATCGCCCGCCGGCTGCGTCTTGCGCCGGTGCCCGCGGGCGTTCTCGTGAACGTGTCGAACCTCGCCTGGTTCGGCAACACGATCGCGCTCGACCAGCATCTGCAGATGGCGCGCATGCGCACGCTCGAAACGGGCCGCCCGTTGATCGCCGCCACCAATACCGGCGCGACGGCGGCCATCGACGCGCGCGGCCGCGTCACGGCGCGGCTGCCCACGATGACGCAAGGCGCGCTCGACGTGCACGTGCAGGGCACGGCCGGCCGCACGCCTTATATCGCGAGCGGCAACAACACCGTGCTGGCGGTCTCGCTCGTGCTGCTCGCGCTCGGCTTCGCCTTGGGGCCCTCGCGGCGCAAGGGCGGCAATTGAGCAACCCTCGCGAATGAGGGAGCTTTGCGCGCTTTCCGGTAAAATTCATCGTTTTAGCAGCGAGCAGCGGCCTGCCGGCCCCGATTGAGCCGGCAGGCGCGCCGCCCGTATCTGCGCACGCACCACGCGGCGGCCCGCTGCGGGCCTTCGCCTTACGCCGCCAAAGGCACGACATGCTCACGTTTCAGCAACTCATTCTGACGCTGCAATCCTATTGGGACCGACAGGGCTGCGCGCTGCTGCAGCCAATCGATATGGAGGTCGGGGCCGGCACGTCGCACGTCCATACGTTTTTGCGCGCGATCGGCCCCGAGCCGTGGCGCGCCGCCTACGTACAGCCCTCGCGCCGCCCCAAGGACGGCCGCTACGGCGACAACCCGAACCGCCTGCAGCATTACTACCAGTATCAGGTCGTACTGAAACCCGCGCCGGAAAACATCCTCGATCTCTACCTCGGATCGCTCGAGGCGCTCGGCTTCGATCTGAAGCAAAACGACGTGCGCTTCGTCGAAGACGATTGGGAAAACCCGACGCTGGGCGCATGGGGGCTCGGCTGGGAAGTCTGGCTCAACGGCATGGAAGTCACGCAGTTCACCTACTTCCAGCAGGTGGGCGGCCTCGACTGCAAGCCCGTGCTCGGCGAAATCACCTACGGGCTCGAGCGGCTCGCGATGTACCTGCAGAAGGTCGAAAACGTGTTCGATCTCGTCTGGACCGAATGGGAGGAGCCGGGCCCGAACGGCCCCGAGCTGCGCCGCCTCACTTACGGCGACGTTTACCATCAGAACGAGGTCGAGCAGTCGACCTACAACTTCGAGCACGCGAACGTCGATCTGCTTTTCACGCTGTTCAACGCCTACGAGGCCGAGGCAAAGCGCATGATCGAGACGCAGCTCGCGCTGCCCGGCTACGAACTCGTGCTCAAGGCGGGTCACACGTTCAATCTGCTCGACGCGCGCGGCGCGATCTCCGTCACCGAGCGCGCCGCCTACATCGGCCGAATCCGCGCGCTGTCGCGCCTCGTCGCTCAAGCCTATTACGAGTCGCGCGAAAAGCTCGGTTTTCCGATGCTCGGCAATCCGGTGCACGGTGTGCGCGGGCTCACCACCGACGCGCAGGACGCGGCAATGCCGGCCTGGGCGCCGCCGCTGAAGGTCGAACGCGCGATCGACGAGAAATGACGAGAACAGATCCAGACATGAATCACGCACAAAACGCCACACTGCTCGTCGAACTGCTGACTGAGGAACTGCCGCCGAAAGCCCTGAAACGGCTGGGCGATGCCTTCGCGACGGGCCTCGTCGAGCGGCTCGCCGCGCGCGCGCTCATCGAGGGCGAGCCGTCGTTCGACGCCTACGCCACCCCGCGCCGCCTCGCCGTCGTGATCCGCCAGGTGCGCACGCTCGCTCCCGAAAGACAGGTGCGCGAGAAGGTGCTGCCCGTATCCGTCGCGCTCGATGCGAACGGCAACCCGACGGCCCCGCTCGCGAAAAAGCTCGCAGCGCTCGGCTTCCCCGATCTCACCGTCGATCGCCTCGAACGTGCGCAGGACGGCAAGGCGGAAGCGTTCTTCCTGCGCTATGCCGCGCCCGGCGCGACACTGGTGGACAGCCTGCAGGCAGCGCTCGACGAAACGCTCGCCAAGCTGCCGATTCCCAAGGTGATGACGTACCAGCGCCCGGACGGCGCGAGCGTGCAGTTCGTGCGCCCCGTGCAGCGCCTGACGGTGCTGCACGGCGACGCCGTCGTGCCCGTGACCGCATTCGGCATCGACGCCGGCGACACCACGCTCGGCCACCGCTTCCTGTCCGACGGCCTCGTGGCGATCCTGCATGCGGACGATTACGCGAGCACGCTGCGCACGAAGGGCCACGTGATTGCGAGCTACGCCGAGCGCCGCGAGCGCATCGCCACGCAGCTCGTCGCCCATGGGAACGGCGACATGGTGGTAATGCCCGAAGCCTTGCTCGATGAAGTGACGTCGCTCGTCGAATGGCCCGTCGTCTACGAATGCCGCTTCGACGACGCATTCCTGCAGGTGCCGCAGGAGTGCCTGATTCTGACGATGCAGACGAATCAGAAGTACTTCGCACTCACCGATGGCGAAGGCCGGCTGCGCTCGCGCTTCCTGATCGTCTCGAACATCGAGACGAAAACGCCGGGCGAGATCGTCGAAGGTAACGAACGCGTGGTGCGCCCGCGTCTTGCCGACGCGAAGTTCTTCTTCGAGCAGGACAAGAAAAAGCCGCTCGCCGAGCGCGTACCGCTGCTTGCGAACGTCGTCTACCACAACAAGCTCGGCTCGCAGTTGAAGCGCGTCGAGCGGCTCGTGTCGCTGGCTGGCTTCGTCGCACCGCTCGTGGGTGCCGACGCAGGGCTCGCGCAGCGCGCGGCCTATCTCGCGAAGGCCGACCTGCTGACCGACATGGTCGGCGAGTTCCCCGAGCTGCAAGGCACGATGGGCACCTACTACGCGCGCCACGACGGCGAGCCCGAGGACGTGGCGCTCGCCTGCAGCGAACATTATCAGCCGCGCTTTTCCGGAGACGCCTTGCCCTCCACGCCGGCCGGCACGGCCGTTGCGCTGGCCGACAAGCTCGAGACGCTCGCGGGCATCTGGGGCATCGGCCTCGTGCCCACGGGCGAGAAAGACCCGTTCGCGCTGCGCCGCCATGCGCTCGGCGTGCTGCGCATCCTCATCGAAAAGCAATTGCCGATCGATCTCGTCGAGCTGCTGCGTACGGCCTGCGCGACGTTTGCCGGCGAGCCGCAAGTCAGCGATTCCACCGATGCGCTCTACGCGTTCTTCATCGACCGCCTGCGTGGCCTGCTGCGCGAGCGCGGCTATGCGGCGGGCGAGATCGACGCCGTGCTGAGTCTCGAGCCACGGTGCCTCGACGACGTCATCGCGCGCCTGGAAGCGGTGCGCGAATTCGCGGGGCTGCCCGAAGCCGAAGCGCTGGCCGCGGCCAACAAGCGCATCTCGAACATCCTGAAGAAATCCGAGCAGGCAGCGGGCGGCGCTTCCGGCGTCGAGCCGCGCCTGCTCGTGGAGAACGCCGAAAAGGCACTCAACGACGAGCTCGGCAAGGTGGCCCCCGCCGTGCAGTCGCAGCTCGCGCAGCGCGACTACACGCGCGCGCTCTCGGCATTGGCGGCGCTGCGCGTGCCCGTCGATACGTTCTTCAACGACGTCATGGTGAATGCCGAGGACGAAGCGCTGCGCCGGAACCGCCTTGCGCTTCTGGCCGCCCTGCACGCGCAGATGAACTGCGTTGCCGACATTTCGAAGCTGGCGGCGTGACGGGGAAGATGCACATGACCTCCAGCAAGAAGCTCGTCATTCTCGATCGCGACGGGGTCATCAACGTCGACTCGGATGCGTTCATCAAATCCGCCGACGAGTGGGTTCCGATCCCCGGCAGCCTCGAGGCGATCGCGCGGCTCAATCAGGCGGGCTACCGCGTCGTGGTCGCTTCGAACCAGTCGGGCATCGGACGCGGGCTTTTCGACATGGCCGCGCTCAACGCGATGCATGCGAAGATGCAGCGTGCGGCGGCGGCGGTGGGCGGACGCATCGATGCGGTATTCTTCTGTCCGCACACCGCCGAAGATCACTGCGAATGCAGAAAGCCGAAGCCCGGCCTGCTGAAGATGATCATGGATCGCTTCGAGGTCGATCCCGCGACGACTGCCGTCGTCGGCGATTCGCTGCGCGATCTGGAAGCGGGTGCGGCGCTCGGGTTTCCGACGCACCTGGTTCTGACCGGCAAAGGCAAAAAAACGCTGGAGGCCGATGGCCTGCCCGCAGGCACCCGCGTCCACGACGATCTGAAGGCTTTCGCGCTCGCCTTTCTTTCCGAGCGCGAAGAATAGCCATCATCGCGTGGCGTCCAACCGACCGACCACTCCAATGCGTTTTCTCCGCTCGCTTCTGCTTTTCATCTACTTCATCGCGTTCACGATGCCGTACGCGATGGCCTGCTTCGTTGCCTTTCCTTTCATGCGGGCCGACAAGCGCTACTGGATGGCCGTTGGCTGGTGCCGGGCCACGCTCGCGGTCGCCCGGCATCTGACCGGCATTCGCTACCGCGTCGAAGGGCTCGAGAATCTGCCGGACGGCCCGGCCGTGCTGCTCTCGAAGCATCAGTCGGCCTGGGAGACGGTGGCACTGCCCGCGATGATGCCGCGCCCGCTTTGCTTCGTCTTCAAGCGCGAGCTGCTTTACGTGCCGTTCTTTGGCTGGGCGCTCGGCATGCTGCACATGGTGCACATCAACCGCAAGGACGGGAAATACGCGTTCGCCTCGGTCGTCAAGCAGGGGCGGCTGCGGATGAGCGAAGGAGCCTGGGTCATCATGTTTCCCGAAGGCACGCGTACGCCGGTCGGCCAGCAGGGCAAATACAAGACCGGCGGTGCGCGCTTCGCGGTGGACGCAGGTGCGCCGGTCGTACCGATCGCGCACAATGCGGGTCATGTCTGGCCGCGCAATTCGTTCATCAAGTATCCGGGGCTCGTGACCGTATCGATCGGCAAGCCGATCGCCACCGAAGGGCTCACGCCCGAGCAGGTGAACACGCGTGTCGAGACGTGGATCGAGAACGAGATGCGACGTATCGATCCGGACGCATACCGCGATTCGGGCGGCGACGCCGGTGCAAATGCAGCCGGCCGGCGCTCGACCGACTCCGCGGGAACAGCCGGCATCTGACGCTGCCGGAAACGCATCCACAAACCACAGACGCAACCGCAACCGCAACCGATCGGCAGGCCCCTATCCAACGCCCCCGCGAATCGATGCCCAAGTCCGCTCTCTCCCGCCGCGAATCGAAGGCGCTCGACAATCGGCAACTCGACCTGCCGCTCTTCGGCGACCCTGAGGGCGATGCGGGGACGCAGCCCGCCTCGCCGGCCGGTGAGGCGCCGCGCGTCGCGCCCGGCGCGAGGCTGCGCCGCCTGACGCTGGCCGGGCGTACGCTCGAATACGGCTTGAAGCGTTCGACGCGCCGCACGATCGGCTTTTCGATCGACGGCAACGGTCTCACGATCACGGCACCGCGGTGGGTAACGCTGGCCGACATCGAAGCAGCCATCGCCGGCAAGGAACGCTGGATATTTTCGAAGCTGGCCGAATGGCAAACGCGCACCGAGCAGCGGGCCTTGCCGCACGTCGAATGGCGGGACGGTGCGCACATCCCCTATCTCGGCAAACCTGTGACGGTTTCCCTTGCCTCGCCGCACGGCGTGCTCGCATTCGATGCGACCGCGGGCTCGCTCGCGCTGGCACTGCCCGCGCATGCCGACGCCCAGCAGATCAAGGACCGCGTGCAAGGCTGGCTGCAAACCGAGGCCAAGCGGATCTTCGGCGAACGGCTTGCGTTCTACGCGCAAAAGCTCGGCGTCGGCTTCAAGGCGTACGCGCTATCGTCGGCGTCCACCCGCTGGGGCAGTTGCTCGAGCGACGGTCGCATCCGCCTGAACTGGCGGCTCATTCACTTCCCGTTGTCGATTATCGACTACGTCGTCGCACACGAACTCGCGCATCTGCGCGAGATGAACCATAGCCCGCGCTTTTGGCAAACGGTGGAATCGATCTTTCCCGAGTTCCGGGAAGCGCGGCATACGCTCAAGCATCATCCGCCCGACCTGCTGCCCGCGCTCTGATGCCGCGCGCGGCGATCAGCGTTTCTTCTGGATAAATTCGATCTTGTAGCCGTCCGGGTCGGTCACGAACGCGATGACGGTCGTGCCATGCTTCATGGGCCCGGCCTCGCGGACGACGGTGCCACCTTGCGCCTTGATCTTCTCGCAGGCCGCGTAAGCGTCGTCGACCTCGATCGCGATGTGACCGAACGCGTTGCCCTGCTCGTACGACTTGGTGTCCCAGTTGTGCGTGAGCTCGAGCACCGTGCCCTGGCTTTCTTCCGTATAGCCGACGAACGCCAGCGTGAAGCGACCCTCGGGGTAATCCTGACGGCGCAGCACTTTCATGCCGAGCAATTGCGTATAGAAAGCGATCGAGCGATCGAGGTCGCCGACTCGCAGCATCGTGTGCAGCAAACGCATGATGTACTCCCAACAATCAATGTTTCGATGAATCGATGATTCGGTGATTCGGTGATTCGGTGATTCGCGATTCCGACATGGTACCCGTGGCGGGCAGATGCCGTCGCCGGGCCCGGCACTGCGTCAGGAGCCGGCGGCGAGCACCTGGGCGACGCGCACGTACTCGTCGACCGGTACGTCCTCGGCACGCCGGGCCAGATCGAACCCGAGCGCGTCGAAATCGACGCGCTCGCGGTAATCGGCCAGCGTGTTGCGCAGCATCTTGCGGCGCTGGGAGAACGCCGCCGTCACGAGCTCGCCGAGCAGCCGCTCGTCGACGCTCGCGATCTCGTCGGGCCGGTACGGAATCATCCGCACGATCGCCGAATCGACCTTCGGGGGTGGCTGGAACGCCTCGGGCGGCACATCGAGCAGCTTGTCCATCGCATACCGGTACTGCAGCATCACCGAAAGCCGGCCGAAAGCTTTGGACCCCGGTTCGGCCACCATCCGCTCGACCACTTCGTTTTGCAGCATGAAGTGCTGATCGACGACGATCGGCGCAAACGCCATCAAATGAAAGAGCAGCGGGCTCGAGATGTTGTACGGCAGGTTGCCGACGATGCGCAGGGTCGGACGCGCCTGCGTGCCGACGAGCGAGGCAAAATCGAATGCGAGCGCGTCCCCCGCATGCAGCGCGAGGCGCTCGCCGAATTTCTTTTCCAGACGGGCGATCAGATCGCGGTCGAGTTCGACGGCGTGCAGCGGCGAACCGGGCGCTGCGATGCGCTCGACGAGCGGCCCGGTCAGTGCGCCGAGCCCCGGCCCGATTTCGACCATGGTTTCGCCGCGCACGGGGCGGATCGCGTTGACGATGGCATCGATCACCCCCAGGTCGACAAGGAAGTTCTGACCGAACCGTTTGCGCGCGAAATGGCCTTGATGCTGTCTGCTGGTGGACATCGGATTCGTGAAAACGGCAAAAAGATCGGGAAACGCGGCAGCCGGAGGCCGTCTCAGTTGCCGCGCCGGTTGCGCGCCATCGAGACGGCCGTATCGATCGCGGCAATAAGGCTGCCGGCGTCGGCCCGGCCCGTGCCGGCAAGATCGAGCGCCGTGCCGTGGTCGACCGACGTACGAATGATCGGCAAGCCCAGCGTGATGTTGACGCCTTCGCCGAAGGTCGCGTACTTGAGCACGGGCAACCCCTGATCGTGGAACATCGCGAGCACGCAGTCGGCTTGTTCGAGGTACCGCGGCTGAAAAAGGGTGTCGGCCGGATAGGGGCCGCGCGCATCGATGCCGCGCCGGGCCGCCTGCTCGAGCGCCGGAGTAATCACGTCGATCTCCTCGCGGCCAAGATAGCCGTTCTCCCCCGCATGCGGGTTCAGCCCCGTAACGAGAATGCGCGGAACGGGCAGTGAGAAGTCGCGCCGCAGGTCATGGTCGATGATGGCGAGCGTCTCCAGCAGACCGTCGACGGTCAGCGCGGCCGACACGTCCCTGAGCGGCAGGTGCGTCGTCGCGAGCGCGACACGCAACGGCCGGGCGCCGGTGCCCGCCAGCATCATGACCACGCGCGCCGTATGCGTACGCTCCGCCAGATACTCCGTATGGCCCGTAAACGGCACGCCGGCGTCATTGATCGTGCTCTTTTGCAGCGGTGCCGTCACGATAGCATCGAGCTTGCCGGCTACTGCGCCGTCGATCGCGTCGTCGAGCAGGCCCAGCACGTAGCGTCCGTTGGCCGCATCGAGCTTGCCGGCAACCGAGGACACGGCCAGCGGCCGATGTTCGACCCGCACCCGCGCCTCGCCTGCCTCGCCCCCAGCGGTCAGCGCGGCCCAATCGACGCCGACGGCCCCGGCGCGCGCCGCCATCAGCCCGGCATCGCCGAACACCACGAACCGCGCATGCGGCCAGTGGGCCGCCGCGCCGGCGAGTGCCATCGCGGTGAGTTCAGGGCCGACGCCGGCCGGCTCCCCGGTGGTGATCGCGATCTGAAGCGGTGATCGGTCGGATCGGTCGGCGGACGTCATCGCTTTCGGCTCACTGCTGCGCGAGCGAGCCGCCCACCTTGTATTCGACGTAAGCCGAATCGCGCAGTTGGCGCAGCCAGTCGCCGTAAGCCTGCTCGGCCTTGCGCTGTCCGATGGCCTGACGCGCGAGCTCCATCTGCTGCTGAATCGAACCCGGCGCATCGCGGCGGCCGAGCACTTCGATCACGTGGTAGCCGTACTCGGTGCGAACCGGCGGGCTCACCTCACCGTCCTTGAGCGAGTTCATCGCGCGCTCGAACTCGGGCACCGTCTCGCCGGGGCTGATCCAGCCGAGATCGCCGCCCTGCGATGCGGAGCCGTCCTGCGAGTAGCTGCGCGCGAATTTGGCGAAATCGCCGCCGGCCGCGACCTGCTGGCGGATCTTGACCGCAAGTTCGCGCGCCTGCTGTTCCGGCATTCCGCCCGGGCCCACGCGCACCAGGATATGCCGCACGTGCGTTTGCACGAGCTTCGGCGCATCGCCGGCCGAACCGCCCACCGAGGTGCGGCGATCCACGAGCCGCATGATCTCGAAACCATCGGCCGTGCGGATCAGATCCGGAGCCAGCTCGCCGGGGCGCAGCTGCGACGAGGCTTTGACGAATTCCTCGGGCAACCGCGCCGGCGGCTGGAAGCCGAGATCGCCGCCGTTGCGCGCGTCGGCCGCTTGCGACGTGTCCTTCGCAAGCGATTCGAACTTCGCGCCTGCCTTCGCACGCGCGAGGATCTCCTCGGCCTTTTTCTGAGCGGCTGCGAGCACGTCCTGCGATGCGCCTTCCGGCACTTTCACGAGGATGTGCTCGATGCGCAGATCCTGCTGTGCCTTCGCTTCCGGTCCGCGCTGGCTTGCAATGTAATTGGCGACCTCGGCATCGGACACCGAAATCTTGCTGTCGACCTCGCGCTCGCGCAGTTTCGAAAGCGTCAGCTCGGTCCGCGCGTCGCGCACGAAGACCGCCCAGGGCACACCTTGCGCCTCGATGCGCGAACGGTAATTGTCGAGCGACATGTTGTTGGCGCGAGCGAGGCGCTGGAGCGTCGCCTGCACGGCCGCATCGTCGACCGTGATGCCGTCTTCCTTCGCCTTTTGCAGTTGAATGCGCTCGAGGACCATCTGGTCGAGCACCTGGCGCGTCAGGTCGTCGGCCGACGGCATGGGCGCGTTCTGCTGCTTCAGGCGGCGCGCGACGAGATCGACGCGCGTCTGAAGCTCGCGCTCGGTGATGACGTCGTCGTTCACGACGGCGGCCACCGAATCGACCGCGGTGCCTGCGCTCGCGCGCGAAGCGGCCTGACCCGGCAATGCCTGCGCGACGGCAGGCGCCGCGGGTGCCAGAACGAAAGCGAGGCCGAGACTGGCCGCGAGCGTTGCCAAGCGAAGCTTATTCGAAATTGCCACAGCTACTCCATTCATGTCGGGCGACGGAATCGTGCCCTGCCCCGTTGTGCGAGAACCGTTGCTCTCGCGCCGACGACGTCTCACTCATAGTCGGAAAAGCGCGAAAGCGGCGGCTCGGCGGGCGGCGGTGGCGAATATCCCGCCACGCCGGCCATGAAGGCCGCCGTCAACCCGTTGTCGACGTTCGCAAGCCCCTTCAATGTAAGCTGCGCGAGCACCCGTGTGGCGGAACTCGACCGGTTGGTCGAAGTGACGCCGTTCGCGTAGCGCTGCACACCGAAGCCGAGCGTCCAGCAGTCGGCATCGTACTGGAAGCCGACGACGCCGTCGACGATACGGTGGCCCGCCATATCGTAATTGAACCGGCCGACCCCATAGAGCCGCCGCGTGATCGGCCACTCGGCCGAGATCAGGAACTGGTTGATCGGCACGTCGCCGAGCGTGGCTGTGCGCCGCGTATAGCGGTAGGCGACGTTGATCACCTTGCGGTCCGCCGGGCTGAATCCGAAGCCGACGCTCGAGCGGACGAGCTGGTTTTCGTCGGCATTATATTGGAACGCCGTTTCCGAAGCGAAACCCGCGCCCAGCTTGACCGAGGCGCCAACGATGAGGTCGGAATGGCTCGCGGACGAGGCGGTGGTGCTCGAGTCGAGCGCGACGCGCTGGCCGCGGAAATAGTATTGCTGGGCGAGCACGAAGCGAGCCCGCTCGTCCCCGGTCGCGGCGTCGATGAAACGCGTCGTCAAGCCGGCGGTGACACGGTTTGCGTCCGCGATCCGGTCGTTGCCGACGAACGTGTTGGGCGTGAAAATCTCGGCCAGGCCGAAGTCGGACTCCGCCGTATCGAACAGCGGCGCGAAGATCTGGTTGCGATACGGCGTATAGACGTAATAGAGCCTCGGCTCGAGCGTCTGGATGTAGTCCCGCCCGAAGAGCCGCATCGAGCGCTCGAAGATGAGACCGGTGTCGAAGCTGTACGTCGGGATCGACTCGGTGAAGTTCTTCGGCTGCCCTGTGGGCGCCGTCGACCCGATGTTCGTGAGGTTGTACGACGCAAAGTGCATCTGCACTTTCGGCACCGCGAAGTAGCCGGGGCCGCCGAACCAGTACGACACGTACGGGTTGAAGACGAACCGGTTGCCTTCAGTCGCGTCGTCCGTCGTGATTCGAAAGCGCGAAAAGTCGGTTTCGGCGCCGAAGTCGAACCCGCCGACGTTGTACTTCGTGTATTTCACGTTCAACTGCGGCTCGCGCCCGTATGGCGTCGATGCCTCGTCGAGCGACTGCCAGTGCTGCTCGCGCGCGAGCACGGACCACGGCCCGCGGTTGTACGTGATGCCCGCCTCCTGCTGATAGACGATCTGCGTGCCGACCAGAAACTGGTTGCCGGCGGAGGCCAGGTCTTGCGGGTAGGTATTGTCGGATACCCGGTTGTAGTTCACGTAGGCGCCGAAGCCCGCGCCCAGTTGCTGGTCGTGCCGCCAGTAGATCGCGTAACGGTTCTCGTGCTTGATTGCGTCGTTCGGCAGATATTCGCCGGTCAGCGAGCCCGCGAAAGTGGGCTCGAGATAACGAAACGTGGCCTGCGTCTGCACGCCGCGCTTCGAGATGATCCGGGGCGTCAGCGTCAGATCGCGATTCGGCGCGATGTTGAAATAGTACGGCTGAGAGAACTCGAACCCGTTCGTCGAACTCATCGAGAAGAGCGGCGGCAAGAGGCCGCTGCGCCGCTCGCCGCTCAGCGGAAACGACAGCCACGGGCTCGCGAAGATCGGCACGCCCTGAAAAAACAGCACGCCGTTGCGTGCGACACCTTCGTCGCGGCCCGTATCGAAATCGAACTCGCTGCCGCGGATGTACCACGCCGGGTTCGTTTCGCACTGGCAGGCGGTGTAAGTGCCGTCGGTGAACACCGAACGCTCGTTGTCGACGAGTTGGACGCGCTTCGCGCTGCCCGACCCGCCCCGCAGCGTGAACTTGTATTTCGGCGCCGGCATGTAACCCTGGCTCGACTCCACCTGCAGGTGGGCCTCCGGGCCGGCGAAGGTCGCTCCGCCGCTCGCGATGCGCACGTTGCCGTACGCGTCGGCCATGTCGGTGTCTTCATCGTAATGCAGCGCGTCGGCCTTGATCACCGAATTGTTCCGGCGAATCTCCGCCGCGCCCTTGGCGGCAATGTCGCGCTCGGCCGTTCCGCTCGTATGCTCGCCGAGCACGAACGTGGAGGGTGCGCTGCCGGGCGCGAGCGGATGCTCCTCGATCTGTGGCGCGAGCCGCAGCCCCCACGGCGCATCGAGCTGCTGCGGCTCGGCGGCAGCACCCGTGAGCTGCGCGTGCGAGACGGACGGCACGAGCCCGGGAACGGCAATCAATGCCGCTGCGAGGCGTCGCAGGCGCGGCGGGGAATCGCCGGAGGAATTCGTTCGAAAAAGCTGTCTGGGCGGCATGTATCGATTGGCGAAGGCCCAATGGGCAGGCACGGCGCGCGCGCGGGCACTCGCACCGCCCTCGAAAAGTGGCGGTCCCGTCACGCGCGGCGCACGCGATGACGGCGGTCGACGGGACCGTGCGAAGGCCGACACGGGGCGCAACACAAAAAGTCGTCGGGTATTATATGGCAAGACGTTTTACCCCCCTCCACCATGACGAATATCCTCCCCGCAGACGCCCGGCTCGACGCGCTGGCCTCATGGCTGCGTAAGCACGAGGCGCACTACGCGCTCGATCTCGCCACGCTTGCTCCCGCTTCCGCGGACGCCAGTTTTCGCCGCTATTTCCGGCTCTCGAGCGCGGCCGGGCACGGCGCGACGCTCATCGCCGTCGATGCGCCGCCGCCCGAGAAGTGCCGCGAGTTCGCCGATATCGCCGGCATGCTGGCCACGGCAGGCATCCATGCGCCGCGCGTGCTCGAATGCGATCTCGAGGAAGGCTTCATGCTGGTGACGGATCTCGGCACGAAGCCGTATATCCATGCCCTCGACCCGACCGATCCGCAGGCTGCCCGGCCGCTTTTCCGCGACGCTCTCGACACGCTGATCCGCTGGCAGCTGAGTTCGCGCGAAGGCGTGCTGCCGCCGTTCGACGAAGCCTTCATGCGCCGCGAAATGGAGCTGATGCCGGAGTGGTACATCGGGCGGCATTTGAACCGGCCCCTCGACGAGCCGGCCCGCGGCGTGCTCGATCGCACCTGGGCGCTCCTGATCGCGAGCGCGCGCGCACAGCCGCAGGTGTACATGCTGCGCGATTTCATGCCGCGCAACCTGATGATCTGCGAGCCGAACCCGGGCGTGCTCGACTTCCAGGACGCGGTCCACGGGCCGATCACGTATGACGTCGCCTCGCTGCTGCGCGACGCCTTCCTGAGTTGGGACGAGGAATTCGAACTCGACTGCTTCGCCTACTACTGGGAGCGCGCAAAGAAAGCCGGACTGCCTGTCGACGCGGATTTCGGCGAGTTCTATCGGCAAATCGAATGGATGGGGCTGCAGCGGCACATCAAGGTGCTCGGGCTTTTCGCGCGGCTCAATTACCGGGACGGCAAGCCGCGCTATCTCGACGATCTGCCGCGCTTCGTCGGCTACGTGCGCAAGGTCGCGCGACGCTACCGGCCGCTCGCCCCGTTCGCGCGGCTCGTCGACGAACTCGACGGGCACTCCGTCGACGTCGGCTACACGTTTTGAGGACTGGCGCACGATGACGTTCGCGCTTCAAAAAGCGATGATCTTCGCGGCCGGCCGCGGCGAAAGAATGCGCCCGCTCACCGACGCGCGCCCGAAGCCGCTGCTCGAGGTGGGCGGCAAGCCGCTCATCGTCTGGCAGATCGAGCGGCTCGCCGCCGCGGGGCTGCGCTCGATCGTGATCAATCATGCGTGGCTCGGGGGCCAGCTCGAGGCGGCGCTCGGCGACGGCTCGCGCTGGGGTGTATCGATCGCCTACTCGGCCGAGGGCGATGCGCTCGAGACGGCGGGCGGCATCGCGCAGGCATTGCCGCTTCTCGAAGAGGCCGGGCACGGCACCGTGTTCGCGGCCGTGAGCGGGGACATCCATTGCGCGTTCGACTATGCGCGGCTCGTGCAGCCGGCGCAACGGCTCGCCTGCATGAGCGAGCCCGGCATGCACCTCGTCATGGTCCCCAACCCGCCGTTTCACGCGGAGGGGGACTTCGCCCTCGTGGGCGGCCAGCTCGCGCTCCAGGGCACGCCCCGCTATACGTTCGGCAACATCGGACTGTACGACACGAGAATGTTTCGCGGCCTGCAGCCGGGCGAGCGCCGGGCGCTCACGCCTTATTACCGCGAAACGATCGCCGCGGGCCGGGCGAGCGGCGAGCTGTACGACGGCGCTTGGGAGAACGTCGGCACGCCCGAGCAACTGCGCGCGCTCGATGCACGCCTGGCAAGCGGCGCGGCCCGGTAACCGCGGCGGCGCACCGCAGCGCTGCGCGGACGGCACGATCAGCGCGCCTGACCGTTCACGGGCACCGGCTCCGCGGGCGCTTCGCGTGCCGCGCGCTGTTGCAGCGCCCACATCTGCGCGAACGCGCCCCCCGCCGCGAGCAGTTGCGCATGGGTGCCGCGCTCGACGATGCGCCCTCGATCCATGACGATGATCTGGTGCGCGTGCACGATCGTCGACAGCCGGTGCGCGATGACGAGCGTCGTGCGGCCTTCGGCGATCTGATCCAGTTCCCCCTGGATCGCCCGCTCCGAGTGCGAGTCGAGTGCGGACGTCGCCTCGTCGAAGACCAGGATCGGCGGATTCTTGAGCAGCGTGCGCGCGATGGCCACGCGCTGCTTCTCGCCGCCCGACAGCTTGAGTCCGCGCTCGCCGACCGGGGTCTCATAGCCCTTCGGCAATCCTTCGACGAACTCGTGGATATGGGCGGCGCGCGCGGCGGCGACCACTTCCTCGCGCGTGGCCGCGGGCCGTCCGTAGGCGATGTTGTAGTAGATCGTATCGTTGAAGAGCACGGTGTCCTGCGGCACGATGCCGATGGCGCGCCGCAGCGAGTCCTGCGTCACGTCGCGGATGTCCTGCCCGTCGATCGTGATCGTGCCGCCCGTCGCGCGATCGAGATCGTAGAAGCGAAAGAGCAGCCGGGCGAGTGTCGACTTGCCCGAACCGCTCGCGCCCACCACGGCCGTCGTCGTGCCGGCCTCGATCGTGAAGCTGACGTCATGCAGGATGGGCCGCGACGGCTCGTAGGCGAACGACACACGGTCGAACGAAACGCGCGCACCGCGTATGGCGAGAGCGGGCGCACCCGGCGCGTCGGCGATTTCGCGCGCGGCGCCGAGCAACGTGAACATCCGGTCCATGTCGGTCAAGGCCTGCTTGAGCTCCCGATAGATGACGCCGAGAAAATTGAGCGGGATATAAAGCTGCAGCATGAAGGTGTTGATGAGCACGAGGTCGCCGAGCGTGAGCCGGCCCGCCATCACACCCGAGGTGGCCCGCCACAGAATGAAGACGAGCCCCGTGCCGATGATCGCCTGCTGGCCGAAGTTGAGCAGCGACAGCGAGTTCTGCGACTTGATCGCGGCGGCGCGAAAGCGCTTCAGATTCTCGTCGTATCGCTCGGTCTCCCAGGCTTCGTTGCCGAAATACTTGACCGTCTCGTAGTTGAGCAGCGAGTCGATCGCCCGGGAATTCGCCCTCGAATCGAGTTCGTTCATCGTCCGGCGCAAATGCGTGCGCCATTCGGTTACCTTGACCGTGAAGACGATGTAGACGACGAGCGCGATCAGCGCCACGAGCGCGTAGTACGCCTCGTAGCGGACCACGAAAAAGCCGAGCACGAGCCCCACCTCGACGAGCGTCGGCAAGATGCTGTAGAGCGAATACGAAATCAACTGCTGAATGCCGCGCGTGCCGCGCTCGATATCGCGGGACATGCCGCCCGTCTGGCGTTCGAGGTGAAACCGCAGCGAGAGCGCGTGCAGATGGCGGAACACCTTCAGCGCCAGCTCGCGCACCGCGCTTTCCGTCACCTTGGAGAAGAAGATTTCGCGCAGTTCGGTGAAAAGCGACGTGGAAAGCCGCACGAGCGCATAGGCGACGACGAGCAGGCCCATGCCGCTCGCGAGCACGATCGCCGGCGCGTGCTCGGCACGCCCGAGCGCGGTGAGCTGATGCATCGGCGCGAGCCCATCGACGATGCGCTTCAAGATCACGGGCACGCCGAGGTTCGCGACCTTGGCGCCGATGAGGCAGGTCAGCGCGAGGGCAACGCGCCCCTTGTAGCTGGCGAGATAAGGCAGCAGCGAGCGGATGGTCCGCCAGTCGCGGCGCGGGCCGTTCGACGGCGGAGCAGGCTCGCTCGAGGCACTGTAGCGGCGCATGGAGCAGATCGGGCAGGCTGTGGGGAGCAGGCACAACGCGGGCGATGCCACGGCTCGAACGGGGTGGCGCAATGCCCCCCGTAGCGCCGCGCACCGCTCGGGCTTTACCCGTACAATTTCAACGCTCCGATATTGTCGCAGAACCGGCCGGCCCTCGCCGAGGCCGGCATTGCATAGCCCGCTTCCGCTGCCCACGCTAAGGACTCCTTATGACCTCCCCGCTGCTCCCCCAAAAACCCTGCACGCTGCGCGTCGTTCCCCAGCCCAGGGACGCGAATGTCCATGGCGACGTCTTCGGCGGCTGGATCATGGCGCAGGTCGACATCGCCGGCTCGATCCCGGCAAGCCGCCGCGCGAACGGCCGGGTCGCGACCATCGCCGTCAACTCGTTCGTGTTCAAGCAGCCGGTGTTCGTTGGCGATCTGCTGAGCTTCTACGCCACGATCATCAAGACCGGCAATACGTCGGTCACGGTCGACGTCGAGGTTTACGCGCAGCGCATGAGTCTCTCGGAGGAGGTCGTGAAGGTGACCGAGGCAACGCTCACGTACGTTGCCACCGATCACGATCGCCGCCCGCGCAAGCTGCCCGACGTCGCCTGAGCGGCCCACGCGCGCCGCGCGGGGGCGATTCGTCAGGCGTCGAGCCGGATGCCCTCGGCGGGGCGCTGCAGCAGATGGGGAATCGCTTCCTGAGGCAGCGGCCGCGCAAAGAAATAGCCCTGCATCTCATGGCAGGCGCGCTCCCTCAGAAAAGCGAGCTGCGCGGCCGTTTCGACGCCTTCGGCGATCACCTGCAGCTCGAGCGAATGCGCAAGCGCGATGATCGCCGAGGTGATGGTCTCGTCGTCGTTCGACGCCCCGATGTCGGAGACGAACGAGCGGTCGATCTTGAGCCGGTCGACGGGGAAGCGTTTCAGATAGCTCAGGCTCGAATAGCCGGTGCCGAAATCGTCGATTGCGAGCCCGATGCCGAGTGCGTGCAGTTCGTTGAGCATGATGACGGCCTCCTCGGCATTGCGCATGATCGCGCTCTCGGTGAGCTCGAGCTCGAGATACCGGGGCTCGAGCCCCGTCTCCTCGAGAATCGACATCACGAGCTTGGCGATGTCGCGCTGCTGGAACTGGCGCGCCGAGAGGTTCACCGACACGCGGGCGCACGGCAGGCCGTCGTCCTGCCACGCCTTGTTCTGGCGGCAGGCCTCGCGCAGCACCCACTCCGAGAGCGGGCCGATGAGTCCGCTTTCCTCCGCCACCGGAATGAACGCCGAAGGAGGCACGAGCCCCACGTCGGGGTCGTGCCAGCGCACGAGCGCCTCCATGCCGACGATGCGGCCGGTCCCGATCTCGACTTGCGGCTGATAGTGCAGCAAAAACTCGCCGTCGCGCAGTGCGCGGCGCAGCCGCTGCTCGAGGCTCAGCCGCGCGCCGACGCTCGTGTTCATCTCGGGCTGATAGAACTGGTACGTGTTGCGGCCCATGTCCTTCGCGCGATACATGGCGAGGTCGGCCTTCTTGAGCAGCGTTTCGACGTCGTCCCCGTCCTGGGGATAAAGGCTTGCGCCCATGCTGCAGCCCACGTAGAGCTCGGTGCCGTCGAGCATCACGGGCTCGGAAATCGCGACGCGGGCACGCTCCATCCAGGCGGTCAGCGCCTCTTTCTCCACGACGTCGGTGAGCACGATCACGAACTCGTCGCCGCCGTGGCGGGCCACGGTATCGCCCGCGCGGGCGCAGCGGGCAAGACGCTCGGCGATGACCGCAAGCAGCCGGTCGCCGACACTGTGGCCGAGGCTGTCGTTCACGTTCTTGAAGCCGTCGAGATCGAGGAACACCACGGCGAGGTTCGCGTCGCGCATGATCGCCTGCTGCAGGCGCTCGCGCAGCAGCAGGCGATTCGGCAGCCGAGTCAGCGCATCGTAGTTCGCCTGGTACTCGAGCTGCTCCTGGTAGCGGATCAACTCCGTCACATCGTTGATGACGCCGATATGATGGGTGGTCTTGCCATCGGGATCCGGTACCGGTGCGATGTAAAGCTGGTTCCAGAAGAGCGCGCCGTCCTTGCGGTAGTTGCGCAATACAGCGCTGACTTCGCGGTCGGCGGCAAGCGCCTCGCGGATCGCGGCGAGCCCCTCCTGGTCGCGATCGTCACGCTGCAGAAACCGGCAATCGCGCCCGATCACTTCGGCTGGATCGTAGCCGGTGATCCGCTTGAAAGCGGGATTGACGTATTCGATGACGTCACCGGCCTCCCCTTTGCCCGTGATGAGGATTGCGTTGACGCTGGCGTCGAGCGCCCGACTCTGCAGGCGTAGCGCGAGGTCCGAACGCTTGCGCTCGGTAATGTCCATATACGAGCCGAGCACGCCTATGACGGTGCCGTCGCCATCGGTAAGCGGGATCTTGCTCGTCACGCCGGCGCGGTGCATACCATCGATGAGTACGTCGAATTCGTAGTTCATCTTCGGCACGCCGGTCGCAATCACTTCGCGGTCGGCACGTCGCAAGTCATCGGCCACGGCTTTCCAGGGCATCTCGTCGTCCGACTTCCCGATGACCTGCTCGGTATAGGAAAGCCCCGCGTCTCGCGCGAAGGCCATGTTGCAGCCCAGATAGCGCGACTCGCGATCCTTCCAGAAAATGCGCTGGGGAATGTTGTCTATGACCGTCTCGAGCATCTGGTTCGAGCGCTGCGCTTCGGCTTCCGCGTTGATCTGATCGGTCACGTCGTCGGCCAGCACGAACATGGCCGGGCGGCCCATGAAGCTCAGCGCGTGGTTCGAGATGTCGGCGCTCAGCTGCGAGCCGTCGCGCCGCTGATGGCGCCAGACGCCGGCCATGACGCGCCCACGGCGCGGCACCGCCGGGCTGCGGCCCAGATACGAATCGAGCCGCGCAAGCTCGTCGGGCGGATGGATTTCGCGAATCGTCATCGCCAGCAGTTCGGCCTCGCTGTAACCGTACTGCTCGACCGCGGCGGCATTGACCGCCAGAAAACGCAGCGTCTCCCGATCGTAGATCCACATCGGCACCGGGTGCGCATCGAACAACTCGCGGAAACGCTCGTCGCTGCGGCGCATCGCACGCGCGACCCGCAGCTTGGCGCGCGCGGCGCTCTCGCGAGCGCCAAACGTGTAGATGAGCAGCGCGCAACCGGCCACCATCGTGACGACGAGCAGCAGCGTGGCGAAACGGGTCGAACGGGACGAAGCGGCGAGCGACGCCTCGAGTGCCTCGTCTTCCCGCACCCGCATCGCGGCGAGCATTTCATCGACACGGTTGAGCCGGGAGCCGAGCTGCGCATAGGCCGACGCGGCCCACGCCCGCGAACCGTCCTGAGCCGAACTCGACGCACGTTCGAGCGCCGTCCGGGCGTCGACCTCGATTCCGCTCGTGGCCGCCAACACGCTCTCGAGCATCTGCACGCCCCCGGCATCGCGCCCGATCTCCGCCCGCAGACGCGCTTTTGCCTGAGCGAGTGTGGCTTGATGGTGCATGCCGAGCTCGCCGGGCACGGGCGTGCCCGACGCCTCGAAGCGGCCAAGCGCCGCCAGTTCGATGCCGAGCAGCGACCGATAAGTATCGAGGTCGTGCTTCACGTTCATCGAGCGCAAGATGCGCTCGTTCGTCGCCCGCTCGCTGCGAATCTGCGTATAGGCCACGAACGCGTTGGCGCCGACAGCGGCTGCAACCACGGCCAGATTGATGAAGAGCCGTTTCGAGAAAAAGGAGGTCATGGATTACGAACGCGATTCGGGCGAAACCGCGCACGGTCGCCCCGGGTGTCTCGTCCCCTCGTTTTGTTCAGGAGTCCGAATCGGTTATTACGCGCCAACCGTTGAATATCGGCAGCGCTGAAGGGAAATTGAGGGTGGCCGGCAAAAAAATCCCACGGACTTTCGTATGACGAAAGTCCGCGCAGTCAACCGATCAAAAGGCCAAGCCACGACGAAACACGGGCGCCGGTCCGCTCAGCCAGCCGCAGCAGCAGCCAGCAGGCACCTCGGCGTCAGGATGCGAACCCGAATTCACGCATCGCCGGGACGAAATCGTGGTTACCCTCCGGTTTGCGCGAGAGCTTCGTGAGGATGTAGCGCTTGAACGGCTCAAGCTGAGCCCATTGGCCGACCGTCGGCTCGGGGAGGCCGGCGATGCGGCACTGATTGTGCACGCCCTCGGGGACAGCCGAAACGTCCTTCCAGGCCGGCTGCGCGTCAGGGGCGAACCACTCGGGTTCGACGTTGGCGTGCATGCGCATCATCTCGAAAAGGGCATGATCGAAATTCGGCTCGATCGCCTTGTCGTCCTCCACGGGAAAACGCGCGAGCAGGACGCGATCCGCGTGCGGCAGCATCTGCCATTGCGCGAGCGAAATGCGCAGCCCGAAGCGATCGAGGTTGAAGCGTACCGACATCGGCATGAACTTCAGGTCCTCGGACGAAACGACTTCGAAATCGAACATGAGCGGCGCTTCGTGCAATCCCATGGCGGTATCCCCTTGCGCTTCGAATGGTGACGGATCCGGCAGACGCGGCCGGCTTCGGGTATTTTAGAACCTTATTCGGCGCTCCATGACGCGGCACGATCATCGTGCGAGCGATGTGGGCCACCGGCCGCACGCCATGCCGGCCGCCCCTCGCGAGGAAGAGGAACGATCTTGAATGACCCGCTGAACGACGACTACACCGAGCAGGACGGCATCATCGAGCTGCCCGTGCGGCGGCACCGCGGCGCAGCCGTGGAAGCCGCCACCGACAGCGTCGGCCAGGAATGGCCGGTCGCGCTCGTGTTCAACGGGATATCGCACGCAGTCATGATGTGCACGCCCCGCGATCTCGAGGCGTTCGCCGTCGGGTTTTCGATTTCCGAAGGCATCGTGGAGGGGGGGAGCGATATTCGCGACATCGAAGTCCGTACCCACGTCGAAGCCCAGCCCGTTCCATATGCGGAAGTGGAAATCACGGTCGTCCAGCAGTCGTTCATGGCACTGAAGGAGAAGCGCCGCGCGCTGGCCGGCCGAACCGGCTGTGGCGTGTGCGGCATCGAGAGCATCGATCTGCTCGATCTGACGCCCGAGCGCGTACCCGACACTGGCTTCACGGCACGGCTCGCCGCCGATGCCATCGCCCGCGCGGCGGCCGCGCTGCCGGAGCATCAGGCCCTCACGCGCATGACGGGCGGCCTGCATGCGGCTGCCTGGTGCGACGCGACGGGCGCGATCATCCATGCGTTCGAGGACGTCGGCCGGCACAACGCGCTCGACAAACTGATCGGCCGGCTCGTGCTCGAGCGTGCAAACACGCATGACGGTTTCGTCTTTCTTTCGAGCAGGGCCAGCTACGAACTCGTGCGCAAGGCCGCGCGCGTAGGCATCCCGATGGTGGCGACGATCTCGGCCCCGTCGTCGCTGGCCGTCACAATCGCGCGGCAAGCCGGCATCCGGCTCTTCAGTTTTTGCCGCGAGGGGAGCTATGTCGATTACGACACCGCATAACCGGCACGCCGCCCGCACGGCGACAGCGCGAGTTCGCGGCGTCGAAGCCCGACGCCGCGGCAATCGCCCGATGCTCAATCGAACTGCCTGAAATCCGGCTTGCGCTTTTGGAAGAATGCCGTCATGGCTTCGCGCGCCTCGGGCGCGAGCAGCATCTTGCCGAAGTGCACCACCTCCTCGCGAATGCGCTCGGCAACGTCCACTTCGCTTGCGCGCTTCATGAGCGCTTTCGTCACGCGCAGCGACGACGCCGGCAGCGCCGCGAGCTTTTCCGCCTGCGCAAGCGCGAAAGCGTCCACCTCCGCCGCGGGCAGCACGCGATTGACGATGCCCGAGCGAAAGGCCTCCTGGGCGTCGAACGGTTCGCCGAGCAACAGTTTCTCCGCGGCGAGCTGATAGCCGGCCAAGCGCGGCAGGAGCAGGCTCGACGCCGCTTCGGGGCAAAGCGCCAGTTGCGTGAACGGCAGCGAAAACACGGCCGAATCTGCCGCATAAACCAGATCGCAATGCAGCAGCAACGTCGTGCCGATCCCTACGGCCACGCCGGACACCGAAGCGACGATCGGCTTGGGTGCCGTGCTGATCGTGCGCAAAAAGCGCATGACGGGCGCATCCTCGTTCGTGGGCGGCGCCTTCATGAAATCTTCGAGGTCGTTGCCCGCGCTGAAGGCGCCCGGGGTGCCGCGGATCACGATCGAGCGAATCGCGGCGTCATCGCGCGCGGCATCGAGCGCATCGCTCATTGCCGTATACATCGCGCTCGTAATGGCGTTTTTCTTTTCGGGCCGACTCAGCGCGATCGTCATCACGCTCGCCGCGCGCTCGACCATAACGTCCGTTGTCATCGATGCCTCCTCCATGGTCCAAAATAAAAACGGTTCGCAGACACCGTCCGCGAACCGTTGCGTGGCAGCCGGCGGCGTGCGCCCGCTCAGAGCCGCTCGATGATGCCCGCGGCACCCATCCCGGTGCCGACGCACATCGTCACCATCCCGTACTTGAGGTTGCGGCGGCGCAGCCCGTGCACGACGGTTGCCGCGCGAATCGCGCCCGTCGCGCCGAGCGGGTGCCCGAGCGCGATCGCGCCGCCGATCGGGTTGACCTTCGACGGATCGAGGCCGAGTTCGCGAATGACGGCAAGCGATTGGGCTGCGAACGCTTCATTGAGTTCGATCCAGTCGATGTCGTCCTGCTTCAGCCCCGCCGCCTTCAACGCGGCCGGAATCGCTTCCTTCGGGCCGATGCCCATCACCTCGGGCGGCACCCCACGTACGGCAAAGCTGACGAAACGCGCGAGCGGCGTCAGATTGAACTGCTTCAGAATCTTCTCGGACACGACGATGAGCGCACCGGCGCCGTCCGACGTTTGCGAGCTGTTGCCGGCCGTTACCGAGCCCTTGTTCGCAAACACGGCACGCAGCTTGGCAAGCCCTTCGAGCGAAGTGTCGGCGCGCGGGCCTTCGTCGAGCGAGATCTCGCGCGTTTTCACCGCGACTTCGCTCGTCGCGAGATCGGGAAAACGCTCGACGATCGCATAAGGCGCGATCTCGTCCTTGAACTCGCCGGCCTTTTGCGCAGCCAGGGCCTTTTGATGCGACTCGAGCGAGAAGCGGTCCTGATCCTCGCGGCTCACCTTCCAGCGCTCGGCCACGCGCTCGGCCGTGAGCCCCATGCCGTAGGCGATGCCGTAGTTCTCGTCGCGCTCGAAGACGTGCGGCGACATCGACGGCGTGTTGCCCATCATCGGCACCATGCTCATCGATTCGCAGCCGCCCGCGATCATCGCCTCGGCCTCGCCGACGCGGATGCGGTCCGCCGCCATCGCCAGCGCCGTCACGCCGGACGCGCAAAAGCGGTTGACGGTCACGCCACCGACCGACTGAGGCAGCCCCGAAAGCAGCGCGCCGATACGCGCGACGTTGAGGCCCTGCTCGGCTTCGGGAATGGCGCAGCCGACGATCGCGTCTTCGATCACCTTCGTGTCGAGCCCCGGCACCTGTGCGACGGCCGACTTGATCGCATGCACGAGCAGCTCGTCAGGCCGCGTATTCTTGAACGCACCGCGTGGCGCCTTGCCGATCGGCGTGCGGCTCGCGGCGACGATGTATGCGTCTTGCAATTGTTTGCTCATTTGCAACTCCTCAATGCGGCTCTCGTTAATTGCGCACCGGCTTGCCGGTCTGCAGCATGCCCATGATCCGCTCCTGCGTCTTTTGCGTGCCGAGCAGATCGACGAAGGCGCGCCGCTCGAGCGTGAGCAGCCATTCCTCGTCGACGAGGCTGCCCGCCTCGACTTCGCCGCCGCAGACCACCTCGGCAATACGCGACGCGATCAGGAAATCGTGCGCGGAGATGAAATTGCCGTCGCGCATGTTGACGAGCTGTGCCTTGATCGTCGCGATCGCGGAGCGGCCGGCCACCGGAATCTGCTTGGCCGGCAGCGGCGGGCGGTAGCCCGCTTCGGCAAGCGCGCGGGCTTCCTTCCTCGCCGTGTGCAAGAGTTCGAAGACATTGAAGACGATCGTGTCCGACGGCTTCAGGTAGCCCATCTGGCGAGCCTCGAGCGCGGAGCCCGAGACCTTGGCCATAGCGGCGTTCTCGAACGACTTCGAGAGGAACTTGAGCAGCTCGCCGTTGGAAGCGCCGACAGCGGCTGCCGCGTCGGCTGCCCGCAGCGCTGCTTCCTTGAGGCCACCGCCCGCGGGCACGAGCCCGACACCCACTTCCACGAGGCCGATATAGCTTTCGACGTGCGCGACGCGCTTCGCGCTATGCAGCAGCAACTCGCAACCGCCGCCGAGCGCAATGCCGGACACGGCCGCCACGACGGGCACGTTGGCGTATCTGACACGCAGCATGCCCTGCTGGAACTTCTTGACGAATGGCTCGATTCCCTTCGCGCCGCCCATCATGAAGGCCGGCATCGCCTCCTCGAGGTTGGCGCCTGCGGAGAACGGGCCGCCGGGCGTGCCGAGCTTGAGCGACGTCGGCTGCCAGATCACGACGGCCTTGTACTCCTTCTCCGCCAGCTCGATCGCCTGCACGAGGCCGTCGATGACGCTCGGCCCGATGGTGTTCATCTTGCTCTTGAACGAAACGATGACGACATCGTTCTCGCCGGCTCGCTCGTCCACCCAGGCGCGAACCGTCTCGGTCTCGAAGAGCGTCTTGCCGTAGGTCCTGGGATCGGCAGCGGTCTCGCCGACGAGCGGTGCGCGGAAAAGCTGCTTGTCATAGACAGCCAGCTTCGAGCGCGGCACGAACGCCTTCGCCGCGGGCGACCACGACCCTTCGTTCGTATGCACGCCGCCTTTCTCGGCCACGGCGCCTTCGAAGACCCACGCAGGCAGCGGCGCCTTGGCGAGTGCCTTGCCCGCGGCGATGTCTTCGCCGACCCATTCGGCCACCTGCTTCCAGCCCGCAGCCTGCCAGCCCTCGAACGGACCGTCGTTCCAGCCGAAGCCCCAGCGGATCGCGAGATCGACGTCGCGCGCGTTGTCGGCGATCGATTCGAGATGCACGGCAATGTAGTGGAACACGTCGCGGAAGATCGACCAGAGGAACTGCGCCTGCGGATGCCCGGATTCGCGCAAGAGCTTCAGGCGCTCCTCGGGCGGCCGCTTCAGGATGCGGCCGACGAGCTCGTCGGCCTTGGCGCCGCCCTCCACGTACTGCCCGGCCTTCGGATCGAGCACCTTGATGACCTTGCCTTCCTTCTTGTAGAAGCCGGCCCCGGTCTTCTGCCCCAGCGCGCCTTGCTGCACCAGTTGCGCGAGCACGGCCGGCGTCTCGTACACGGGCAGGAAAGGATCGTCGGGCAGATTGTCCTGCATCGTCTTGATCACGTGCGCCATCGTGTCGAGGCCGACCACGTCCGCCGTACGGAACGTTGCGGACTTCGCGCGGCCCAGGCGCGAGCCCGTCAGGTCGTCGACCTCGTCGAAGCGCAGCCCGAACTTCGCCGCCTCGGCCATCACGGCCAGGATCGAGAACACGCCCACGCGGTTCGCGATGAAGTTCGGCGTATCCTTGGCGCGCACGACGCCCTTGCCGACCACGCTCGTGAGGAACGTTTCGAGGTCGTCGAGAATCTGGGCGCGCGTGTGCGCGGTCGGAATCAGCTCGACGAGGTGCATGTAGCGCGGCGGGTTGAAGAAGTGCACGCCGCAAAAGCGCGATTTCAGTTCGTCCGAAAAACCATCGGATAGCTGCGTGATCGACAGGCCGGATGTATTGGAGGCGAAGATCGCGTGCGGGGCCAGATGCGGCGACACCTTCTTGTAGAGATCGTGCTTCCAGTCCATGCGCTCGGCGATCGCCTCGATGACGAGATCGCATCCGGCGAGCAGGCCGAGGTCGTCCTCGTAATTGGCCGGCTCGACATAGCGCGCGTCGTCCTTGATGCCGAACGGCGCGGGCGACAGCTTTTTCAGATTCTCGATGGCCTTCAGTGCGATGCCGTTTTTCGGACCTTCCTTGGCTGGAAGGTCGAACAGCAGCACAGGCACCTTGGCATTGATGAGGTGCGCCGCGATTTGCGCGCCCATCACGCCGGCGCCGAGCACGGCCACCTTGCGAACGATCAGATTGCTCACGTCAATTCTCCCTCGGAGTCATGCTTTCCCCGGCACGGCGGCGCGCGTTTCGAGCGAGCTGCGCCTGCCGGACGATAACTGGCGCGCACGGGTCGCGCCGCACGCCATCAGAACAATGCTTCGTCGATTTCCATCAGCGTCTTCGAACCGGCGCGCGCCATGCGGATCGTTGCGGCCGTCTCGGGCAGCAGCCGGGCGAAGTAGAAGCGCGCGGTCGCCAGTTTGGACTGATAGAACGGATCGCCCGACGCCTGCTTGTCGAGGGCGATGCGCGCCATCCGTGCCCAGAAATACGAGAACACGAGATGGCCCACCGTGCGCAGATACGGCACGGCGGCCGCACCCACTTCGTCGGGGTTCTGCATCGCCTTCATGCCGATTTCCATCGTCAGCTTCTGCACCTTCTCGCCGATGTCGGCGAGCGGATTGACGAACTCCTGCATCTCCGGCTTGATGCCCTCGGCCTCGACGAATTCGGTCACGATCCGGCCGAACTTCTTGAGCTTCGCGCCCATGTCGCCGAGCACCTTGCGCCCGAGCAGATCGAGCGCCTGCACGGCGTTCGTGCCTTCATAGATCATGTTGATGCGCGCATCGCGCACGTACTGCTCCATGCCCCACTCGGAGATGAAGCCGTGGCCGCCGAACACCTGCAGCGCGTGATTGGTGCACTCGAATGCATTGTCGGTCAGGAAGGCCTTGATGATCGGCGTGAGCAGCGCAACGAGTTCGGCCGCTTCCGCGCGCACGGTTTCGTCGGCGTGCGAAAGCTCCTTGTCGATCTGCAGCGCGGACCAATACGAGAACGCGCGCGCGCCCTCCGCGTAAGCCTTCTGCGTGAGCAGAATGCGGCGCACGTCCGGGTGCACGATGATCGGATCCGCGGGCTTGTCCGGCGCCTTCGGGCCCGTGAGCGAGCGCATCTGCAGCCGTTCCTTCGCATAGGCGAGCGAGTTCTGGTACGCCACTTCGGTCAGGCCGAGGCCTTGCATGCCCACGCCGAGGCGCGCCGCGTTCATCATCACGAACATCGCCTGCAGGCCGCGATTCGGCTCGCCGACGAGCCAGCCTTTCGCGTTGTCGAGGTTCATCACGCAGGTGGCGTTGCCGTGAATGCCCATCTTGTGCTCGATCGAGCCGCACTTGATGCCGTTGCGCTCGCCGGGCTCGCCCGCTGCCGTGGGAATGAACTTCGGCACGATGAAGAGCGAGATGCCCTTGGTGCCCGGGGGAGCATCGGGCAGGCGCGCGAGCACGAGGTGCACGATGTTTTCGGCAAGGTCGTGCTCGCCGCTGGAGATGAATATCTTGGTGCCGGTGAGCGAATAGGCGCCGTCGCTCGTCGGTTCGGCCTTCGTGCGAAGTATGCCGAGATCGGTGCCGCAGTGCGGCTCGGTCAGACACATCGTGCCGGTCCACGTGCCCGCCACGAGCTTGGGCAGGTAGACGCGCTGCTGCTCGGGCGTGCCATGGGCATGCAGGCATTCGTAGGCGCCGTGCGAGAGCCCCGGATACATCGTCCACGCCTGGTTCGACGAGTTGAGCATCTCGTAGAGCGCGTTGTTGACGAAGGCCGGCAGCCCCTGGCCGCCGTATTCCGGATCGCAGCCCAGCGCGGGCCAACCGGCCTCCACGTACTGGCTATAGGCCTCCTTGAAACCCTTAGGCGTACGGACGACGCCGTCGCCTTCGTAGGTGCAGCCCTCGCGGTCGCCGCTCTGGTTGAGCGGGAACAGCACCTCCGAGCAGAACTTGCCGGCCTCCTCGAGCACTTGATTGATCGTCTCGGCATCGAGCTCGGCGTGCTTCGGCATGCCTTTGACTTCGGCTTCGACGTTGAGCAGCTCGTGCAAGACGAATTGCATGTCGCGCAGCGGCGCGGCGTACTGACCCATGACTCCCTCCCAAAGGTTGCATCGACGAATTCGACCGTTGCAGGGCGGGTGCCGATGACGCCCGCTAACGGTTTTCGCCCCCTGATAAACCGCTCCCACGCTCACTGCGTTCGCTGCCCCCTCCCCCAAGGGGACTTCCTTCGGGGCGCGAGGGGGCATCAGTGCGCTTGGGGCGGCCCGGCTCGCACTGATTCGAACCGCCCCCACGCTCACTGCGTTCGCTGCCCCCCGAGGGGGCATCAGTGCGCTTGGGGCGGCCCGGCTCGCACTGATATGAACCAATCGTTTTTTCCACCGCGGCCCACGTCAGACGCACCGCATCGGGCAGATGCAGAAAACGCGCGTCGTGATGCAGACCGAGCGTGAAGCTATACAGTTCGAAGAGCATCAGGTGCGGATCCGTATCCGCCCGCAAATGCCCTTCCTCCACGGCTTGCGAAATGGCGCGCAGCAACGCGGCACGCCAGGTCGTCACGCTCGCCACCAGTTGCTCGCGCACCGGGTTGTCGCCGCGATCGTCATACTCCACCGCGCCGCTGATGTAGATGCATCCCGTCATCACTTCCTGGATGCGCTTCTCGATCCAGCGGCTCCACATCGCACGCAAACGAGGCAACCCTCGCGGCTCGCGCAGGCTCGGGAAAAACACCTCCTCCTCGAACCGGCGGTGGTACTCGCGCACCACCTCCACCTGCAAATCCTCGCGCGAGCCGAAATGCGCAAATACACCGCTCTTGCTCATCTGCATGCGCTCGGCCAGCAGACCGATCGTCAAACCCTCGAGCCCATCGCGGCTCGCCAGATCCAACGCTGCTTCGAGAATCGCGGCACGCGTCTGTTCACCTTTTCGCATGGCCTATACCGTTCTTGTCACTCTGCCCGAGACCGCACCCAAGCCTTGAAACCTGGCCGCAATCGACACGGGCGAATCGAAAAATAGAACGGCCGTACTATTATTGAGCGCGGCCGTCGTTCGAAACAAGGACTTTATTAGAAAGCCGGGTCTAACCTGACGCCTCCGGCATGGCGGTCCCGTTCCCCGCCCTCGCCGCCCTCGCCGCGGTTCTCCGGCATGCGCTCGTCCTCATTCTTGCCCCCATTCTTGTCCCTTTTCCCGCCGGGCCGATACAGAGGGGTTTTGCCGATTGCAGGCTATGCGCCGCGCACATCAATCGTACCCTCCGACCGTGATCAGCTTCATGACCGCGCGATAGGTCGTGTACGCCAGCCAGTTCATGAGCCGCTCGGCAAGCGGCCGTGCGGCGTAGCGCTGGCCGTCGATCGGGCGGGCGTCCTCGAACGCCGCCAGAATGGCGCTGCGCAGCGAAGCAATTTCCGGGTGCTCGACCAGAACGACATTGGCTTCGTGGTTCAAGACAAGACTCAGCGCATCGAGGTTCGACGAACCGACCGTCGCCCAGTTCGAATCGACGACTGCAACCTTGGCATGCAGCATCGTTTTTTCGTACTCGCCGATCCGTACTCCGGCCGCGAGCAGTCTGCCGTACAGATGCGGCACCGCGTAGTCGAGTGCCGCGAACTCCTTGCGTCCGACGATCACCCGCACGTCCACCCCTCGCCGAGCGGCCCGTACGAGCGCGCGGCGCATCTTGCGGCCCGGCATGAAGTAAGGATTGGCCACCAGAATCTCATGGCGCGCGCGGCCGATCGCCACCAGGTAGGCTTTTTCGATGGCGCGCCGGTTCACGATGTTGTCGCGCGCAATGAACGCAATGGCCGGCTCGCCCAGCGCTGGGGCGGAACTTCGGCGGCCGCGCGCCGCCGCCCAGGCAGGCGGCAACCACGCGCGCGGGTGCAGGGCGTCGAGCGAGGGGGGGCGATGACCGGATTCGATGCGCTGCCACTGAATGTCGAAGGCCGAGCCGACTTGCGCGACGACCGGGCCCGTCAACTCGAGCGCGAAGTCCCAGCGAGGGAATGGCAGAAGGGTTCCGTTCGAATCGTAGTCATCGACAATGTTGATGCCACCGCAAAAAGCGACGCGGCCATCGACGGCAGCGATCTTGCGGTGCGTGCGCGAAAAGCCAAAACGACCGAACAGATGAGGGTTGTAGATCCGATGCTCGACGCCCGCCTCGCGCCACGGGTCGAAGAGCGCGAGCCGCCCCGTGCCGATGCCGTCGGTGATGACACGTACGCGCACGCCGCGCCCCGCCGCACGCATGAGGGCCTCGGACACAGGCCGGCCCGCATCGTCGTCGCAAAAGATGTAGGTCTCGAGCGCCACATCGCGCTCGGCCGCGTCGATCGCGATCACCAGTGCGGCGAAATAGTCGTCGCCGGTGCTGAAGAGGCGAACGCCGTTGTTGATGGTAAAGGCGAGACGTGCCGAACGTCGCCGCGAAACGAGCGCGGCACCGAGCCGGACGAACGACCGCTCGCTGCGCCGGCTCATGCGCGCGGCGGGCGCATGCGATGCGGCAACTGCAGGATCGCGTCGCGGTTCGAAGACGAGAAGCAGCGCGCTGCCGCCTGCTCGTGGGGCAGCCAGAGATAGGCCGTATGTTCGCGTGGCGCGAGCGTTACCTCGACACGGCCCGGCACTTCGAGTCCGAACCAATGCTCGACGTTGCGCGTAACGCCCTCGGCATAACGATGGCGCCAGATCGGATAGATCTCGTATTCGATGCTTTCGCCCCAGTCGGCGAGGGCGGCGAACGGCACGGCCGCGCTACCTACGACGATACCCGTTTCCTCCGCCACCTCGCGCGCGGCCGTCTCGACGAGCGGCTCGTCGATGCGGTCCTTCGAACCCGTTACCGATTGCCAGAAGCCAGGCCGGTCGGCGCGCTCGATGATGAGGACTTCGAGCGCGGGCGTGTAGATAACGACGAGAACGGACTCTGGTATTTTCGGCGGTTTTTGCATGAACTTGCGACGAAAAGAACGAAACGGACACCGCCCCCCACGCGAGGAACGCGCGGCAGGGTTGCCTCATCGAAACACGACAGGCGCGCGACAATGCGCATCTTAGCAATGCTCCGCGTTCTTCAGCGGCACCCGAGCTGTCGATAACGGGATTCGAGTCGCGCACGCTTGCCGAACGGATTGGCAGCAACCGGCGGCCGGCGTTGTGCGCGGACGCCCGGCACAGCCATATCCTCTTGATCGCGAAGGATCGTTGCGTCGGTCATCGAAGCACGCAGCGCAAGGCATTCCCCGGCTTCCTCCGTGCCACCTTTTGCCACGACGCCCGATGCCGCGCGCACCACATTGCGTTCGGTCGGACTGGCGTACCGATAACCTGACGTCGCGCTCGACGCATGGGCGGTAGGGACGGCGACGCACGCGCGGGCGTCGGTCGAAGCGCCCGGGAAGCCGAACAGCAGGAGAAGCAACAAGAGCACCGGGCGCATGAGCAGGCATGATCGTGGGAAGGTGCGATCGAATATAACGCCGCCCGTCACGCACACGCCCATCACACGAAAAAAGGCGCCGAAGCGCCTTTTTTGATGCCGTATGCGACGCTCGCGTCGCGCGGCGCTCAGGCCTTCGGCTGCTCGGGCTGACGCAGGCGGATGTGCAACTCGCGCAGCTGACGCTCGTCGACGGCGCTCGGTGCCTGCGTGAGCAGACATTGCGCGCGCTGCGTCTTCGGGAAGGCGATGACGTCGCGGATCGAATCGGCACCCGCCATCATCGTCACGATGCGATCGAGCCCGAATGCGATACCGCCGTGCGGGGGCGCGCCGTATTGCAGCGCGTCGAGCAGGAAGCCGAATTTCGCGCGCGCTTCCTCGGCTCCGATCTTGAGGGCGCGGAACACCTTGCTCTGCACATCCTCGCGATAGATCCGCACCGAACCGCCACCGATCTCCCAGCCGTTGAGGACCATGTCGTACGCCTTCGCGAGGCAGCGGCCCGGATCCGTCTCGAGATACTCGAGGTGCTCGTCCTTCGGGCTCGTGAACGGATGGTGGGCAGCAACGTAGCGCGCCTCTTCCTCGTCGTACTCGAACATCGGGAAGTCGACGACCCACAGCGGCTTCCAACCCTGCTCGACGAGGCCGTTCGCCTTGCCGAACTCGGAATGGCCGATCTTCAGACGCAACGCGCCGAGGCTGTCGTTGACGACCTTTGCACGATCTGCGGCGAAGAAGACGATATCGCCGTCCTGCGCGCCCGTGCGCTCGAGAATGGCTGCGATCGCGGCGTCGTGCAGGTTCTTGACGATCGGGCTCTGGAGGCCGTCACGGCCCTTGGCCACTTCGTTGACCTTGATCCAGGCGAGGCCCTTCGCACCGTAGATGCGCACGAATTCCGTGTAGCCGTCGATATCGCCGCGCGTGAGCTCCCCGCCCTTCGGCACGCGCAGCGCCGCCACACGGCCGTCCTTGGTGTTGGCCGGCGTGCTGAACACCTTGAACTCCACGTCCTTCATCGCGTCGGTGAGTTCGGTGAATTCCAGCTTCACGCGCAGGTCGGGCTTGTCCGAGCCGAAGCGCGCCATCGCCTCGCTGTACTGCATGACGGGGAACTGATCGTCGAGCTCGACGCCGATCGTCTCCTTGAAGACGTGGCGAATCATCTGCTCGAAGAGATCGCGGATCTCCTGCTCCGAGAGGAACGACGTTTCGCAGTCGATCTGCGTGAATTCCGGCTGGCGATCGGCGCGCAGGTCTTCGTCGCGGAAGCACTTGACGATCTGATAGTAGCGATCGAAGTTCGCCACCATCAGCAGTTGCTTGAAGAGCTGCGGCGACTGCGGTAACGCGAAGAACTGGCCCGCATTCACGCGCGACGGCACGAGATAGTCGCGCGCGCCTTCCGGCGTGCTCTTCGTGAGCATCGGCGTTTCGATGTCGAGAAAACCTTGCGCGTCGAGGTATTTGCGCACTTCCATCGCGACGCGATAGCGCAGACGCAGGTTGTGCTGCATCTGCGGACGGCGCAGGTCGAGCACGCGATGCGTGAGACGCGTCGTTTCCGAGAGGTTGTCGTCATCGAGCTGGAACGGCGGCGTGACGGACGCGTTCAGCACCGTCAGCTCATGGCAGAGCACTTCCACCTTGCCGCTCTTGAGACCCGCGTTCACCGTGCCCTCGGGACGGCTGCGCACGACGCCGACCACGCGCACGCAAAACTCGTTACGCACGCCCTCGGCCACCTTGAACATGTCGGCGCGGTCAGGGTCGCAGACCACCTGGACGAGGCCCTCGCGATCGCGCAAGTCGATGAAGATGACGCCGCCATGGTCGCGCCGGCGATGCACCCATCCGCACAGCGAGACGGTTTGGCCCATCAGGTGTTCGGTCACCAGACCGCAGTATTCAGATCTCATCGACATGGTGTTCAGCTTTCGTTTGCATGATTGAGCAAGGTGCACGGCACGCCGGTGCGCCTCGCATTAAAGGGGAGGCTCCACGGGCCGCCGCACGGGCGCGGCCGGCGTAGCGAGCGCGGGGGCGACGACGCCCATCGAGACGATGTACTTGAGCGCCGCGTCGACGGTCATGTCGAGTTCGACCACTTCGCTTTTCGGCACCATCAGGAAAAAGCCGGAGGTCGGATTCGGCGTGGTCGGCACGTAGACGCTCACGTGCTCCTCTTTCAGGTGATTGACGACGTCGCCGCCGGGCGTGCCCGTCAAAAACGCGATCGTGTAGGAGCCCCGCCGCGGGTATTCGATCAGGAGCGCCTTGCGGAACGCATTGCCGCTGCTCGAAAGCAGCGTGTCCGACACCTGCTTCACGCTCGTATAGAGCGGCCCGACGATCGGAATGTGACGCAGGATAGCGTCCCACCACGTCACGAGCTTCTGACCGACGAAATTTTGGGTGAACAGGCCGACGACGAAGATGAACGCGAGCGTCAGCAGCGCGCCTATGCCAGGCAGATGGAAGCCGAACAGCTTCTCCGGCTGCCAGGATGCGGGCAGCAGCAGCAACGTCTGGTCCATCGTGCTGATGATGAGCCCCAGCACCCACAGCGTGATAGCCAGGGGCACAAGGACCAGCAGACCGGTAAGGAACACGGATTTGAGCGTCGTCTTCTTCATGTATACCGCCAGAAAACCGCGACAGAAAAGTTCGGCGCGGCGCGCCGCACTCGTGGGCGGCAAACCTGCGACGGCGCCCGGACGGTGTTCCTGCCGGCTCGCCGCCGCGCTGACCGTCCGAACTCGGCCCGGCGGACTTAAGCGTCCGCCGTGGACGAGGCGGCCGGGGCCGGGCTCGACGCCGCGGTGCTCGACTCACCGCCGGCCGGCTTGGCCGCGCCCGACTCGCCACCGCCCGCGGCGGCCGCATTGTCCGAGCCGGACGCACCGCCGGACGTACTCTTCGAGCTGCCGGAGCCGTTGGAGCCGCCGCGGAAATCGGTGACGTACCAGCCGGAGCCCTTCAATTGAAAGCCCGCGGCAGTCACCTGCTTGCGGAATGTCTCGCCCTGACATTCAGGGCACTGAGTGAGCGGTGCGTCGCTCATCTTCTGGAGCACATCTTTCTCGAAGCCGCACGCTTCGCAACGGTAGGCGTAGATCGGCATGGTTCTCTTCCCGACAATTCCGACGAAAACGGTTCAAAGCTAGCAAAGCGTTGAATTATAGCCGCAATCGGTCATCGCCCGGATGTCGGAGCGGGACCGGCGCGAGTCGTCAGATGGGGGCAACCGGCCTGAATTCAAGTCCGCGCCGCATCGGCCGCCGCGATCGGAGTGGCCCGCGCCTGACGCCTGCGCCACGTAAGCCAGCGCTCGCGGCCCGCGAAAACGGGGAGCGAGTCGTCGACGGCTTTGTCCTCGATCAGCTCGAAGTACGGCAAAAAGAGCGTTTCGAGCGTCTCGCGCGCAATACCGAACGGCGGCCCCTTCGGCTCCTGGCCGAAAAAGAAGAAACCGGCCAGAAGCCCTCCGGGCGCGAGCAGCGCGGCCATCCGTTCCACGTACTCGACGCGGCGCGCCAGCGGCAGTGCGCAGAAGAACGCCCGCTCGTAGATCCAGCCCGGCTGAAAGGGCGGCTCGTAGGCGAAGAAATCGGCCTGCTCGACAAGCTCGGCGAAAGCACCGAGCCGCGCGCGGGCCGCGGTTACGGCGTCGGCCGAAAAGTCGATCGCGCGCACGAGCCATCCGGCCTTGGCCAGCCACAGGGCTTCATGCGCGCTGCCGCATCCCGGGATCAGCACGGGGACCGGCGTCGTACGCGTCACGAACTCGGCGAACGCCCGCTGCACGCCCGCCTGATCCCAGGGAGTGAAGCCCTTGCGGAACCGCTCGTCCCAGAACGCGGCGGTGGCAGGGTCGCGCGTGTCGAACGCCGGTGCCGCCCCGGCCGGCGGCGGGGTCTTACTTCCGGTCATGGCGAAACCTCGACGCGGCCGGATGCGGAACGCCGCAACCGCGAAACGGAGCCGGAATCGGGCGCCATAGCGCGCTCACATGCCATAGCGCGACCGGATGCCATGATCTCACGCGCCATAAGCCAGTACGAGCCAGACGCGCGCGATCACCGCACCGAAGCCCACCGCCACGCCGAAGAGCAGCAGCGCCTGCAAGAGCCGGTTCGTTCGCCTCTGCTCGGCTATCAGCATCTGCATGACCAGATCCTGCGCGGCAGCCCGGGGCGTGTCGTGGTGGTCGGCAAGTACTTTATGGACGAGGCGCGGCAGTTGCGGCAGAGTCTTGCTCCACTGCGGCGCCTCCACCTTGAGTCGCTCGTACCAGCCGCGAAGCCCGATCTGCTCGTTCATCCAGCGCTCGAGATAGGGCTTCGCCGTTTTCCAGAGGTCGAGCTCGGGGTCGAGCGAGCGACCCAGTCCTTCGACGTTGAGCATCGTCTTTTGCAGCAGCACGAGCTGCGGCTGGATTTCGACGTTGAACCGTCGCGACGTGGAGAAGAGCCGCAACAGCACCTGCCCGAGGGAAATGTCCTTGAGCGCGCGGTCGAAGTAGGGCTCGCACACCGCGCGGATCGCGCTCTCGAGCTCCTCGACGCGCGTGGTCGGCGGCACCCAGCCCGACTCCAGATGCAGCGTGGCTACGCGATGGTAGTCGCGCTTGAAGAAGGCGAGGAAGTTTTGCGCCAGATAGTTTTTGTCGAAATCCGACAAGGCGCCGATGATGCCGAAATCGAGTGCGATATAGCGCCCGAAATGAGCCGGATCGAGGCTCACCTGGATGTTGCCGGGGTGCATGTCGGCGTGGAAGAAGCCGTCGCGAAAAACTTGCGTGAAAAAGATCTCGACGCCTTCGCGCGCAAGCTTCGGAATATCGACGCCAGCTTCCCGCAGCGTCTCCACCTGGCTGATCGGCACGCCCACCATGCGCTCCATCACGAGCACGTTCGGCGTACAAAACTCCCAGTACATCTCGGGCACGAGCAGCAGATCGAGGCCGGCGAAGTTGCGCCGCAACTGGCTGCCGTTGGCCGCCTCGCGCATGAGATCGAGTTCGTCGTGAAGATACTTGTCGAACTCTCCCACGACCTCGCGCGGCTTCAGGCGCTTGCCGTCGGCCCAGAGCCGCTCCGCCCAGACGGCCAGGTCGCGCAGCAGTGCGAGATCGGAATCGATGACGGGCAGCATGTTCGGCCGGAGCACCTTGATGGCGACAGGCTTGCCCGCATGCTGCCCGGCCCTCACCTTCGCGAAGTGCACCTGGGCGATCGACGCGCTCGCCACCGGCACGCGCTCGAACTCGTCGAACAGGACGTCGACTTTCGCGCCGAGCGCCTTCTCGATGAGGTCGATGGCCACAGCCGAATCGAACGGCGGCACCTGGTCCTGCAATTTCGCCAGCTCGATCGCCACTTCGGCCGAAAGCAGGTCGCGCCGCGTGGAGAGCACCTGCCCGAACTTGACGAAAATCGGCCCCAGGCTTTCGAGCGCAAGGCGCAGCCGGACCGCCGGCGGTGCCTTGAAGCGGCGGCCGATTGTGCCGATGCGCAGCAAAAAGCGCACGCGACGGTCGTTGATGCGGGCGAGCATCATCTCGTCGAGACCGAAGCGGATGACGGTGAAAACGATCTTTATGAAGCGCAGCAAACGCATGGGCGATTCCGTCCTAGCGCACGAGGCGGGGAGCCGCGGCGCTGCCCGAACCGGCGCGCGCCTCCAGACGCTCGACGCGTTTTTCGAGGCGCGCCAGCGCATCGCGCGAGCGCGCGAGTTCGGCGTTGAAATCCTCGAGCGATGCGCGTCTCACGAGCTGGGGGTTTTCATCGAGCAAGTACTCGGCTGCGGCGTCGCGCAGATTGCGCGCACTGCGCGCCGCCTGGCTGCCGGCCGTGCGCACGAGTGCGGCGAGCCGGTAGGCGGGCGCGTCGCCGATCAGCTTCGCGAGATCCTCCTCGGGTTCCCAGCGCAGATGCTCGGCGAGCTTGCCGATCAGTGTGGCGAATTCGGCGTCGCCCTCGATCTTGACGTGCTTCATGACGGCGGCCTGACCGCCCTCGATGAACGCGGCAACGGCATCGGCGGGCACGGCCAGCGAGACGTCGGGCTCATGCGCCTCGGCTTCGTCTATGGCGGCGAGATGGCCATCCGGCTGAACGACGAGCGTCATCGCGATGGTCGAAAACACGAGCCGCGCGGTCTTGCCCGCGTAGGGCGCAAGGCGCGCTCGAGCCCACGATTCGCGGGCGAGCAGGTGATTGACGGCGGCGGCAAAAGGCTGGGCAGCGAGGATCATCGGGCTCGGAACGAAAGAAGCCCGCGCAGGCGGTAGCCTGAGCGGGCCTCTATTGTAGCGTTCGTTGGCGCTCCGACTGGCTGAGCAAGAGCGCCGCAGCGCGAAACGCCGCTAGGTTCAGTGATGCGCGGTCTGGCTGATGCCGGCCAGAAGCCAGCCCTCGTTGCCTCGCGCCTGTTTCGAAAGGTTCCAGATCTCCTCGAACGGCTCGGCGGAACCGCCTTCCGTTTCGCGGATGAGCCCGGTAAATCGCACGCTCGCCAAGTACTCGGTACCGCGGTCTTCGACGCCCAGCACGTCGGCATCGAGCTGCACGACGTCCGTCTGGTTGCGCACCTTGCCGCGTGCATCGATGTCGATCTTCAGCTCGGCGAACATTTCGGGCGTCGTAAATTCGCGGATGTCGGCCATGTTGCCCTCGTCCCACGCGGCTTGCATGCGTACGAAGTGGACCTTGGCGTTGCGCACGAATGCTTCGGCGTCGAAGCCGGCAGGCAGCGCTGCCTGCGTGGAGAACTCCGGCGCCGTTCGAGCGGCTGCCGGCGATGCGCCGCCGAAAGCGGCCGGTGCCTGCATGCGTTGCCGCGCGAAATCATGCGCGTCCATGCCGGTGCCACCGGCGTAGGCCGCAGCCGGTTGCCGGCGCCCGCGCGAGGTGAGCTTGCGGATGAGCCAGATGCCGGCCATCGCCAGCAGCGCGATCACGATCACGTTCGCCATCATGCTCGCGAATGCACCGCCGAGACCGAAGTGCGACAGCAGCGCCGCGATGCCGAGCCCCGCCGCCAGACCCGCGATCGGCCCGAGCCAGCGCGAGCGCTGGGTGGCGGGCGCGGGTTGCGCGCCCGGCGTGGACTGCGTGCGCTGCGCCTGGGAGGGCTGTGCCGATTGCATCATCGGCTGCTGGGTCGACTGCTGCGTCGGAGACGAGGGCGCGGACTGCGTCGTCTGGGTCTGGCGCCCGACCGTCCGCCCTCCTCCAAGCCGTTTCGCCTCTGCATCGAGCGATCCGACGGTGCCGACGGCAATGACGGCGACGACGGCGGCGAGCCCAAATCGCCTCGCCAACGGCTTGGAAAGTTTATTGAAAGCTGAGGGAAGCGGGTCGGTCATTTAAAAATCCCCTATGAAAACAATGAGTTGATGGCGCTAATACTTCGTCGCCACATGCAAGGCTACCACGCCAGCTGACAAATTGTAATATTTGACGGCGTCGAGCCCTGCTTGTTCCATCATCGTCTTCAGCGTTTCCTGATCCGGATGCATGCGGATCGACTCCGCCAGATACCGGTAGCTATCGGCGTCGCTCGCAAATTTCTGGCCCAGCCACGGCAGAACCTTGAACGAATAGACGTCGTAAGCTTTCTTGAGCGGCTCCCACACTTTCGAGAATTCGAGAACCATCAGCCGCCCGCCCGGCTTGAGCACGCGCCGCATTTCGGCCAGCGCGACCTCCTTGCGCGTCATGTTGCGCAACCCGAAAGCCACCGTCACCACATCGAAGTAGTTGTCGGGAAAAGGAATTTTCTCGGCGTCGCACAGCAGGGCGGGCGTGATTACACCATCGTCGAGAAGGCGATCGCGCCCCACGCGCAGCATCGATTCGTTGATGTCGGTCAGCCAGACCTCGCCCGTCGGGCCCGCCTTTTTCGCGAATGCCTTCGCGAGATCGCCGGTGCCGCCCGCGATGTCCAGCACTTTCGCGCCGGGTCGCACGTTCGCCTGCGCGATCGTGAACTGCTTCCAAATCCGGTGCAGCCCGCCCGACATCAGATCGTTCATCAGATCGTAGTTGGAGGCCACCGAGTGGAACACGCCGGCGACCCGCTTTGCTTTTTCTCGTTCGTCGACGGTTTCGAAGCCGAAGTGCGTCTTGCTCATCGCGAATATCCTCCGCTCATTCTCACATTCTCAATTTGACTTGCGCCCGGGCCGCCAGCGGGCTTCCTGCCCGGCGCGACCTGCGGGCGCGTGTGTTTTTCGTGCCAGCCTCAGTGCCGGCCTCAGTGCCGGTGGCCGTGCGGCGGGCCGCTCGCGGGCATCGGCGCATCGCGCTCGAGCCCGGCCGCCGCGAGCTTCGCCAGATACTCGCGCCAGAACGTCTCCTGACGCGTGGCAAGGTCGTACAGCAAATCCCACGAATAGATGCCCGTTGCGTGGCCGTCGGAAAACGTCGGCTGCAGCGCGTAATTGCCGACACCCTCGAGCGAGACGATCGTCACGTCGCGCTTGCCCGTTTGCAGCGTCTCCTGACCGGGGCCATGCCCGCGCACCTCGGCGGAGGGAGAATAGACGCGCAGCAGCTCGAAAGGAATACGGTAGCTCGCGCCGTCGGCATATTGCAGCTCGAGCACGTGCGATTTGGCATGGACGACGACGCCCGTGGGTACGGGCGTGTCGTGGGTGAGTCCGCTCATGGCTGTCTCGCTGTCTGAGGGAGTGATTTCGCGCCGCGCCCGGTCTCGGGCACGCCCTTAAGCGAGCGCCGCCTCGATCTCCCGGCGCACCGCATCGCCGAGCAGCGTCGCCTGCGCGCGCCGCGACGACAGCAGCGCCTCGGATACCGAGCGCTGACGTGGCGCCCATACCGGCAGCGGAAAATGCGCGTCGTTCGAGAACCGCGGGATGACATGCCAGTGCACGTGCGGCACCTGGTTGCCGAGGCTGGCAAGATTGACCTTGGCCGGCTGCAGCACGCTGCGCTGGGCTCGCTCGACGCCATAGACCGCCCGCATCAGGCGGTCGCGCTCGCGGTCGCTCAGATCCGAGAATTCGGCAACGTGGGCGTGCCATATCACGCGGCAAAAACCCGGGTAATCGTGCTCGTCGGCAAGCACGACGCGCATCGCATCATCCTGCCAGAGCACGACCCCGCCTTCCTCCCGGCAAAATACACAGTCCATCGTCGTCCTTTTTCCGGCGCCCGGCACCGATGATCGTTCAATGAGCGCTATTAGACCAGTACGCGCTCGATCCCGCCATCGTTCGCCTTGCGGACGTAGTCCGCCATCCAGTTCTCGCCGAGCACCTCGCGCGCCATTTCCACGACGATGTAATCGGCCTCGATGCCGGCGTCTTCGTTATAGCGCGACAGCCCCTGCAGGCACGACGGGCAGCTCGTCAGGATCTTCACGTCGGGGCTCGCCGCCGTTTGCGGACGCTCGGCCGCGCCCGCGTCGACGATCGGCAGCGCGCGCAGTTTTGCCGCACCCTTTCTGATCTCCTCTTCCTTGCGAAAGCGCACCTGCGTGGAGATGTCGGGGCGTGCCACCGCGAACGTGCCCGATTCGCCGCAGCAGCGCTCGTTCTTCTCGATCTTGTAGCCGTCCTTCTCCGAGCCCATCAGCTCGTTGACGAGCTTGACCGGATCGATCGTCTTGATCGGCGTATGGCACGGGTCGTGGTACATGTACCGCGTGCCCTTCACGCCATCGAGCTTCATGCCCTTTTCGAGCAGGAATTCGTGAATGTCGATGATGCGGCAGCCCGGGAAGATCTTCTCGAATTCATAGCCGGCCAGTTGGTCGTAGCACGTGCCGCACGAGACCACGACCGTCTTGATGTCGAGATAGTTGAGCGTGTTCGCCATGCGGTGAAAGAGCACGCGGTTGTCCGTGACGATCTTCTCGGCCTTGTCGTATTGACCGGCGCCGCGCTGCGGGTAGCCGCAGCAAAGGTAGCCCGGCGGCAGCACCGTCTGCACGCCGGCTTCCCAGAGCATGGCCTGCGTGGCGAGCCCCACCTGCGAGAAAAGACGCTCGGAGCCGCAGCCCGGGAAGTAGAACACCGCCTCCGAATCGACCGTGGTCGCCTTCGGATTGCGGATGATCGGCACGATCTTGTTGTCTTCGATGTCGAGCAGCGCGCGCGCCGTCTTCTTCGGCAGGTTCCCCGGCATCTTCTTGTTGACGAAGTGGATCACCTGCTCCACCAAGGGCGGCTTGCCGGTTGTCGCCGGGGGGTGCGCCGTCTGCTTCCTGGCGAACTGCTTGAGAATGTCGTTGCCGAGGCGCTGCGCCTTGTAGCCGATGCCCATCATCGCGGTACGCGCCACGTTGATGGTCTGCGGATTCGTCGCATTGAGGAAGAACATGCCCGCGGCCGAGCCCGGGTTGAACTTCTTCTTGCCCATCTTGCGCAGCAGGTTGCGCATGTTCATCGAGACGTCGCCGAAATCGATCTTCACCGGACACGGCGTCACGCACTTGTGACAGACCGTGCAGTGATCGGCCACGTCGTTGAATTCGTCCCAGTGCTTGATCGACACGCCGCGGCGCGTCTGCTCCTCGTAAAGGAACGCCTCGATCAAAAGCGAGGTGCCGAGGATCTTGTTGCGCGGGCTGTAGAGCAGGTTCGCGCGCGGCACGTGCGTCGCGCACACGGGCTTGCATTTGCCGCAGCGCAGGCAGTCCTTCACCGAATCGGCGATCGCGCCGATGTCGGACTGCTGCATGATCAGCGACTCGTAACCCATCAGGCCGAAGCTCGGCGTGTAGGCGTTGCGCAGGTCCGCCCCCGGCAGCAGCTTGCCCTTGTTGAAGCGGCCTTGCGGGTCGATCCGCTCCTTATAGGCGCGGAATTCGGCGATCTCGGCATCGGTCAGGAATTCGAGCTTCGTGATCCCGATGCCGTGCTCGCCGGAAATCACGCCGTCGAGCGCGCGCGCGAGCTTCATGATGCGCTCCACCGCCGCATGCGCATCCTGCAGCATCTCGTAGTTGTCCGAGTTCACCGGGATGTTCGTGTGGACGTTGCCGTCGCCCGCGTGCATGTGCAGCGCCACGAACACGCGGCCGCGCAGCACGCGCTTGTGAATCGCCTGCGCCTCGTCGAGGATCGGCTTGAAAGCCCCGCCATTGAAAATCTGGCGCAGCTCGGCGCGAATCTCCTGCTTCCACGACACCCGCACCGTGCGGTCCTGCGTCACGTCGAACACGCGCGTGTCCGCCTGAGCGTCGACGCGATCGGCGAACTTTTCGGCCAGCGCCTCGTAGCCGAGCTGCACGAGGGTGTGCTGCGCCTCGGCAAGCGGCATGTCGAGGTGGTCGCGCAGAAAGATCCAGCGCGCGCGCACGCGGTCGAGCAGTTCGAGCGCCTGCTGAACGCGGTCTTCGAGCAGCTCCGCACTCGGGATATCGTTGGCGTCGTCGGTCTTGCCGAGCGGCAGCTTGCCCGCCTTGAAAAACGCCTCGAGCGCGTCCACCAGCTGCAGCTTGTTCTTGATCGACAGCTCGATGTTGATGCGCTCGATGCCGTCGGTGTACTCGCCCATGCGGCCAAGCGGAATCACGACGTCTTCGTTGATCTTGAACGCGTTGGTGTGCTTGGCGATCGCCGCCGTGCGGCTGCGGTCGAGCCAGAAGCGTTTGCGCGCCTCGGCGCTCACGGCCACGAAGCCCTCGCCGCTCTTGCCATTGGCCATGCGCACCACGTCGGAGGTGGCCTTGGCGACGGCGTCGGCATCGTCGCCCACGATATCGCCGATCAGCACCATCTTCGGAAACGCGTTGCGCTTGGACTTCGTCGCATAGCCCACCGCGCGCAGATAACGCTCGTCGAGGTGCTCGAGGCCCGCCAGGATCGCGCCGCCGTGCCGCGACGTCTCGAACAGGTAGTCCTTGATCTCGACGATGCTCGGGATCGCCTCGCGGGCCTGCCCGAAGAATTCGAGGCAGACTGTGCGCGTATGCGCCGGCATCTTGTGCAGAACCCAGCGCGCCGACGTGATCAGGCCGTCGCAGCCCTCCTTCTGCACGCCGGGCAAGCCGGCGAGGAACTTGTCGGTCACATCCTTGCCGAGCCCTTCCTTGCGAAAGCGCCGCCCCTCGATGTCGAGCGTCTGCGTGCGCAACAGCCGCTCGCCAGGCGCGCGCTCGCCGTCGAACCATTTGAGCTCGAAGCGGGCCACGTCGACATCATGGATCTTGCCGAGATTGTGGCCGAGACGCGTGACTTCGAGCCAGTTGCCGTCCGGGTCGACCATGCGCCACCAGGCGAGATTGTCGAGCGCCGTGCCCCAGAGCACGGCCTTTTTGCCGCCCGCGTTCATGGCGACGTTGCCGCCGATGCACGAAGCGTCGAGCGAGGTCGGATCGACGGCGAAAACGTAGCCGGCCGCCTCGGCGGCCTCGGTCACGCGGCGCGTGACGACGCCCGCTCCGGAGAAGATCGTCGGCACCTTGCGGGCGACGCCGGGCAACTCGGTAAGCTCGACGGCGCCGAGCTGCTCGAGCTTTTCGGTGTTGATGACGGCCGAGAACGGGGTGAGCGGTACGGCGCCGCCCGTGTAGCCCGTGCCGCCGCCGCGCGGGATGACAGTCAGCCCCAGTTCGAAGCAGGCCTTCACGAGACGCGCGATTTCGGCCTCGGTATCGGGCGTGAGCACGACGAACGGGTATTCGACGCGCCAATCGGTCGCATCGGTCACATGCGAGACGCGCGCGAGACCGTCGAAGCGAATATTGTCCTTCTGCGTGCAGCGGCCGAGCACCTTCGTCGCGCGGCGGCGCAGATCGGCCGTGGCCGAGAACTCCCCGGCGAACGCCTCCACGGCGCGGCGCGCGGCCACGACCAGCGTCTCGACGCGCGACGAGCGCTCGAGGCCCGCCTCGTCGTCGTGTTCGACGAGATCGGCACGGCGGCGCTTTTCGATTTCGTTCAGACGGTGGTTGAGCGCCTCGATCAGCAGCGCGCGGCGCTTCGGGTTGTCGAGCAGGTCGTCCTGCAAATAAGGATTGCGGCGCACCACCCAGATGTCGCCCAGCACCTCGTAGAGCATGCGCGCCGAGCGGCCAGTACGGCGTTCGTTGCGCAGTTCGTCGAGAACGGCCCAGGCCTCCTCGCCGAGCAGACGCATGACGATTTCGCGATCGGAGAAGGAGGTGTAGTTGTAGGGAATCTCGCGCAGGCGCGGCTCGGGATCGGCAGCCGTCGCGGCGGCGGCTCCGTGCGGATCGAATACTTGCGGTGCGTTCATGGTCGGACGGATCGATGGGCCGGCCGCGCCTGTGGTCGAAGGCACGAGCGGCGATGCGCTTCACGCGCAATTTTTGGAAACTGGGCTTTGTGAGCGATGGGGAGTCGCACGGCGCGGCACCGGCGAGCCTTCGCGGGTCAGAGGCTCAAGCCCGGCACGATCGCGATTGACGAACGTGCCGCTCCGCCGCGGGGCGCGTTTCTCGCGGTGCGGGGAGCAGATGGGCGGTCCGAGGGTGCCAGCACATTTTCCGGTCCTGGTTTCAAAACAGGATTCTACCGCATGCCGCCGGGCGGCGCTGACGCCCGGAACCGGTGCAAGGCGACGGGCGACGGGCGGCAGCTTTACGGCTCCCGCCGGCGCCGCCCGGGCGCCCCACCCGAGGGCAGCGGGCGCCGGCCGCGCCGAAAAGCCCGCCGTTGGCGCTATCATTGTCGTTTCCCCATTGCCGGCAACAGCGAGCCCAGGCTCGCGCATCGTCCCATGTCCTCCTCCCACGACTATCTGAAGAAGATCCTGACGGCCCGCGTCTACGACGTGGCGCATGAAACGGAGCTCGAACCGGCGCGCAACCTCTCCGCGCGCCTTGCCAACAGCGTTTATCTGAAGCGCGAAGACAATCAACCCGTCTTCTCGTTCAAGCTGCGCGGCGCCTACAACAAGATGGTCCATATTCCGGCGGACGCGCTGGCGCGTGGCGTCATTACGGCTTCGGCCGGCAATCATGCCCAGGGCGTCGCCTACTCGGCCGCCCGCCTCGGCGTGAAGGCCGTCATCGTGGTGCCGGTCACGACGCCGCAGGTCAAGGTCGATGCCGTGCGCGCGCATGGCGGTCCGACCGTCGAGGTCGTTCAGGTCGGAGAGTCGTACAGCGATGCGTACGCGCACGCGGTCCAACTGCAGGAGGCACGCGGGCTCACGTTCGTGCACCCGTTCGACGACGCCCTCGTGATTGCCGGACAAGGCACCGTCGCAATGGAAATCCTGAGCCAGCATCAGGCGCCTATCCATGCGATCTTCGTGCCGATCGGCGGCGGCGGGCTGGCGGCTGGCGTCGCGGCGTACGTGAAGGCCGTGCGCCCCGAGATCAAGGTGATCGGCGTGCAAACCGAGGATTCCTGCGCCATGGCGCAGTCGGTCCGGGCCGGCGAGCGCGTGACGCTTTCCGAAGTCGGCCTCTTCTCCGACGGCACGGCGGTCAAGCTCGTCGGGGCCGAGACGTTCCGGCTTTGCCGCGAGTACCTCGACGACATCCTCACCGTCAATACCGATGCCCTGTGCGCCGCGATCAAGGACGTGTTCCAGGACACGCGCAGCGTGCTCGAACCCGCTGGCGCGCTCTCCGTCGCGGGCGCGAAACAGTACGTCGAGCGCACGGGGGTGCAGGCGCAGACGCTTGTCGCCGTCACCTCGGGCGCGAACATGAATTTCGACCGCATGCGCTTTGTAGCCGAGCGGGCCGAGGTCGGCGAGGCCCGCGAGGCCGTTTTTGCCGTGACGATTCCGGAAGAGCGCGGCAGCTTCAAGCGGTTTTGCGAGCTCGTGGGCGAGCGCAGCGTCACCGAATTCAACTACCGCATCGCCGATGCAACGGCGGCCCACATTTTCGTGGGCGTGCAGATCAGGAGTCGCGACGAATCGGCCTCGATCGCCCAGGCGTTCGAATCGCACGGTTTTCCCACGGCCGACCTCACGAACGACGAACTCTCCAAGCAGCACATCCGCTACATGGTGGGCGGCCGTTCGCCGCTCGCGCACGACGAGCGGCTCTTTCGCTTCGAGTTCCCCGAGCGGCCGGGCGCACTGATGAAGTTCCTGTCGTCCATGGCGCCGGACTGGAACATCAGCCTTTTCCACTACCGGAATCAGGGGGCCGACTACAGTTCGATTCTCGTCGGCATCCAGGTCCCCGCCACCGACAATGCGGCGTTCGAGCGTTTCCTGTCGACGCTCGGCTACCCGCATTGGGACGAAAGCGGCAACCCCGTCTACCGGCTTTTCCTGGCCTGACCGGCTGGAGCCCATACTGCGAGCATTGCTTTCGATGACGCCCGAACAATCCCCCCTCGGCAAGGCTTCGAGCTACACCGAGCAATATGACCCGACGCTGCTCTTTCCGATCGCGCGCGGCATCGCGCGCGAGCAGATCGGCATCGGTGCCCGGTTGCCGTTTTTCGGCACCGACATCTGGAACGCTTACGAGCTGTCCTGGCTGAACGCACGCGGCAAGCCGCAAATCGCCATCGCCACGTTCTTCGTGCCGGCGGAATCGCCGAATATTGTCGAATCGAAGTCGTTCAAGCTCTATCTCGGCTCGTTCGCGCAAACGCGCGTCGAGTCGGCCGATGCACTGCGCGAGATGCTCAAGCGCGATGTGTCGGCCGCATGCGGTGCCACGGTTTCCGTGCGGCTCGCGGCGCCCTCCGAATTCCACGCGCTCGAGTTCGACGAGCTCGACGGCCTCTCGCTCGACCGGCTCGATCTCGAGGCCGACGTCTATCATCCGGACCCGGCGCTGCTCACCGCCGCACACGACGAAGCGCCGATCGAGGAAACGGTGTTCTCGAACCTGCTGAAGTCGAACTGCCCCGTGACGGGCCAGCCCGACTGGGGCAGTGTGCAGATTCACTACGTCGGCCCGCAGATCGACCATGCGGGTCTCCTGCGCTACATCATTTCCTATCGCAACCATACGGGCTTTCACGAGCAGTGCGTCGAGCGCATCTTCATCGACATCCTGCGCGAATGCAGGCCCGTGAAGCTTGCCGTCTATGCGCGCTACACGCGCCGCGGCGGGCTCGACATCAATCCGTTTCGCACCAACTACAACCTGCCGATGCCCGACAACGCGCGCACGGCACGGCAGTAGATCAGATCGAATCGAATCGAATCGAAGCGCAAGCAGCGAGGGCGCTCGGGCACGCGCTCAGAACCCACCCGGGCCATCGCCGGCCGCAATCGCCCCGCGCGCGACGAAACCGCCCGCGCGAGCGCCCGTGGGCATGCCGTCGCGGTAGCTGAGCACGCCGTTCACCCATACCGCCTCGATCCCGTCCGCCGCTTGCCGCGGACGCTCGAATGTCGCCGCGTCGCGTATTCGGGCGGGATCGAAAAGCACGAGATCCGCCCGGTAGCCCTCGCGCAGCCGGCCGCGCCCGGCAAGCCCGAAACGCCGCGCGGAAAGGCCCGTCATCTTGTGGACCGCCGCCTCGAGCGGAATCAGGCGCTGGTCCCGGGCGTAGTGCCCCAGCACGCGTGCGAACGCGCCCCATAGCCGCGGATGCGGCAGCGGATCGTTCGGCAGGCCGTCCGAGCCGATCATCGTTGCCGGGTGCGCGAGGATGCGCCGTACGTCGTCTTCCGACATGTTGTGATAAACGGCGCCGGCCGGCTGCAGCCGCGCGGCGGCCTCGCGCTGGCTCGTGCCCCATTCCGACGCGATCTCCGAAATCCGCTTGCCGGCGGCCTCGGGGTGCGGTGTCGACCAGGTCACCGTGATTTCGATATCGCCCGTGACCTGCTTCAAGTCGAGCGTGGACGAACTACGGTCGTACGGATAGCAGTCGCAGCCGATCGGCTGCAGCCGCCGTGCGCCCTCGAGCGCGCCGAGCACCTCCGCGCTGCGGCCCCAGTTGCGCGGCCCGGCGCATTTCAGGTGCGAGACGACAACCGGTACCCGCGCGTGACGCCCGATCCGGCAGGCTTCGTCGAATGCCTCGAGAATCGCGTCGAACTCGCTGCGCATATGGGTCGTGTAAAGCGCACCGGCTGCGGCGAGCGGCTCGGCAAGCGCCATCACCTCCTCGGTCGGCGCCGCGCTGGCGGACCCGTAGGCCAGCCCCGAACTCAGGCCGAGCGCGCCGTGCGCGAGCGCATCGGCCAGCTCGGCACGCATCGCCGCGATCTCCTCGGACGTCGCGGCGCGGTCCAGCCGATCCATATGATTGTTGCGCAGCGCGGTGTGACCGACGAGCGCGGCCACGTTGACGGCCGGCCGCGCGGCTTCGACCGCCTGCACGTAAGCCGAAAACGTCGGATAGCGGAACTCGTCGCGCTCGCCGAGCAGGTTCATCGGATCCGGCGGGTCGCTCACCAGGCGCACCGGCGAAGCGCTGATGCCGCAGTTGCCGACCACCACCGTCGTCACACCTTGCGAGAGTTTCGGCAGCATCTGCGGCGCACGGATGACATGCGTGTCGTCGTGCGTATGGACGTCGATGAAGCCAGGCGCCAGCGCCCGCCCGCGGGCCTCGATGCGAGCGGGCGCCGTCCAGGCGGCAAGCTCGCCGATCGCGGCGATCTGGCCCGCGCGCAAGGCCACGTCCGCCTGCACCGGCGGGCCACTGCTGCCGTCGTACACCGTCGCGCCGATGATGAGCGTATCGGCCGCTTCGCCTTGCGCTTGCATACGTCTCTCCTGTCGAGGCTGAAATCGGGAAATGCCAGGGGCCGGGGAGGTGCCGGTGTGCCGGTGTGCCGGTGCCCCCGCAAACGTTCAACGATCCTACTCGTACGTTCTGTACCATGCACGCATGGCGTGTATCTTCACAGGCACGCGCCAACGCGTCGCCCGGCGCTAGGGACGGGCAGAGAACGCCACCACTCATCAGGACCGCCATGAAGATCACCTATCAGACCGCGACGATCGATCCGACCAGCAAAGGCCTGGGTCCGGTGCCGAGCGCAAGCGTGCCGCTCGAGCAGGCCGGCAATCTCGAATGGAACGTGCTCGACGAGGACGTGAGCCTGCCGGCCGCTGTGCTCTACGCCGACCGGATCGAGCACAACCTGAAATGGATGCAGGCGTTCGTTGCCGAATACGGCGTGAAGCTTGCGCCGCACGGCAAGACGACCATGGCGCCGCAGCTCTTTCGCCGTCAGCTCGATACCGGCGCGTGGGCGATCACGCTCGCCACCGCGCACCAGACGCGCGTGGCCTACGCGGGGGGCGTGCAACGCGTGCTGATGGCGAACCAGCTCGTGGGACGCCGCAACATGGCGATGATCGCCGAGCTGCTGACCGATCCCGATTTCGAATTCTTCTGCCTCGTCGATTCGGCCGATGGCGTCGACGCGCTCGGGAACTTCTTCAAGGCGGCGGGCAAACGGCTGCAGGTACTGCTGGAGGTGGGCGTACCCGGCGGGCGCACGGGGGTGCGCGACGATGCCCAGCGCGATGCGGTGCTCGCCGCGCTCGACCGCTACCCGGGCACGCTTGCGCTTGCAGGCGTCGAACTGTTCGAAGGCATCCTGCAGGACGAAGCCGGCGTGCGCGAGTTCCTGCGCCGCGCCGTGCAAACCACGCGCGCGATCGCGACGCAAGGCCGTTTCGCGCGCCAGCCCGCGATTCTCTCGGGCGCCGGCTCCGCCTGGTATGACGTGGTAGCCGATGAGTTCGCGCAGGAATCGAAGAGCGGGCTCGTCGACGTGGTGCTGCGCCCCGGCTGCTATCTGACGCACGACGTTGGCATCTACAAGAAAGCGCAAGCCGGCGTCCTGGCGCGCAACCCCATCGCGCGCAAGATGGGCGAGGCACTGCTGCCCGCTCTACAACTGTGGGCCTACGTGCAATCGATTCCCGAGCCCGATCGCGCGATCGTCGGTTTCGGAAAGCGCGATGCCGCCTTCGATGCGGGCTTTCCTGTGCCGGCGCGCCACTACCGGCCGGGCACCGCACCCGCACCGCGCGAGATCGGCGCAAACGAGGGCTGGGAGATCACGGGCATGATGGATCAGCACGCCTATTTGCGCATCGCCCCCGGCGCGGACCTGAAAGTGGGTGACATGCTTGCCTTCGACATCTCGCATCCTTGCCTGACGTTCGACAAATGGCGGCAATTGCTTGTCGTCGATGCGCGATATCGCGTAAACGAGGTCATCGAGACCTTCTTCTGACTTAGCGCGCGCCGGCTTCGTCGAGCGCGGTGCCGATGTCTTCGGACCCGGCCACCTCGGCAATGCGCGCTTCGAGCTGCTCGAGCCCGCCCGCGAGCGCGGCCAGCGCCGCATCGGGCAGCGCCCCCATCGTTTCGCGCAGAACGGCGTCGCGGCGAGGCAGACTTTCCTCGACCACGGCCGAGCCTTCGGCCGTGAGCCGCACGTTCGTGATGCGGTTGTCGCGCGCGTCGACGCTGCGCGCAATCCATCCCAGCGCCTCGAGCGCCTTGAGCTGCCGCGTCAGCGAGCCGGGATCGATTCGCAACTGCTCGACGAGGCGCTTTTGCGAACATTCGTCCGGCGACGCGAACAACGCGCGCAAGATGCGCCAGCGCGGCATCGGATGGCCGACGCGGGCTTCGAACACCGACATGAAGCTGCGGTAGGTACGGCCGAACTGCTGCACGATTGCGACATAGTCTTCCATCCGATCCGTCCCTTTCCACTTCCTTTTTGCTTTCGAGCTGCCCGCCGCTACTCTGCCACAGGCGCGGGCTCGACCGCACGCGCGATTCTGACGTGCGGCACGCGCTTGCATTGCCAGAGCGACACGAGCGCGATCACCATGGCCACCGCGATGCCCGCGTGGATCGCCCCGACGAGCGCTTCGCGCGCGAGCTCGATCAGCGCGGGGCCGTCGAGCCCGGCGCGCGCGAGTTGCGCCACGAGTTCGCGCTGAGCATCCAAGTTGACCAGGATCTGCGGGTCGCGCATCGGCTCGAACCAGTGCGTGCCGCCCGCCATCTCGAGCGCGTCGCGCACGCCATGCGCGTAAAGGCGGGTGACGAGCGTGCCGGTGATGGCCGTGCCCACCATTCCGCCGATCATGCGCAGGGACTGCAACAGGGCAGTGGCAATGCCGAGATGCTCGCGGCCCGCCGTCTGCTGCGCGAACACGGTCAGGTTCGGCAGCACGAACCCGAGGCCGAGCCCGCCCATCATCATGAACGTCATCAACAGCGGGTGCGGCATGGTCCGCTTGGCGAGGACCGTGCCAAAACAGGCAAGCGCGACGAGCACGAACCCGACGTAGAGCATCGTATTCGGATGGCGGACGCGCGTGACGATTCGCCCGTTCGTGATGCTGCCGATCGTGATGAAGACCACGAGCGGCGTGATCACGAGCCCCGCGTCGCGCGGCGAGAGTCCGAAGCCCCCCTGCAGCAGCAGCGGCGCGTAAAAGAGCAGCGAGAACATCGCGAAGCCCGCCAGCACCGACAATGTAAAGAGCGCGGCGAGGCTGCGGTTGCGGAACATGTCGAGCGGCAGCAGCGGATGGTCGCACCGGCGTTCCCATGCGAGCAGCGCGGCGGCGCTGGCGACGCCCGTCACGGCGAGCGCGGCGACGGCCGGCGAAAACCCCTCGTGCGCGAGCGCTTCGACGAAGAGCTGCAGCGAACTGAGGGCGATCGCGATCAGCAGCGCACCGGGCCAGTCGAGCCGCACACGGCCCTCGTGCTTCATATGCCGGATGTGCGGCAGGTACCGCCAGACGAAGAACAGCGACAGGAGCCCGACCGGCAGATTGACGTAGAACGCCCAGCGCCAGCCCCAATACTGCGTGAGAAAGCCGCCGAGCGAGGGGCCGATCGCATTGGCGATGCCGAATGCCGAGCTCATCATGACCTGCCAGCGCAGGCGGACGACCGAATCGGGGAAAAGATCGGCGATGCAGGCGAACGCCGTGCCGACGAGCATGCCGCCAGCGACACCCTGCAGCCCCCGCGCGAGAACCAGAAACAGCATGCTGTGGGCCGCCCCGCACAGTGCGGAGGCGCCCGTGAAGAGCGCGATCGAGACGATGACGAACGGCTTGCGACCGTAATAGTCGCCCAGGCGCCCGAAGATCGGCACCGTGATCACGGAGGTCAAAAGGTAAGAGGTGGCCACCCAGGCGTAGAGCTCGAAGCCCTTGAGTTCCGCGACGATCGTAGGCAGCGCCGTGCCGACGACGGTCTGATCGAGCGCGACCAGCATCGTCACGAACGAGATGCCGATCATGGCCAGCAGCGACTCCCTGAACGGCAGCACCTGAGCACGCGAATGGACTGTTTGATGAACGGCCATCTTTTGTCAACGCAATCGTTGATTGATCAAATGATTTTGGATGATAGCATAGGGTCAACCCGGATGCCGGGCAACCGAATCGAAGGCGGACGATGAAACCCATTCCCACTGCCGCCGGCCGCCTGGACGCCGACGACCTGAGCGCACTCGCGCTGGCCAAGCGATCGCTCGAGCGCGAGCCGCTTGCCATGAAGCTGGCGGGGGCGGTCGGAACACCGGTCGAAAAACTGCTCGAGCGCCTACCCGCGGTGGCACACGAGACGATCGCGACCGCTACGCGGCGTGCGCTCGAAAAATGCCTGCAGGCGGCACTCGCAAGCGTGGGCGGCCAGGCGGCTTCGCGGCACGGCTCGTCGCGCGACGTCTGGCACAAGCTCGCTGTCGCCACGACCGGGGCCGCCGGCGGCGCATTCGGGCTGCTGGCCTTGCCCGCCGAGCTGCCGGTCACGACCACGCTGATGTTCCGCTCGATCTGCGAGATCGCGCGCAGCGAGGGCGAAGACCTGTCCGACCTGGAAACGCAACTGCAGTGCCTCGCCGTCTTCGGGCTCGGCGGCGGCGCGCGTCGAACCGACGAGGAAGCCGACTTCGGCTACTTCGTCGCGCGCGGCGCGCTGGCGCAAGCGATCTCGAAGGTGTCGTCCGAATTCGCGTCGAAGAGCGCCGCCGCGCACGGCACCCCAGCGCTGCTGCGCGTGACGAATGCGATCGCGGCCCGCTTCTCGGCACAAGTCAGCGAGCAGGCGGCAGCGAAATCGATCCCCGCGATCGGCGCGGTGCTCGGCGCACTCGTCAACACCGTGTTCATCGACCATTTCCAGCAAACCGCGCACGGGCATTTCACCGTGCGCCGCCTCGAACGTCGCTACGGTTCCGATATCGTCAAGCAAGCCTACGAGGCCATCGAGCTTTCACTGCGCAATTGAGCGAGTCGAGCGCCGCGCGCGCCCGCGTGGCGCCGCGCGAACGCCGCTGCGCGTTCGAGCGAGCGGCGCGCCTCCGGCACGAACGGCGCGAAGATCTGCCAGACATGAGGCATCTTCGGCCAGATCCGGAAATCGACTTCGACGCCGGCGGCATGCGCCCGCGCGGCTGCGCGCCGCGCATCGTCGAGCAGCACCTCGCTCGCGCCGGCCTCGATCAGGAGCGGGGGCAATCCCGTGAAATCGGCGTAGAGCGGCGACACATAGGGATGTCGCGGATCCGCCCCGCCGACGTAAAACCGTGCCGCGCGAGCGACGGCCGCGCCGCGAAACATCGGATCGGCGCCGTCGTTGGTGGCGAGCGTCGCGCCCGTGGCGGCAAGGTCGGTCCAGGGCGAAAAGAGGAGCGCGGCGGCCGGCAGCGGATCGCCCGCATCGCGCAGCGCGACGAGTGTCGCGAGCGCGAGCCCGCCGCCCGCGGAGTCGCCCGCAATCACCACCGACCCGGGCGGGGCACCGCTCGCGATCAGATGCCGGTACGCGGCCAGCGCATCGTCGAGTGCGGCGGGAAACGGGTGTTCCGGCGCAAGCCGGTACGCCAGCGAGAACGTTCGCGCACCGGTGAGCACGGCCAGTTGGAAAACGAGCGAGCGATGCGATTTCGGCGAGCAGAAGTAATAACCGCCGCCATGCAGATAAAGCACCGTCATGCGCGGCCCCCCACCTGCCATCTCGCCAATGGGCTCGAGCCATTCTCCGAGCAGCGGCGCATCCTCCGGCCGATAGCACTCGCGCAGGCGCCAGCCGGCCGGCACCTTCGGCGCCCACACGCGTGCGGCGGCGCGCAGGCGCGCGCGCTCTACGTCGACATGCGGTTTTTCCGTTTCGGGGCGGAACTGCCTCTTCAGCACCCAGCAGACGAGCGCACTTTGCCAACTCATGACAGACGCCCTCCGACGTGCCGATGCGACGGAATCACGATCGTACGTGCGATTCGCCTGCAACGACCATTCGGGCAGTGGAAGGATGACTCGAAAGCGCGGCGCGCCGCTGCCGCGCGAGTTCGCGCCGCCGGCGTGCACAACGCGCCGGAGGGCTTGCCCGGGTCAGTGCCCCGGCATCAGTTGGCCGCGAATCTCGCCGCCCTTGTTCTTCGCCGTATGAACGTTGAAATACCACTTGGCCGTTTCCAGATCGCTGACCTGGGCATCGGTCAGCGTCTGCTCCCCCGAAACGGAACCGGACGGCGCCTCGGGCACCTTGACGGGAATGACCGGCCCGGCGTTCTGCCCGACCGGTGCGGGCCCGTGGAAGTGCGCCGCGGTAGCCGGCCCGGTCAGCCCTTCATAGGACACCTTCCATTTGAACAGCTTGGTCGAGGTGTCGAGCGTGGCGTCCACCTTGCCGCTGCCCTTGCTCGTCGTCGGCGGCACCTCGGTCGACGGCTCCAGATTCGCCTTGAAGACAACCTGCTCGGCATGGGCCACACCGGTCGCCATAACTGAAAACAGCACGGCCATGCTGAGTTTCCGAATGACTTGCATCGTGTTCTCCTGTCGGTGGATGCCGCCCGCGTAGGAAAGACGCGCACTGCGACGCGGCGCCCCACATATTAGTGCAAGCCGCGAGAACAGGCAGAGATACGCGCAGGCTCAACAGACCTTGCGGAACATGAGATCGACGACCGTGCCGGGGCCGATCGCGCTCCAGTCGGGATCGGCCGGGTGCACCGCGCCGGCCGATGCGCCGCTCGCGGTCAAATAATGCGTATCGAGCGCGCGCCACTGCTTGTGGTCGCAGTCGATCTGGTAGTGCGTGACGGAAACGGCAACCGGCTGGGACGCCCCCGAAACCTTCGCGGGCACCTTCCAGGTGGTCTTGGCGACGTATTCGACGTAGCCCTCGGGATTCGTCGCAATGCTGTCGCTATCGACCGCGTACGAGAGATCCTTCGCGCTCGACAGATAGGTCCATTGCGTGGCTTGCGCATAGACCGCTGGCGTGAGCGACAAGAAACAAAGCAGTAATAGACGGAGCAATTTCATTCGTAGTTCCTGGTATTCGAAATTGGCCCACCTACGTCGATTTGCTTATCGTTTCTTCTTGTTGGAGGCGTATGCATGCGGAAGGAATCAGCGTAAAGCGCCGTGGCACCGGCGTGTCGCCGATACGCGGCATACAACCTTGTTGCATTCTAGCAGAGCGTTCCACCGCATCCGACACCCGCATATGTATTAGAGGCCAATTCCGATACAAGATCTGCAAAAAAAGCGGAAGCACACTACCGGCGAATTCAGTGGGTAACGACTACATCGCTTGCGCCGACACCGAGTTCGAACTCGCGCGCATGCACGCTCACCTTGCGCGCATAGGCGCTCGATCCGCCGTAACTCTTCAGCGCCGCGGCCACGTTGCCGCGTGCCGATTCGAGATACCCGCGCAGGATCGCCGAGCCCACCTCGATGTTGGCCGAGGGCTCGGTCAAGTCGACATTGCGCACAAGGCCCCGATGCGCGCCGGGCACGACCTGCATGAGGCCCGTCGCGCCGTTCGCGCCGCGTGCTTTTTCGTGAAAGCGGGATTCGATCGAGATGATGGCCAGCACCAGCGCCGGCGGCAGCGAATACTTCGAGGCCGAGGTCATCACGGCCGTGCTGATCTCTTCGGCCTTCGCGCGTGCCAGGCCGAACTTTTCGACGAGCAGCGCCGAAATCCGGTGCCGTTGCGCGGGGGCGGCCCCGCGCTCGCCGGCAATGTCGCTCGCCGCAATAGGGCTCGCGGCCGCCGTGCTCACCGACGCAGCGGACGCCGCGATCGCGGCCGAACCGGCATGCGCGCCCATTGCATCATTCTCCTCGGCCACGGCGTACGTGAGGAGTCCGAAAGAAATCAGCAGCGAGCAAAGGAGTCGGCTCATCGGATCAGCAGGGAGTCAACGGACCGGCATTATAGCGGCGCCATTAATCGCTGATCATGTCCTAATTCAGTACTCGATTAATTAGGGTTGAGTCCGGGGAAAAACCGCTCAGCCGGCTTGCGCCGCCGGCTGCAGGATCCTCCCGAGCACGGCTTGCTCGATCTCGGCGAACGCGGCCGTAGCCCGCGCCCGCGGCCTCGGCAGATCGATCCGCCGATCGAGCGCGATGTGGCCGTTCTCGATGAGCACGACCCGCTGCGCGAGCGCGACGGCTTCGTGCACGTCATGAGTGACGAGCATCGCCGTGAAGCCGTGCTCGCGCCACAAGCGCTCGACGAGCGCGTGCATCTCGATGCGAGTCAACGCGTCGAGGGCCCCGAGCGGTTCGTCGAGCAGCAGCAAATCGGGCCGGTGCACGAGGGCGCGCGCCAGCGCCACGCGTTGCCGCTGCCCGCCCGAAAGCGTCGCCGGCCAGTCGTGCGCGCGCTCCGCGAGCCCCACCTCGGCCAATGCCGCCCGGGCATCGGCGCGCGCCGAGCGCGGCAGGCCCAGCAACACGTTGCCCAGTACGTTTTTCCAAGGCAAGAGCCGCGCCTCCTGATACATGATGCGCGTGCGCGGCGGCGCACCGCCTGCCGCCGCCTGCCCGGCCACCTCGAGCACGCCTTCGTCGGGCAGCTCGAGCCCAGCCACGAGTCTCAGCAACGTCGACTTGCCGCAACCGCTGCGCCCGATCACGGCCACGAAGCTGCCCCGCTCGATGCCGAGCTCGAAGCGATCGAGCACGGCGCGCGCGCCATAGCGCTTGGTCACCGCATGCAGATGCACCGCCCCTGCCTCGCCGTTCAACGTGGTCATGCCTTCGCTCCCGTCAATCCGAGCCTGGTGCGCGGGCGCCCGCCCGCGCGCCGCAGCAAGCGCGCGAGCCGGCCACCGCCCGCGCGCCGCACCTCGCGCGCATGGGCGCAATGCCAGGGCAGCAGCCACCATTCGAGCCAGCGCGCGAACAGGTCCGCAAACTTGCCGAGCAACGCGTAGAGCAGAATGCCGACGACAACCACGTCCGTCTGCATGAACTCGCGCGCGTTCATCGTCATGTAACCGATGCCGGATTGCGCCGAAATCGTTTCCGCGACGATCAGCATCACCCACATGAAACCGAGCGCGAACCGCACGCCGACGAGGATCGACGGCAAGGCGCCGGGCAGGATCACGTGCCGATAGAGCGCGACGCCGCGAAGGCCATAGCTTTTCGCCATTTCGACGAGATTCGCGTCGACCGAGCGGATTCCGTGAAAGGTATTGATGTAGACAGGAAAGAATACGCCCAAGGCGACGAGAAAGAGCTTCGCCTCCTCGTCGATGCCGAACCA